>NZ_JAWJEJ010000002.1:327229-654458 GCF_032911445.1 Sphingomonas sp. HF-S4 | reverse complement strand
CGCATAAACCAGCGCGAGGACAACGATGCGGCGTGCATAGGCGCGGCTGCCGCAGGGCGCGGCGCCGAGCATGCGCCTCGCGCGGATGCCCTGAACGATCATCCAGACCAGCGCCGCGGCCGGCACGGCGAGGATGAGCAGCGTTATCGGCAGCGCTGGCCGATAGGCCTGCACGATGAAGATGCTGCCGAGCAGGCTCAGCACATACGTAACGACCGGAAGGCCCATGCGGGGCGCGCGGCTCGCTTCGATATCGGACACGATGATTGGCTCCCTTTGCAATTAGTAAAGGGAGCTTTACGCCGAGACGGCGCACCATGTCAAGTTAGCTAGACAAAATGCAAAGCTAGGTTTGCAGATCGTCCAGCATGCTTTTCGCGACCAGGCTTAGCGTATCGTCGCGCGCGCCCATCACCACGATGCGGTCGCCGGGGCGGGCCTGCGCGGCGAGATGCGCGGCGGCGGTGGCGCGGTCGGCGATGTGGAGCGCGCGCCGGCCGGCCGCGGCGATGTCCGCGATGATGTCGGCACTGGTCACTTCGCGCGTGACCGTGCCGCCGTGATAGACCGGGTCGGGGAGCACCAGCACGTCGTCCGCGCCAAGCTTCGATGCGAACATCGCGACCAGCTCGCCGCGCATCACCTTGAGCGGGCCATAGCCATGGGGCTGGAACAGCAGGAGCAGCCGGCCGGGAAAGGCGTGGAGCGTGTCGAGCGTGGCGGCGATCTTGTCCGGGTTGTGCCCGAAATCGTCGATCACGGCGACGCCGTTCGCCTCGCCGACCAGCTCGAAGCGTCGCTTGAGCCCGGTAAAGCCCTGGATCGCCCCCACCGCGTCGCGCAGCGGTATGCCCGCCGCGCGCGCTGCGCCGATCGCCGCCAGCGCATTCGAGACATTGTGGCGCCCGGGAACCTGCAGCTTCACGTCGACCGGCGGAGCGCCGCGTTCGACAAGTTGGAAATCGATGCCGAAGGGTTGCGGCGCGAGATCGTTCGCGACCAGATCGGCCTCCCCCTCGATCGCGAAGGTGACCAGCCGGTCGGCGGGGAGCGTCATCGCCAGCGCCGCGCCTTCGCCATTGTCGAGATTGACCACGGCCTTGCCCGCCTTGGCGATGAACGCGCCAAACAAGTCGATGAGCTCCGCCATCGGCATGTGATCGAGGCTGACATTGTTGAGCACCGCGACGTGCGGGCGATACAGCGCGATCGATCCGTCGCTCTCGTCGACTTCGCTGACATAGGCCTCGCCCTGCCCGACCAGCGCGCTGGCGAAGGGGGCGTCGGGCGACGCGAAGTTCTTCATCACCGCGCCGTTCATCACCGTCGGGTCGCGGCCGGTGGCGTGGAGGATCCAGCCGATCATCCCCGTCACCGTCGACTTGCCGCTGGTGCCGGCGACGCCGATCGAGCGCGGTGCGGCGTTGAACAGCGCGGCATTGAGCTCGGCGCGCGTCATCCGCGGGCTGCCGAGTTCGGCGGCGCGGACCATGTCGGGCACGCTCGCCTCAATCGCCGCCGAGGCGACGACGATCTGGTCAGGCGAGACGATCCCGCTGCCGTCCTGGGGAAACAGGCCGACGCCGCGGCGCTCGAGGTCGTCGAACTTGGCGGGGAGCCGGCCGGCATCGAGGCTGCGATCCGAACCGGCGACCGTGGCGCCCTGCCCTGCCAGGATCATCGCCAGCGGCATCATGCCAGAGCCGCCGATGCCGACGAAGAAATAGGGTTTGTCGTGCTGCATGCGCGGGCTATCGGCGGTTTCGTCGGGGGGAGCAAGGAGCGACGCGCTCGCCCCTTTCCGTCACCCTGAACTTGTTTCAGGGTCCATCGTGCCGCCGGCAGCGACGCCGCTTGCAGCGCAGTGGATGCTGAAACAAATTCGGCATGACGACTGGTTAAGAGGTGGGATTGCATGCGCATCGGAGTGGTAGCACCGGCACGGCCCGTCAGCAGGGAATCCTCGCTGCGGATGGCGGCGTTCATGGCGCTGACCTATCCGGGTCACGACATCGTGTTCCACGAGCAATGCTATTACGAGGCGGGGCATTTCGCCGGCACGGACGAACAGCGCGCCGCGGCCTTCCTCGAATTCGCCAACGATCCCGCCTTCGACGCGATCTGGTTCGCGCGCGGGGGCTATGGCTCGAACCGTATTCTCGACAGAGTGATGCCCCAGCTCAACGCCGCGGCGGGGCGCAAGGCGTATCTGGGCTTTTCCGACATGGGGTTTATGCTGGGCGCGCTCTATGCCCGGCGGATCGGCCGGCCGATCCACGCCTCGATGGCGAGCAGCATCGGCAAGAACGACACCGGCGAGGCCGCGGGCTGGGCACTCGGCTGGCTGATCGACAAGGATCGTCGCGCGCTCGAGCCGAGCCTGGCCGACGGGCGCCCCGCCGCCGCGTTCAACCTCGCGATCCTGGCGGCGATGATCGGCACGCCGTGGCTGCCCGACCTTACCGACCATGTGCTGATGATCGAGGAAGTCGACGAGCCGCTGTATCGGATCGACCGCATGCTGTTCCAGATGGCGCACGCCACCCAGCTCAAGGGCATCGCCGGGGTTCGGTTGGGCGCCGTCACGTCGATCACCGACAACGGCAACGATTTCGGCGAGACGCTCGAGCAGATCATCGTCCGCTGGTGCCGCGAGATGAAGGTGCCGTATCTCGGCCGCGCCGAGATCGGGCATGTCGATCTGAACCGAGTCGTGCCGTTCGGCGTGGCCTGAGGCCCGCCTAACTTCGCACTTTGCGCATTTTTTCATTCCGAAAATTGCGCAGGATAGTTCGTTTATTGCTTTGGTCGGTGCTTGAGGGTCTGACGACGTCAAAGAGCGGGGAAGCCGCGCCAGCCAAGCAGGCGAAATCCTACATTGCAAGCCCACACCGTTCGTTTCGAACAGGAGAGGGCGATGCAAGCTAAGCCAACACTCCGTTCTTCACCGGCACGCCGAAGTCCGGCGTGCCATCCTTGCGATACTTCACTACCTGCACCCGCGCATGGCGGTTGGGATCGAACAGCGGGTTGCCCTTGATCTCGCGATAGTCGCGGCCGTGATAGACGAGCAGGTCGCGGCCCTTTTCGTCCACGACGAAGCTGTTGTGCCCCGGGCCGAACACCTGGTTGGCTTCCGAGGTGGCGAACACCGGGACGGGCGACTTGGTCCAGGATGCCGGGTCCATGATGTCGGCATTCGCGTCGGCGGTGAGCATGCCCATGCAATAACGCGCGTCGGTGGCGCTCGCCGAATAGGTGAGGAACAGCTTGCCGCCCCGCGCGAGCAGCGCCGGCCCTTCGGCGACCTTGTAGCCCTGCACTTCCCAGTCGAGCGTCGGGACGGTCAGCCGCGCGGGCGGCGCGGCGAGCGTGGTCGGGGTCTTCAAGGGCGCGAGATAGAGATTGCTGTTGGTCTCGATCCCCGGCTCCTTCTGCGCCCAGCAGATATAGCGGACGCCCTTGTGCGCGAAGATCGTGCTGTCGAGGGTGAAGCTGTCCCACGGCGTCTCGAGCTGGCCGAGCAGCGACCAGTCGGCGGTCAGTGGATTGGCGCCCTTGGCCTGGAGGACATAGGTGCGGATGTGGAACTTGTCGTCGCCATTCCCGGCGGCGAAATAGACATGCCAGGCGCCGTCGAAATGGTGGATCTCGGGCGCCCAGATATAGCCGGCCATCCGGCCGCTCGCCGGGCGCCGCCACAGCACCGTCTCGGGCGCGTCCTTGAGGCCGGCGATCGTCCTCGCGCGGCGCAGGACGATACGGTCATATTCGGGGACCGATCCCGTGAGATAGAACCAGCCGTCATGGCGCAGGATCTGCGGGTCCGCGCGCTGGAGCACGAGGGGGTTTTCGACCTTCGTCCCCTTGGCATAAGCGACGGCAGGGACCGTCGCGGCGATCGTCAGCGCCGCGCCGCCGGTGAGCAGGTGGCGGCGATTCAGGTTGTGATTCCTCATGCAAGCGATGAAGCGGATCGCGCGCGGGGGCGCAAGTCCAATCCTCGGACTATTGGCGGGTTTTGCGCTTGCGCGACGCCTTGCCTATATCGCGCGGGCGCGGGCATAAGCCGCGCTTCGAACCCTCTTCCAGAAAGCACCACCCGTGTCCGAGATGTTCCGCATTACGCTGCCCGACGGTTCCGTCCGCGAGGTAGCCCCGGGGACTACCCCGGCGGACATCGCCGCGGCGATCGGTCCCGGCCTCGCCAAGGCGGCGATCGCCGCGCGCGTCGACGGCGAGCTGCGCGACATCGGCCGGCCGTTCGAGGGCGATTCGCAGCTCGCTTTGGTCACTGCCAAGAACGAGGCCGACGCGCTCGAACTGGCGCGGCACGACTTTGCGCATATCCTGGCCGAAGCAGTGCAGAAGCTGTTCCCCGGCACGCAGATCACCTTCGGCCCGTCGACCGACGACGGCTTCTATTACGACTTCGCGCCCAAGGACCGGCCCTTCACCGAGGAGGACCTGCCCGCGATCGAGGCCGAGATGCGTAAGATCATCGCGGCGGACGAGCCGCTGATCCGCGAAGTCTGGAGCCGCGCCGACCTGATCGCGCGCTGGCAGAAGGAAGGCGAGAGCTTCAAGGCCGAATGGGCCGCCGAACTGCCCGAGGGCGAGGAACTGACCGTGTACCGCGCCGGCAAGGGCGAAGACGCGTGGCTCGACATGTGCCGCGGGCCGCATCTCGCCTCGACCGGCAAGGTCGATCCCAATGCGTTCAAGCTGACGCGCGTCTCGGGTGCCTATTGGCGCGGCGACCAGAAGAACGCGATGCTCAGCCGTATCTACGGCACCGGCTGGCTCAACAAGAAGCAGCTCGACGAGCATATGATGCGGCTCGAAGAGGCGGCCAAGCGCGACCACCGCAAGCTGGGCCAGGAGATGGACCTGTTCCACCTCCAGCAGGAAGCGCACGGATCGGTGTTCTGGCACCCGCATGGCTTCACGATCTGGCGCGGGCTCGAAGCCTATATGCGCCGTGCGATCGACGCCGCCGGCTATCAGGAAGTGAAGACCCCGCAGGTGATGGACGCCCGCCAATGGGAGCAGTCCGGCCATTGGGGCAAGTATCGCGAGAACATGTTCGTCATCCCCGACGAAGTGCCCAACGTCGAGGACGAGGGCCCGATCGTCTCCAACGATGCGCAGTGGATGGCGCTCAAGCCGATGAACTGCCCGGCGCACATCCTGATCTTCAAGCAGGGGATCAAATCGTATCGCGACCTGCCGCTGCGCCTCTACGAGAACGGCTGCTGCCACCGCAACGAGCCGCACGGCGCGCTGCACGGGCTGATGCGCGTGCGCCAATTCACCCAGGACGATGCACACATCTTCTGCCGCGAGGACCAGATCGTCGACGAGGTCCAGGCGTTCTGCCGGCTGGCCGACCGCATCTACAAGGACTTCGGCTTCAAATATTCGATCAAGCTGGCGCTGCGCCCCGACAATCGCTTCGGCACCGAGGCGATGTGGGACCAGGCCGAGGCCGAGCTGCGCGACGCGGTGGTCCGCGCCGGGATGGCGACCGAGGAATATGGCTGGGAAGAGCTGCCCGGCGAAGGCGCCTTCTATGCGCCCAAGCTGGAGTGGCATTTGACCGACGCGATCGGGCGGACCTGGCAGGTCGGCACGATCCAGTCGGACCGGGTGCTGCCCGAGCGGCTCGACGCGAGCTATGTCGGCGAGGATGGCGAGCGGCACCGGCCGGTGATGCTCCACCGCGCGATCTTCGGATCGTACGAGCGCTTCATCGGCATCCTGATCGAGCATTTCGCCGGCAAGCTGCCGGTGTGGCTCGCGCCGACCCAGGCCGTGGTCGCGACGATCGTGTCGGATGCCGACGACTATGCCGTGCAGGTGGCCGACAAGCTGCGCGCGGCGGGGATCCGCGTCGAGACCGACCTGCGCAACGAGAAGATCAACTACAAGGTGCGCGAGCATTCGGTGGCGAAGGTCCCGAACCTGCTCGTGGTCGGCAAGCGCGAGGCCGAGGAAGGCACCGTGGCGCTGCGCGTACTCGGCAGCCAGGGGCAGCAGATGCTCGGGCTCGACGAGGTGGTGGCGAAGCGGCGCGAGGAGGCGACGGCGCCGTATCTGCGGTGAGGCAATTCCCCTCCCTGAACGGGGGGGGTTAGGGGTGGGTTTAGCGCCGACGTGGCTCGATGCCACGTCGGCGCTTTGGTTCTTGGCACAGAGTCTTTTTTGGGCGCGCAGACGCGCGCACCCACCCCCCTGCCCCTCCCTGCACGCAGGGAGGGGAGATACAGTCTCAGAACGCCGCGCTCAGCGAGAACACGACCTGGCTGCCCGAGATGCTCGACCCGTCCTTGGTCGACGAGAAGTTGGGCAGCAGGTACGCCGCATCGGCGTCGCTGATGTCGGTGTCGGTATAGGCGACGCCGAGCGTCAGCGGCGTGCCGGCGATCGCGAGGTCGGCGCCGAGCATCCAGTCCCAATATTTGCCGGTCGGCGCGATGCTGGTGCCGTTCGGGCCAAGACCCGCATTGCCGTCCGAATAGCCGAGATGGCCCTTGAGCGTCACCGGCGTGTTGGGGATCGCCGAGCTGATGTCGCCCCAAAGATACAGATTGTCTTCCTTGTCGCCGGGATCGTTATAGACCCCCGCCGCCGCATCGGCGCCGCTGAGATACCATTGGCCCAGCGCTTCCTGCGCCGGCGCATAGGCGACGCCGGCCAGTAGGCTGACCGGACCCAGGGTGCCGCTCAGCTTGACGTATGGCTCGGCAAAGTCGGTGATGTCGGCGCCGCCGGGATACATGTACCAGGTCACGCCCACGTCGAGCGTGCCGCCGCCTACGGGCAGCTTGAACCCGCCATAGATGTCGAGCTCGGTGTTCGAGCCGCCGAACGTGCCCCAGCCGGCGAGGTTCGACGCCCAGGTGCCGACATAGAAGCCGCTTTCATGGGCAATTGTGACGCCGCCCTGGACGGCGAGTTCCTCGTCGGTCTGCGAAACGCCGCGGAAGCGATAGTCTGAAACGAGCGCAACGCTGCCGGAAACGGTGATCGGCTTGGGCGGCTCCTCGTCCTGCGCGAAGGCAGGCGTGGCCGAGCAGAGCAGGAACGCGAGTGCAATACGTGCTTTCATGGGACTCCCCCTTGGTTGGGTGGTGGTCCCCTGCGGGCCGGACAGGCTGCCTCTGGACGGGCGGGGCTCTGGTTCCGACGCGTTGAAGGCTATCGAAAGAATTTGGCGCGTGTGTAACGAAGTGTTGCTGCGATGCAGCAAGGGAGGAAGTGATGCAAATCCGCAACGGTCGGGCGACCGACGTACCCCGCGCGCTCGAAATATGGCGCGATGCGGTGGATGCCACGCATGGCTTCCTGACGCCCGAAGACCGGGCGGAGATCGACGCGATGGTCGCCAGGGATTTCCTGCCCCAGGCCGAACTATGGCTGGCGGTGGACGAGGCCGACCGGGCGCTAGGGTTCCTCGTGATGGACGGCGCGATGATCGACGCGCTGTTCGTCGATCCGGCGGTGCACGGCCGCGGCGTGGGAACCGCGCTGCTGCGCCACGCGCTGACGCTCGCGCCGGACGCGGTGGTCGATGCCAGCGAGCAGGCGAGCAACGCCCTGCCCTTCTACGAGGCGCGCGGCTTCGTGCGGACCGGACGATCGGAAACCGACCCGCAGGGACGGCCCTATCCGCTGGTGCACCTCAAATATGTCGGCGCACGCCGCTAGCGGCGCTGCCAGACCCGCACATAGTCGACTTCCATCCGCGCCGGAAATGCCGCGGGATCCACGCCCTTCTGCCCGCCCCAGCCGCCGACCGCGACGTTGAGGATCAGATATTGCGGCTTGGCGAAAGGCCAGGTGGCGGGATCGCCCTTGCCGTCATTGTCGAAGCGCATGCGCGCGCGGCCGTCGATACCGATCAGCAGCCGGTCCTGGTTCCAGTCGAGCTGATAGGTGTGGAACGCCTTGCACGCGTCGGCCATCACCACATTGGCGCCCTTCTGGGTGCCGATCGCGTGGTTATATGCCTTGGTGTGGATCGTGCCGTGGATGCGGCCGGGATCCCAGCCGACATGCTCCATGATGTCGATCTCGCCGAGCGCGGGCCAGCCGGCGCCGTCGTCGGTGCCGAGCATCCAGATCGCCGGCCAGATCCCGCGCCCGCAGGGAAGCTTGGCGCGGACCTCGATGAACCCGCCGGTCCATTCGGCCAGCCCCTTGGTGACCAGCTTGCCCGAGGCATAGTCCTGCCCGCCGAAATCGGCGCGCGCCTCGAGCCGCTCGCGGCGCGCCTCGAGGATCAGCCGGCCGCCCTCGACGCGGACATTCTCCGGCCGTTCGGCGTAATATTGCAGCTCGTTATTATACCAGCCCTCCTTGTTGCGGCTGGTGTCATAGGCCCATTTCTTCGGATCGGGTGCGCCCGGCTGGTCGAACTCGTCGCCCCACACCCGGACATAGCCGCGCGGAACGCCGAGCGGCGCATCGACCTTCGAAGTATCGGCAGACGCCGCGGTCTGCGCCGCAGCGGGAAAGGAGAGAAAAGCAGCGAGGGCCGCAAGCGGCAGCCCTCGCGCACGCATCACTTGGGCGAGATGACCATCAGCATCTGGCGGCCTTCCATGCGCGGATAGCTCTCGATCTTGGCGATCTCCGCCGTATCGTCCTGCACGCGCTTGAGCAGGATCATGCCGAGCTGGCCGTGCGAAAGCTCGCGGCCGCGGAAGCGCAGGGTGATCTTCACCTTGTCGCCTTCGCCCAGGAACTTGTGGATCGCCTTCATCTTCGTATCATAATCATGATCGTCGATGTTCGGACGCATCTTGATCTCCTTGATCTCCTGCGTCTTCTGGGTCTTGCGTGCCTGGTTGGCCTTTTTCTGGGCCTCGTACTTGAACTTGCCGACGTCGAGGAACTTGGCGACGGGCGGATCGGCGTTGGGCGACACTTCGACGAGGTCGAGGCCGACCTCGCGCGCCTGCTCCATCGCTTCGCGCGTGAACATCACGCCGAGATTCTCGCCCTCATGGTCGATCACCCGCACCTTCTGCGACTGAATGAATTCATTGAAGCGCGGGCCGTTCATCGGCGGCGGTGCCAGGGGGCGCCGGGACATGGGAGGACGTATAAGGACTGCTCCTGTAGCTGTTGATCACACGAATTGGTGCGGCAGAATAGCGCGCGCGCGCCGTTCCGAACAGGGGAAGAACGCGCGACATGCCTTTTTGTGGCATGGCGATGCCGGGGCGCCACAGTGCCGATATCGGGATGCGGCCGGGCATGTGCAAGTGCGATGTCCGGATGGGCGTCCCCGAGAAGAAGCGCCTAGCGCGCGAACTCGCCCTCGATCACGGTCACGCATTTGCCGCCGAGGATCACCTTGTCCCCGTCGAGCTCGCAGGCGACATGCCCGCCGCGGCGGCTCGCCTGGAACGCGGTGAAATGCTTCCGCCCCAGCCGCGCCGCCCAATAGGGCACCAGCACCGCGTGCGCCGATCCGGTGACCGGATCCTCGTCGATCCCCGCCGCCGGCGCGAAGACGCGGCTGATCACATCGGTATCCTTGCCCGGCGCCGTCACGATGTTGAGCGTATCGCCGAGCGCCGCAAGCGCGCGAAAATCGGGAGTGAGCGCGAGCACCGCCTCGGCGTTTTCCAGCACGGTCAGGTCATATCCGCGCGGGTGGCGCAGCGTCTCGCCGTGCGCCACGCCGAGCGCATCGAGCAGCCCCGGTATCGCCTGCGGCACGGGCGGATAGGCCGGCAGCGCCATCAGATAGCCCTCGCCATGCCGCGCGACTTCGAGCACCCCCGATTGCCGGGTGCGGAAGCGCACCAGGTCGCGGTCCTGCTCGCGCGCGAGGATGTAGTGCCCGCTCGCCAGCGTCGCATGGCCACACAAGGCGACTTCGACCCCGGGCGTGAACCAACGCAGCTCATAGTCCGCCGCTTCGTCCTCGTCGGGCACGAGGAAAGCCGTCTCCGATAAATTGTTCTCCTCGGCGATCGCCTGGAGCAGCGCGTCGTCGAGCCATGCGTCGAGCGGCATCACTGCCGCCGGATTGCCGGTGAACGGCCGGTCGGCAAAGGCGTCGATCTGGGCGAAGGGAAGTCTCATCGGGTGTCCTTGAGCAAATCGGTTTCGGCGAGCGGGTTGCCGGGTTCGTCGACCTGGCCCTCGGGATCGACATGGATCAGCACTTCGACGCCGGGGAATTCCTCGGCCAGCTCCTTCTCCAGCCGCTCGACGACGTCATGCATGGCGAGGATCGTCATGTGCGGGTCCATCCAGATATGGAATTGGACGAAATCCTTTGCGCCGCTGGTCCGGGTGCGCAAATCGTGGAGCCCGATCAGTTCGGGGTGGCGCGCGGCGACGTCGACAAAGGCGCGGCGCTTCTCCTCGGGCCATTCCTTGTCCATCAGCTGGTCGATCGCGTCGACCGAGGCGCGCCATGCGCCGTAGAGCAGCCACAGCCCGATCGCCAGGCCGAACACCGCGTCGGCGCCCGCCAGCCCGGCATAGCTTTCCAAGGCAAGCGCCGCGATCACCGCGCCGTTGAGCAGCAGGTCCGACTGGTAATGCACCCGGTCCGCGCCGATCGCGACCGATCGCGTGCGGCGGATCACCGATTGCTGGTAGCGGGTCAGTGCCAGCGTCACCACGATCGCGACCAACGATACGCCGATGCCATATTCGGCGTCGGTGCTGGTCTGGGTGGCGAGCAGCCGCTCGCCCGCGCGCCACAGGATCGCCGCCGCCGAGACCGCGATCATCACCACCTGGAACAGCGCAGCCAGCGCCTCGGCCTTGCCATGGCCGAAGCGGTGGTCGTCGTCGGCGGGGAGTGCGGCGACATGCACCCCGCCCAAGGTCACCAGCGATGCGACCAGATCGAGCAGACTGTCGGCCAAGCTGGCGAGTACCGCCACCGACCCGGTGCGCCACGCCGCCCACGCCTTGAGGCTGCCGAGCAGCAGCGCGCAGGCGACGCTCGCGAGTGCTGCCCGACGCGCCAGATTCACGGGTAGAGCAGCCCTTCGCTCCAACCTTCGCCGTCGCGGACGAACAGGCGGCGTTCGTGGAGCCGGTGTGCGCGATCCTGCCAGAACTCGATCCGCGCGGGGGTGACGCGATAGCCGCCCCAATGCGGCGGGCGCGGCACCTCGCCCCCCTCGAACCGCGCGCGGACGTCCTCGTAGCGCGCCTCGAAGGTCGCGCGCGCATCGAGCGGGCGCGACTGTTCGGAAGCCCAGGCGCCGAGCTGCGAATCGCGGGTGCGGCTGGCGAAATAGGCGTCGCTTTCGGCATCGCTGACCAGGGAGACCGTGCCCTCAATGCGGATCTGGCGGCGCAGCGACTTCCAGTGGAACGACAGCGCGGCGCAGGTGCCCAGCCCAAGCTCGCCGGCCTTGCGGCTCTGGCGGTTGGTGTAGAACACGAAGCCGTCGCGGCCGTGCCCTTTGAGCAGCACCACGCGGGCCGAGGGCTGGCCGTCCTCCGCCACCGTTGCGAGCGTCATCGCATTGGGGTCGTTGGGCTCGCTGGCCTGGGCTTCGGCGAACCATTGGTCGAACAGCGCGAAAGGGTCGGTCGTCATGCCATGCCCCATATACAATCGCGCCGCGCGGAACGACTCCCCAATTGGCGAATTGAATCGGCCTCGCAACGAGGAGACCGGACGATGGCCGCGCGCGCTTACTGGCAGGGACAGATCCGCCTCGCGCTGGTTTCGATTCCCGTCGAGATCTATTCCGCGACCAAATCGGGCGCGCAGATCAGCTTCCACCAGATCCACGAGCCCTCGGGCAAGCGGATCAAGTACGAGAAGACCGCGCCGGGCATCGGGCCGGTCGATGTCGACGAGATCGTCAAGGGCTATGAGGTCGAGAAGGGCGAGTACGTCCTGCTCGAACAGGACGAGATCGATGCGGTGAAGCTCGAATCGAAAAAGACGCTCGAGCTCACCCAATTCGTCGACGCCGACGAGATCGACGTACTCTATTACGAAAAGCCGTACTTCGTGGTCCCCGCCGACGATCTCGCCGAGGAAGCGTTCATCGTGCTGCGCGAGGCGCTCCGCCGCTCGCGGAAGGTGGGCCTGGGCCAGCTCGCGATGCGCGGCCGCGAATATGTGGTGAGCTTGAAGCCGTGCGGGCGCGGTATGGTATTGGAAACATTGCGTTATGCCGACGAAGTCAACAAGGCGCAGGGCTATTTCCGCGACATTCCCGATAGCGAACCCGATCCCGAACTTCTCGGCCTCGCCGAAACGCTGATCGACAAGAAGGTCGCCAAGTTCAATCCGCAGGGATTCCACGATCGCTATGTCGATGCGCTGAAGGAACTCATCGAGCGCAAGAAGAAGGCCAAGGGCAAGAAGATCATCGAGGACAAGGACGATGCCGCCCACAGCCGCGGTTCGAACGTCGTCGACCTGATGGCCGCGCTCAAGAAGTCGCTGGAGAAGCCCGGTGCGAAGTCAGGCGCGGCGATGAAGACCAAGCCCGCCAAGGCGCCGGCCAAGACTGCAGCGAAGGCGGCAACAGCGAAGAAGGCGCCGGCGCGCAAGCGAGCCTGAGCCGATGGCGAAGCCCGACCCCCTCGTCAGATATAATGCCAAGCGCGACTTCACTCGGACCGCCGAGCCCGCGGGAACGATCGCGCGCACCGGCGGCAACCGTTTCATGGTCCAGAAGCACGACGCCACGCGGCTGCATTGGGACTTCCGCCTCGAAGTCGATGGCGTGCTCAAGAGTTGGGCGGTAACGCGTGGCCCCAGCCTCGACCCCGGCGAGAAGCGCCTCGCGGTGCGCACCGAGGACCATCCGCTTTCCTATGCCGATTTCGAAGGCACGATCCCCAAGGGCCAATATGGCGGCGGGACGGTGATGCTGTGGGACGACGGCGTCTGGGAACCGATCGCGGGCAAGAGCGCCAAGGATCTGGAGAAGGGCCATCTTCACTTCCGCCTCGAGGGCGAGCGGATGAACGGTGAATGGCTGCTCATTCGCCTCAAGCCGCGCGGCAAGGAGCGCGGAGAAAACTGGCTGCTCCGCAAGATCGACGACGAGCATGCCGGCGCTACCGATTTCCTCGTCGAGACCGGTCTCACCAGCATCAAGACCGGTCGCACGATGCAGGAGATCGCCGAGGGCAAGAAGCCGAAGATCCTCCCCGGTACGGGGAGGATCGAAGAAATTGCCCGCCTTCGAGAAACCCCAGCTCGCTACACTGGTCGACAGCGTCCCGACCGGAAGCCAATGGCTCCACGAGGTCAAATATGACGGGTATCGCGCGTTGATCGCCACCGGCGCCAAGGGGCCGAAGATCTACACGCGCACCGGGCTCGACTGGACCGACAAGTTTCCCGGCATCGCCGAGGCAGCCAAGAGCCTTCCTGCCCCGGCGCTGGTTGATGGCGAGATCGTCGCGTTCAAGGTCGGCAAGCCCGATTTCTCGACATTGCAGGAAGCGATTTCGGCCGGCGGAGAAGGCCTGACCTTCTTCGCCTTCGACCTGCTCGCCGACCGCGGCGAGGATACCGCCAAGCTACCCCAGCTCGCCCGGAAGGAACGGCTGCGCAGGTTGCTCGAAGGCGCCGACGAACGCATCCAGTTTTCCGAGCATATCGCCGGAGCCGGCGAAAAGCTGTTCGAGGAAATGTGCCGCGAAGGCTATGAGGGCGTGATCTCGAAGCGCGCCGACGCCCCCTATCGCGGCGCGCGCACCAAGGCGTGGCTCAAGACCAAGTGCACCCGCCGCCAGGAATTCGTACTCATCGGCTGGCTCCCGAGCACCGCCAAGGGCCGCGGCTTTCGTTCGTTGTTGCTCGCGGTCAATGGCCCGGAGGGACTGGTCTATGCCGGCAAGGTCGGGACCGGGTTCAACCAGGCGACGCTGCACGATCTGCGCGAACGGTTCGACAAGATCGCCGCGAAGGAGTCGCCCGCCAAGGTACCTCGTGCCGAGGCGCGCGGCGCGCACTGGCTCAAGCCGAGCCTCGTCGCCGAGATCGCCTTTGCCGAGTTCACCGCCGAGAATATCGTGCGCCACGCCAGCTTCCTGGGCTTGCGCGAGGACAAGAAGGCCAAGCACGTCGTCGCCGAAAAACCCGCATTGCTCCCGGAAGCACCCGAGAGCAGCGTCAAGATCAGCAGCCGGGATCGCGTGATCTATCCCGAGGCGGGGCTGACCAAGGGCGAGCTCGCCGACTATTACGCCGCGATCGCCCCGGTGGCGCTGCGCTGGCTCGGCAATCGCCCGATCAGCCTTGTCCGCTGCCCGCAGGGGCGCGCGAAGCATTGTTTCTTCCAGAAGCACGATGCCGGCAGCTTCGGCGAGCAGGTCCACCATGTCGACATTCGCGAGAAGGACGGTTCGGTCGAACCGTATCTCTATGTCGACGATCTCGACGGGATGATGGCGTGCGTCCAGATGGGGACGATCGAGTTCCATGGCTGGGGTAGTCTGGTCGCCGATATCGAGAAGCCCGATCGGCTCGTCTTCGATCTCGATCCCGACGAGGGGCTCGACTTCGCGATGGTCAAGAAGGCGGCGGAGGACCTCAAGGAGCATCTCGCCGATATCGGGCTGACCAGCTGGCCGCTGCTATCGGGCGGCAAGGGCGTGCATGTAGTCGTGCCGCTGATCCCCCAGGCCGAATGGCCCGCAGTGCGCAGCTTCGCGGAACGCTTCGCCCGCGCGCTCGCCCAGGCCGAGCCCGAGCGCTTCACCGCCAACCTCAAGAAGGTCACCCGGAAGGGCAAGATCTTCATCGATTACCTGCGCAACCAGCGCGGCGCGACGGCGGTGCTCCCCTTTGTCGCCCGCGCCCGCGAAAATGCGCCGGTCGCGGCCCCGGTCACGTGGAGCGAACTGCGCGACCTCGACTCGGCCAAGCTCTTCACGATCCGCGACGCCCCCGCGTTGATCGAGCGCGCCACCAGCCGCGCACTACAGGGCTGGGGCGAAGCCGAGCAGGCACTGCCGGAAGTTTAAGCGCTCAGCGCTCCAGCTTGACCGGGCGCACCAGCACCTGCCGATCGCCGACATGCACCGGTATCGCGGTGGCGGGCCGCGCCGCGACCAATGCGCGCGCCGCCTCGCCTGCCCCGTAGCGCGTGCGGTGCCAGCCGATCGCCGGCAGCGGCGCCTTGGCCGCCCAGCTCAGGGTGATGTCGAGCGTGCGGCACGATCTGCCGGTGCAGCCGAAATAAGCGAGCGCACCCTTCACCTGCGGCCGCGCGCCGTTGACGGTGAGGCCGCGGAGCCCCTCGCCCTTGGCGACATAGAATTCCTGGCGGTCGGCGCTGGGTGCGACAGCGCGCAGCACGATCGTCCGCAGATCGCCGGCAATGGTATCGGAAATCACGTCGATTCGCCCGTCATCGCCCAGCCGCGGCGCGAGGGCGTGCCAGTCGCGCTCGCCATCGGGCGTCGGAGCGAAGCGCGCGGCGGACTGCATCGCCGGGGGCAGCGGGCCATTGTCGTAGATGCGGAAGCTGGCGCCCTGCATATCGTCCTGATGCACCACGTTGAGGTGGCGCGGCGCGTCGTTGGTGTAGGCGGGCACGAGCAGCGCCGCAGCCAGCGCCGCCGCGAGCACCGCGCCGCACGCCAGCGGCGCCCGCAGCCCGCTCGCGCCCGGCATCGCGAACAGCAGCAGGAAGATCAGCAGCGCAGCGATCGGCGCAGCCTGCTCGACGAACAGCCCGTCCTCGAACCCGCCGGCGATCGGCAGCATCACCAGCGCGAAGGCCAGCGCCGCCGCGCCGAACAGCCACGGCACCACGCGCGGCACGACCAGCGATGCGATCGCCGCAGCAAGCACGAACAGCGCCGGCCCCGACGCGATCACCGCGAGACCGGGCAGGAAGGCGAACGCCGCGAGGACCAGCGCGGTGAGCCAGATCCACGCCGATGCCGCCAGCCGTGTGGCGCTCGGCACGCGCAGCCAGTCGAGCACCAGCCCGGCCCCGCCCAGCGCCGCCGCGCCGTACATCAGCCGAAGCGCGATCGGCCAGCCGGTGCCGAACGCCGCCTCGGGCCGGATCGCCGCGACGAGCATCCCGAGCAGCACCGCCAGCCCAGTGCCGAGCAGGAGCGCCAGCGGCGGCGCCAGCGCCGCCTTGACCGCGCCACCGCCGCCGGTGCGCGCATAGACGAGGATCGCCGATCCGAGCCCGACCACGAGCAGCGCCAGTGCGACGCCGCTCGGCAGCACGAAGAAGAACCACGGCCCGATATTGACGAAGATGCTCTGGCCCTCCGCCGCCTTGCTACCGCCCGCGAGGCTGGCGAACCCGGTGACTGCGGCAAGCGCCTCGGCGCCCATCTGGCGGACCGAGCGCCGATCGAGGTTCGCGAGATTGTCGAGCGGGGTGTGATAGCGCGTCCCTGCCCCGATGATCGCGAAGTTGGCCGCATCGACCTTCAAGGGCAGCAGCATCGTCAGGTCGGTGTCGTTGGGCAGGATGCTGTAGAGGTCCGATGCCAGCGAATTCGCCGCGGGGACGACCCCGCCGACACGCAGCGCGGCGATGTCGTTGCCGTTGGGACGGCTGGTCTGGAACATGTTGGCCGCGCCGGTGGTGCCGCGCGCCTCCAGATTGACCACCGCGCCGATCCGCCTGGCCAGCGGATCGCGCGCCGCGAACATCGCCGCGCCGACCAGTCCCGCCTCCTCGGCATCGGTGAGCAGCACCAGCACCGGACGCCCGAGCGGCCTGGCCTTGAGCAGGTGCGCGACTTCGAGCGCGACCGCGACGCCGATCCCGTCGTCGGCGGCGCCCGGACCGGCGGGGACCGAATCGTGGTGAGCGGTCAGCATCACGGCATCGTCGCCAGGCGGGGTGATCCAGAAGACGATATTGCGCGGCCGCGCGCAGATCGCCGCGCCGGCGCGGATGTCGTTGCAGTGGAAGCCCTGGCGAATCTCCGGCGTGAACCCGGCCGCGCGAATCTGCGCGAGCAGCCGCGCCTCGAGAGCGTCGTTGGCGTCGCTGTCGGTCGGGTGCGGGCGCTGGTCGCCTAGGATCGCCGCGAGCCGGCCGACCGCGCGTTCGGTATTGAATTCGGTATCGAGGTGTCGCGGCGGGCTCACCCCGATCGGGCGGATCGCCCAGAGCGCCAGCAGCATCAGGCTCAGCACCACGCCCCACCAGCCTGCACGCTTCGATACGGTCATCGCGTTTCCTCCGCGACGCCGTTCCCGCGGCGTCCCCCGCCTCGCATCATGCGACATCCGCCGCCGCAGGGAAGCCGGAAAGCGCGCCCGATCCGGTAACGATGCGCAAATTGCGGGTAGGTCGCCGCATCCGCCCCCTCTGCAAGCATCGCTTGTTGCCTTGCAGCAACCTTTCCCCCATCACCCCCTCGCACGAAGGGAAGCGCATCTTGGCCAGCCGCGCCGCGACATCGTTGTTCGACGCCGCGACGATCGCCGATCGTTGGATCGCCGATTATTGCGCGCACGTCCCCGCGGGCGACGTGCTGTGCGCAGGCACGCGCGATCCCGCCTGGTCGGCGCTGTTCGAGGAACTCGCCGCGGTCTCGGGCGAAGGGCTGGAGCCCGTCCGCGAGCGGGCGCAGCGCCATGCCGAGGATATCGGCACCGGCTTCCGCATCGTCGACGAAGGCGAGGAGCGTCCCTGGCCGCTTTCCCCGGTTCCGCTGCTGATCGAGCACACCGAATGGGACGGCATCGCAGCGGGGGTGGCGCAGCGTGCCGAGCTGCTGGAGACGATCCTCCAGGATCTGTACGGCGAGAGCAGGCTGGTCGCCGACGGACACGTCCCCGCCGCGCTGGTCACCGGCAGCCCCTATTTCCTCCGCCCGCTCGCACGGCTGACGCCGCCGGGCGACCATCATCTCCAGTTCGTCGCGGTCGATCTGTGCCGGGGCCCGAGCGGCGAGTGGCGCGTGCTTGCCGATCACCTCCGCGCGCCGGCGGGCGCCGGCTATGCGCTGGAGAACCGGCTGGCGATCGCGCGGACGCTGGGCGAGCTCCAGTCGCGGCTCAACATCGAGCGTCACGCGCCGTTCTTCGCCGCCTTCCGCGAGGGCGTCGCCGCCGCCTGCCGCCGCGCCGAGCCGCGGATCGCGTTGCTCACCCCCGGCCGCCTCAATCCCAGCTATGCCGAGCAGGCGCATCTAGCGCGCTACCTTGGCTTCCTGCTCGTCGAGGGTGCCGATCTCGCGGTGCTCGACGACCAGCTTTATGTCCGCACGATCGCGGGGATGAAGCGGGTCGATGCGCTGTGGCACCGGCTCGATCCGCGGCTGCTCGATCCGCTCGCGCTCGATTCGCATTCGACGATCGGCATCCCCGGCGTGATCGACGCAGTCGCCGCGGGCAATGTCGTCATCGCCAACGCGCCCGGCGCCGGGCTGCTCGAAGCGCCGGCCTTCGCCGCCTTCCTGCCGCGGCTGGCGCAGGTGCTGACCGGCGAGGCGCTCAAGCTCCCCAATATCGCGACGTGGTGGTGCGGGCAGGATGCCGAGCGCGACCATGTCGCCGCGCATCTCGATTCGCTGCTGATCGCGCCGGCGTTCGGCATCGCGCCGCTGGGACTTCCGGGCGGCAAGCCGGTGCTCGGCACCGCGCTCGACGCCGAGGCGCGCGCCGCGCTGCTCGACGACCTGGCACGCCGTCCGCAGGATTATGTCGGGCAGGAGATCGTTCGCCTGTCGACGATGCCGGTGGTCGCCGACGACGTGCTTGCGCCGCGTCCCTTCACGCTGCGGGTGTTCGCGGCGCGCGGCCGCGACGGACGCTGGACCGTGCTTCCCGGCGGGTTCGCACGGATCGGCGAGCATCCCGACGCGCGCGCGGCAGTGATGGGCGACGGCATCTGGTCGGCCGATGTCTGCATCCACGGCTCCGAGCCGGTCGCGCCGGTCTCGCTACTCCCCGCCGACGACACCACCCAGCTGCGCCGCAATCCGGGCACGCTCCCCAGCCGCGTTGCCGACAATCTATTCTGGCTCGGCCGTTATCTCGAACGCGGCGAGGCGCTGCTCGGACTGATCCGCGTGCTGCTCGGCCATTCGATCGGCGCAGATACCGGCGCGGCGCTGCCACTCGATACGGTGGGGCGGCTGACCCGGCTGATCGTCGCGTCGGGCGCGGCGCCCGAAGCGAAGGGAGTCAAGCGCGCCGACCTGACCCAACTCGCGCGCACCGCGCTCGAAGGCGAAGACGGCTGGTACAGCGTCCGCGCGATCAATCGCCAGGCGCGACTGATCGGCGAAGTCTCACGCGAGCGGCTCTCGGCCGACATGATCCGGCTGCTCGACGCGCCCTTCCCGCAACGCGGGGTGCTGCTCGACAAGGCCGGGTCGCTCCAGCGGCGCTATTCGGCGCTCAACGGGCTCGCGAGCGAGCATATGACACGCACCGAGGCGTGGCGCTTCCACGACATTGGCCGGCGAATCGAGCGTGCGCTGGGGGCGATCCGCTGCATCCGCGCGTTCGGCGGGCGCGACGCGACGGCCGACGACCTTTCGACCTTGCTCGACCTGATGGACAGCCAGATCAGCTATCGCCAGCGCTACCTTACGGGCATGGCCCGCGTGCCGGTGCTCGACCTGGTGACGCTCGATCCCAACAATCCGCGCGCGCTCGCTTTCCAGGTCGCGGCGATCTCGGCGCATCTCAACAAGCTGCCGGTGCTTTCCGATGATGGGCTCGCCGAGCCGCAGCAGGAGCGCGCGCGCGAGATCGCAGCGATCCTCGTCACTGCCAATGCGACGCGGATCGACGATGCGCTGCTCGGCGACCTCGAAGCGCGCCTCGCGTCGCTGTCGGCAGCGGTTGCACGGCGCTATTTCCTCCACGGCGCCGAGCCGCTGCGCGCCGCCGGCCTCGTACTGGCCTGAGCGCGATGCTCTACCAGATCCGCCATGTCACGCGCTTCGACTATGCCGAGCCGGTCGGGTTCGCGCGCAACAACCTTCGCCTCAAGCCGATCCACTGGTCGGGGCAGCAACTGATCGAGCATGCCCTGGTGCTCGAGCCCGAGGGCCGCGTCTCCCCTGCCCGCGCCGAGGCCGGGCTCGCCAATGTCGTCCGCCTCGTCGTCGAGGCGCCCGCGCGCAGCCTGACGATCGAAAGCCGCGCGCGCGTGCGGGTCGAACGCCAGGTGCCGATCCCCGCGCCCGACGATCCTACCCTTGCCGAAGTCGCCGAGCGCGCGCGCGCCAGCCGCGATGCCTCGCCGGCGAGCCCGGCCGCCTATCTCTTTCCCTCGCCGCTGATCCCGCTCGATCGCGATATCGCTGCATGGTGCGCGCAGGAACTGGCGCCGGACCGCGGCGTGCTCGACGCAGCGATCGCGCTGGCACTGCGCATCCAGCGCGAATTCGCCTTCGATCCGGCTGCCACCTTGGTCGATACGCCGCCGCGCGAAGCCTTTCTAAAGCGCGGTGGGGTCTGCCAGGATTTCGCCCAGATCATGATCTCCGGCTTGCGCGCCGCCGGGCTGCCCGCGGCCTATGCCTCGGGCTATATCCGCACGTTGCCGCCGCCGGGGCAGCCGCGGCTGGTCGGTGCGGACGCCACGCATGCCTGGGTGCTGGTCTGGGGCGGGCCCGATCTCGGCTGGGTCGGGGTCGACCCCACCAACGGCATCTGGATGGCGGGCGATCACATCGTCGTCGCGATCGGCCGCGACTATGCCGATGTCGCGCCGATCGACGGAATCGTGCTCGGCTGGGGGGCGCAGAAGATGCACGTCTCGGTCGACGTCGAGCCGCTGGAAACCGTGCCGGTCTGAGCCGGGCTTGCGAAAAACGCCTGCCGCGCCGATGTTCGCGGGCGAAAAGCGCCTGTAAGGGCGTTCAACAGTGACGATTTTCGAACGGGGAAGTGCGTGGCCGATCCTTATGCAACTCTTGGCGTGGCACGGGGCGCGACGGAGGCCGATATCAAGAAGGCCTATCGCAAGCTCGCCAAGGAGCTGCACCCCGACCGCAACAAGGACAATCCCAAGGCGTCCGAGAAGTTCAGCCAGGTCACGTCGGCGTACGACCTGCTGAGCGACAAGGACAAGCGCGCGCGCTTCGATCGCGGCGAGATCGACGGCGACGGCAATCCCGCCGCGCCCTTCGGTTTCGGCGGGCAGCAAGGCGGGTTCCGCCCCGGCAGCGGCGGCGGCTTCGACTTCGGCGGCGAATCGAGCGACATCGGCGACATCTTCGAGGGGTTGTTTGGCGGCGGCGCGCGGCGCGGCGGCAGTGGGTTCAGCGGCGGCTTCGGTGGATTCGGGCGCAAGGCAGCGGCGAAGGGCGCGAACGTCGCCTATCGCCTCGCCGTCGCCTTCGAGGATGCAGCCTCGCTCGCACCCCAACGGATCACGCTGCGCGACGGCAAGACGATCGACTTGAAGCTCCCCGCAGGCGTCGAGACCGGCACCCAGATGCGGCTTGCCGGCAAGGGCGAGGAAGGCCCGGGCGGGTTCGGCGACGCGATCGTCACGATCGACGTCCAGCCGCACCGCTTCTTCGTCCGCGAGGGCGACGATATCCGGCTCGACTTGCCGGTGAGCCTGTCCGAGGCGGTACTCGGCGCCGACGTCCGCGTGCCGACGCCCGACGGCGCGGTGATGCTCAAGGTTCCCAAGGGATCGACTTCGGGCAAGGTGCTCCGCCTCAAGGGCCGCGGCTTCCACAAGAAGCCGAGCGGGCGCGGCGACCTGCTCGTTACGCTGATGGTCGACCTGCCCGTCGATGACGATGCACTGGTCGAGTTCGTGCAGGGCTGGCAGGACAAGGGGAACCCGCGGGGCCGCATGGGCGTCTGAGTCTCTGTGAACACAGGGGAAACAGACGCCGACGAGGCGAAGCCGGGACTGGGCGCCCGCATCCAGGGCCTGCTCGGCAAGATCGGCGCGGGCCCGCGCTTTTTCTACGTCGTCAAGCGCGTGGTGGTGGATACCTTCAACGAGGGGTTCACCTATGCCGGCAACCTCGCCTATCTCTCGCTGGTCACGCTTTTCCCCTTCGTGATCGTAGCCGCGGCGATCGCGCAACTTGTCGGACGCAGTAGCGAAGGCATCCGCACGCTCGAGGCGTTCCTCCAGACCGTGCCCCCCGATGTTGCCGACGTGCTCCGCAAGCCTGCGTCGGACGTGCTCCAGGCGCGCACCGGCAACCTGCTGTGGTTCGGCGCGATCGTGGGGCTGTGGACCACCGCGGGTTTCATCGAGACGCTGCGCGGCATCCTGCGCCAGGCCTATGGCGTGAGTTCGAGCACGCCCTTCTGGCGTTATCGGCTGGGGTCGATCGGGATGATCGTCGCGTCGGTGATCCTGGCGATGGCGGCGTTCAGCTTCCAGGTGATCCTGACCGGCGTCGAGCAGTTCCTCTACAAGTTGCTGCCCTGGGCATCGAACGCGCAGACGATCGTCGCCTTCACCAAGTTCGCGCCGGCGCTCGCGCTGTTCGGGGCGCTCTACATCCTGTTCTATTCGCTCACCCCCAGCCGGTTCCGCAAGGGGAAATGCCCCAAATGGCCGGGCGCAGCCTTCACGACGATCTGGTGGCTTTCGGTCACGTCGCTGCTGCCGCTGATGCTGAGCAACCTGGGTGGCTACGACCTTACCTATGGCAGCCTTGCCGGCGTGATGATCGCGCTTATCTTCTTCTACCTGGTCGGCCTGGGCATGGTTGCGGGGGCCGAGCTTAACGCCGCGCTAGCCGAAACGCCTCCGAACGGAGTAGAGGGGGCGCCGCAAAAGGAGGAAGTGGCGTCGTGACGGGATTGATGCAGGGCAAGCGCGGGTTGATCATGGGCCTGGCGAACGATCGTTCGCTGGCATGGGGGATCGCCCAGAAGCTGCGCGAACAGGGCGCGGAACTCGCGTTCAGCTATCAGGGGGAAGCGCTCGAGAAGCGCGTGCGGCCGCTGGCCGAGCAACTCGGCAGCGATTTCCTGATCGATTGCGACGTCTCGGACATGGCCGAGCTCGACAAGACCTTCGCGACGCTGGCCGAGCGCTGGCCGGCGATCGACTTCGTCGTTCATGCGATCGGCTTTTCGGACAAGAACGAGCTGCGCGGCGGCTATGTCGATACCAGCCTCGACAATTTCCTGATGACGATGAACATCAGCGTCTATTCGTTCGTCGCAGTGGCGCAGCGCGCATCGAAGATGATGCCGAACGGCGGATCGCTGCTGACGCTCAGCTACTACGGCGCCGAGAAGGTGATCCCGCACTACAATGTGATGGGCGTCGCCAAGGCCGCGCTCGAGACCAGCGTCCAGTATCTCGCGGTCGATCTGGGCCGCGACAATATCCGCGTCAATGCGATCTCGGCGGGACCGATCAAGACGCTCGCCGCTTCGGGCATCGGCGACTTCCGCCTGATCCTCAAGTGGAACGAGCTCAATTCGCCGCTCAAGCGCAACGTGACGATCGAGGATGTCGGCGGCGCCGGCCTCTATCTGCTCAGCGACCTGGCGAGCGGCGTCACCGGCGAGACCCACCATGTCGATGCGGGCTACAACGTCATCGGGATGAAGGCCGAGGATGCGCCGGATATCGCATTGGCGTGACCATCGCGATCCGCCCCGCGACCGGCGGGGACGTGGCGGCGATCGATGCGTTGCTGCGAAAGGCCTTTCCCGATGCCGGCGAGGCGATGCTGGTCCAGCGGCTGTGCATCGACGGCGACATGGTGCTCACGCTCGTCGCCGATGACGAGGAGACCGGCAGCCTTGCCGGGGTGATCGTCTATAGCCGGATGGCCGTGGAGATCGCGGGCAAGCCGATCGCCGCGGTGGCACTGGCGCCGCTCGCGGTCGATGCCGGCCAGCGCGGGCAGGGCGTCGCCGAGGCGCTGGTGCGCGCCAGCCTGGCACAGCTTGAGGGCGCCGGGGCGATGCTGGTCTTCGTGCTCGGCGATCCGGCCTATTACGAGCGCTTCGGCTTTTCGGCCGATTGGGCGCGCGGATTTGCCTCGCCTTATGCGGGCGACTATCTGCTGGCGCTGCCGCTCCAGGGTGGCGCCATGCCGTGCGGCGCGCGCGGTGCCGCGACGCACGCAAGCGCGTTCGCACAACTGGGCGGGGACCTTTGAGCTTCAACACCTTCGGACGCGTGTTCCGCTTCACCACCTGGGGCGAGAGCCATGGGCCTGCGCTGGGCGTGGTGGTCGATGGCTGCCCGCCGGGGCTCACTTTGTCCGAAGCCGATATCCAGCCGTTTCTCGACAAGCGCCGTCCGGGCCAGTCGCGCTTCACCACCCAGCGCCAGGAGCCCGACCAGGTCCGCATCCTCTCGGGCGTGTTCGAAGGACGCACCACCGGCACGCCGATCAGCCTGATGATCGAGAATGTCGACCAGCGCTCGAAGGATTACAGCGAGGTCGCCGCGGCCTATCGCCCCGGCCATGCCGACTATGCCTATGACGCCAAATATGGCTTTCGCGATTATCGCGGCGGCGGGCGCAGCTCGGCGCGCGAGACCGCGGCGCGCGTGGCGGCAGGCGCGGTCGCACGGCTGGTCATCCCCGAAGTGACGATCACCGGCTGGGTCGAGGCGATCGGGCATGCGCCGATCCTCTATTCGCGCTTCGACGCCGCCGAGATCGATCGCAACGCCTTCTTCTCCCCCGACGCCGAGGCAGCCCGGCGCTGGGAGGCTTTGGTCGACGAGGCGCGCAAGGCCGGCTCGTCGCTCGGCGCGACCGTTACCTGCGAGGCAACCGGGGTGCCCGCCGGCTGGGGGGCGCCGCTTTATGCCAAGCTCGACAGCGAGCTCGCTGCGGCGGTCATGTCGATCAACGCCGTAAAGGGCGTCGAGATCGGCGACGGCTTCGCGGCCGCGCTTGCCACCGGCGAGGCCAATGCCGATCCGATGCGGCCGGGCAGCGAGGGCCCGGAGTTCCTCGCCAACCATGCCGGCGGGATCGCGGGGGGGATCTCGACCGGCCAGCCGGTGCGCGTGCGCGCCGCGTTCAAGCCGACCAGCTCGATCCTCACGCCCGTGGAGACGGTCGATCGAGAGGGCAATGCCGCCGAGATCCGCACCAAGGGGCGGCACGATCCATGCGTCGGCATCCGCGGCGTGCCGGTGGTCGAGGCGATGATGGCGCTGGTTTTGGCCGATCAGAAACTATTGCAGCGGGCCCAGCGCGGCTGATCCCGCATTGGGCTCGACTCGGGGCTCATTGGTTTCGTTGCAGCGGCGAAGCGACCCGGCCGCACGCAACCATGCGTGCAACCGGGCCGTTCATTTCCTGCCATTTAGGTCAAATGCAGGAGTGTAAACATGCGTAAGCTCACCTTGTTCCTCGCCGGTGCGATGCTGATTCCGGCTGCCGCGATCGCGCAGGACGTGCCGCAGCAGGATCCGTCGGCAACCAGCCAGGACCAGAAGAAGAAGGATAAGGAAGCCGACACCGCGACGGATACGACCGCCCCGGCCGACGGCACCACGGGCAGCGGCACGACCACCGAGCCCTCGACCGATCCGAGCACCACGACCCAAGATCCGAGCACCACGACGAGTCCGGACAGCAGCACGACGACGGCGCCCGACCCCGCGGCCCCGACGCCCCAGCGCTAAGCAGATGAAGCCCCGGCGACAGCGTCGCCGGGGCTTTCGTTCAGTCCGCGAAGGGATCGCGGACCAGGATGGTATCTTCGCGTTCGGGGCTGGTCGAAACCAGCGTCACCGGACACTGGATCAGTTCTTCGACCCGACGAATATATTTAATCGCCGCGGCGGGCAGTTCGGCCCAGCTGCGCGCCCCCGCGGTCGATTCGGACCAGCCGGGCATCGTCTCGTACACCGGCTCGATCGCCGCCTGGTCCTGCGCATTCGATGGATAATAATCGAGCGCCTCGCCCCGCAGCGTGTACCCCGTGCAGATCGCGATCTCGTCGAAGCCGTCGAGCACGTCGATCTTGGTCAGCGCAATCCCCGTGATCCCAGACACCGCCGCCGACTGGCGTAGCAATACCGCGTCGAGCCAGCCGCAGCGGCGCTTGCGCCCGGTCACCGTACCGAATTCATGCCCGCGGGTGCCCAATCGCTCGCCGATCTCGTTATCCTGCTCGCTCGGGAACGGCCCCGAGCCGACGCGGGTGGTGTAGGCCTTGGCGATCCCCAGCACGAAGCCGACCGCACCCGGGCCCATGCCGGTTCCGCTCGCCGCGGTGCCTGCCACGGTGTTCGACGAGGTGACGAACGGATACGTGCCGTGGTCGATGTCGAGCAGCACGCCCTGCGCGCCTTCGAACAGGATGCGCCGCCCGCGGCCGCGCGCTTCGTTGAGCATCCGCCAAACCGGCTGGGCGAAAGGCAGGACGAACCCGGCGATATCGCGAAGTTCGGCGATCAAGGCATCGCGGTCGATCGCGGGCTCGTTGAAACCAGCGCGCAGCGCGTCGTGATGCGCAAGGAGGCGATCGAGCTGCGGCCCGAGTTCGTCGAGATGCGCGAGGTCGCAGACGCGGATCGCGCGGCGGCCGACCTTGTCCTCATAGGCGGGGCCGATACCGCGACGCGTGGTGCCGATCTTGCCAGCGCCGCTCGCATCCTCGCGCAGCGCGTCGAGATCGCGGTGGAAAGGGAGGATCAGCGGGCAGGTGTCGGCGATCTTGAGCGTATCGGGGGTCACGTCGACGCCCTGGCCGCGCAATTTCTCGACTTCGGACTTGAGGTGCCACGGATCGAGCACCACGCCGTTGCCGATCACGCTAGGCGTGCCGCGGACAATGCCCGAGGGGAGCAGGGAGAGCTTGTAGACCTTGTCGCCGACGACGAGGGTGTGGCCGGCATTGTGCCCACCCTGGAAGCGCACGACGACATCGGCGCGCTCGGCGAGCCAGTCGACGATCTTGCCTTTGCCCTCATCGCCCCATTGGGCGCCGATCACTGCGACATTTGCCATGGATACACGTCTCCGCCTGCCGGGGCACACCCGAAGCCGCCCTTCGACAGGACTCGGCGGCTGGGCGGGACGGGGGTCGGGGTCTTTACCCCGAAGCCGCGGCGCCAATGGCCTCCGAGACCGGCTGCGTCAAGGGGATAACAACTCCCCTCCCTGAAAGGGAGGGGCTGGGGGGTGAGTGCGCGCGTCTGCGCGCTAAGGAGACTCTCGAACGGTTCGTCAAAACAGCCCAGTCGAGGCATCGAGCCTCGCCTGGGGCTAAACCCACCCCTAGCCACTCCCTTTCAGGGAGGGGAACGTTGAAATGCCGCGCCTATTCGTCGAGCGCGGCGCGCACGCGGTGAGCGAGCCGGTCGATACCGAAGGGCTTGGTGAGGATCGTCTCGTCGAACCCGGCAATGTCGGGCGTGTAGCCGCTGGTCAGCAGCACCTTGAGCCCGGGGAGCCTGTCGCGCGCGCGCCGGGCAAGTTCGCGGCCGCTCATTTCGGGCATCACGACGTCGGTGAACAGCAGCGAAACGCGCTGGCCGCGCTCGATCATCCGCAGCGCCTCGATCCCGTCGGGCGCCGAGACGACTTCGTAGCCGAGTTCGCGCAGCGCCTCGATCGAATAGCTGCGCACGCGTTCCTCGTCCTCGACGACCATCACCAGTTCGCCGGGCCGCGCACGCTCGGCTTCGGCGACTTCGCCGGCCTGCGCCACGGGATCGATCGCGCCGTGATAAACCGGAAGGTAGAGGCTGACGCGCGTCCCCTCCCCCGGCGCGGTCTCGATCCGCACCGCGCCGCCCGATTGGCGCGCGAAG
Organism: Sphingomonas sp. HF-S4; assembly: GCF_032911445.1. Lineage (NCBI taxonomy): Bacteria > Pseudomonadati > Pseudomonadota > Alphaproteobacteria > Sphingomonadales > Sphingomonadaceae > Sphingomonas > Sphingomonas agrestis. The sequence continues at coordinate 626,766 of NZ_JAWJEJ010000002.1, read as the reverse complement.
CCGAACACCTGGCTGAGTCCCAGCCCCGTGCCCTTGCCGACGCCCTTGGTAGTGAAGAAGGGGTCGAAGGCGCGCGCGGCGATTTCGGGCGGCATGCCCACGCCGGTATCCGCGACGGTGATCGCGACATAGTCGCCGGGCTCGATGCCGAGCGCCTGCGCGTCGCTCGGGCCGGCGGCGAGATTGGCGGTCTCGATCGTCAGCCGACCGCCCCCAGGCATCGCGTCGCGCGCGTTGACGCTGAGATTGAGGATCGCGTTCTCGAGCTGGTTGGGATCGGCCAGCGCCGGGCGCAAGCTACCCGCCAGCAAGGTTTCGACGCCGATCGCCTCGCCGAGCGTACGCATCAGCAGCTCGATCATCCCTTCGACCATCGCATTGGCATCGACCGGGCTCGGCGCGAGCGGCTGCTGGCGCGAGAAGGCAAGCAGCCGCTGGGTCAGCGCCGCGGCACGGGTCGCGCCGTCGCGTGCGGCGACGAGGTAACGGTCGACATCGGTGCGCCCCTGCGCGATCCGCCGTTCGAGCAAGTCGAGTGCGCCGATCACCACCGCCAGCATGTTGTTGAAGTCGTGCGCGATGCCGCCGGTGAGCTGGCCCACCGCTTCCATCTTCTGCGCCTGGCGAAGCTGCTGCTCGGCCAGCATCAACTGCTCGGTGCGCTCGTGGATCGCCGCCTCGAGCTCTTCGCGCGAGCGGGCGAGCACTTCGCGCGCGTCGACGATCTCCTGGATGTCGGTGCAGGTGCCGAACCAGCGGATGATCCGGCCGCTCTCGTCGCGGACCGGCTGCGCGCGCCCGAGCACCCAGCGATAGCGGCCCGAATGATGCCGCAGCCTGTATTCGATGTGATAGGGCTCACCGGTTTCGAGGCAATGTCGCCAGAGCTTCCACGCCTGGCCCTGGTCGTCGGGGTGGAACATGTCCGCCCAGCCCTCGCCGTCGGTCGATCCGTAGGGCGTGCCGGTGAATTCGTACCAGCGATCGTTGTAATAATCGTGATAGCCATCGGGCAGCGTCGACCAGACCATCGGATCGATCGAATTGGCGATCGCGCGGAATTTCTCCTCGCTCCCCCGAAGCGCTACCAGCGCGCCGGCGCGCTCGACCGCGTCCCACGACATTTCGGCGATCGCCTCGGTGAACGCGACTTCCTCGGGCGACCAGCGGCGCGGCGCGGCCTGATTGACGAACATCGTCGCAATCCATTCGCCGCCGCGCAGCAGCGGCACGCCGATCGCCGCTTCGGCGCGCTGCGCGATGTCGCTTTCGCCGGGCGAAAGCTGGCGTCGGGTGTCGTGCAGGACCAGCGTCTCGCCGGCGCGATAGGCCTGCTGCACCGCGGCGCCGATCCCGTCCACGGCGATCGTGCCTGCCAGCGGGGGCAGCGTGCCGCGAGTCGCCGACGCGCCGAAGACGATCGTCTCGCCTTCGGTCACGCGATAGAAGCCGACGCGATCCGCGCCGAGCTGGTCGACCATCGCCTCCGAAGTGGCCGCCATGATCGCGTCGGGCGTGTCGAGCCGGCGCTGGGTCTCGGCGAGCGCATACACGAAGGATTGCAGCGCATTCGCCGCGCCGAGATCGGCGGCGGCGGCGCGCGCGGCCTCCTCGGCCGCCTTGCGTTCAGTAATGTCGAAGCTGACGCCCGGAAAGCGCAGCGGCTGGCCGAGATCGTCGAAGATCGGCTTGCCTTGCGCAGCCACCCAATGAATCGTGCCGTCGGGCTGGACCAGGCGATATTCCTCCGAGAAGCCCGCCCCCGTGGCGAGCGAGGCGGCAATCGCCGCCTCCAGCTTTGCCCGATCGTCGGGATGGACATGAACGAAGAAAGCCTCGATCGGCGCGCCGACGCCTTCGCGCGCCTCGTCGACGCCGTAGAGGCGCAGGAAACGCCGGTCGGCGGTTACGCGATCGTTCGGCACGTCCCAGAACCACGTACCGACGCCCACCGACGAATCGAGCGCGAGCTGGAGCCGCTCCTCGTTTGTACGCAGCGCTGCCTCGGCGGTCGCGCGTTCGGTGACGTCGTTGGCGAAGACCAGGATATCGGTGGTATCGCCGGTCGCGTCCTTGATCGGCTGATAGACGAAATCGAGCATCCGCGCCTCGGCGACGGCGTCGTCGCCCCGCAGGAGATGGATGGGCACGGCGTCGGCGCGGTACGCCACGCCGGTGCGGAACACTTGATCAAGCAGTTCGACGAACCCCTGCTCGACGACTTCGGGCAGCCCCTCGGCAACCGCCAGGCCCAGCACTTCGCGGCCGCCGATCAGGTCGCGATAGGCGGGATTGACGATCTCGAAGACGTGATCCGGGCCATGCAGCAGCGCGACGGCGCCCGGCGCCTGCTCGAACAATTCGCGCAGCCGCTCGACTTCGGCGAGGCGGGCCCGCTCGCCGAGCACGGCGCGCGTGGTCTCGTTGCCCTGGTTGAGGATGCCGACCACGTCGCCATGCTCGTCGCGGATCGGCGTGAAACTGTAATTCCACCACGTCTCCTGGCGACGCCCGTCGCGGACCATCGGCAGCATCTGATCATAGGTCGAGAAGCCCTCGCCGGTCGCGAGCACGCGCGCCATCTCGTCGCCAACCAGATGCCAGATGTCGGCCCAGACCTCGGCACCCGGCCGTCCCAATGCCCAAGGGTGGCGATCGGCGGGAATCGGTGCCCAGGCATCGTTGTAGAGCAGGCGGAGCTCGGGACCCCAATAGATCGCCGTCGGAAAGCTCGATCCCAGCGCGATGTTGATCGCGAAGCGCAGCGACTGCGGCCAATCTTCGATCGCGCCGAGCGGGGTATCAGCCCAGGGATGCGCGCGAATCCGCTGCGCCATCTCGCCGCCGTGATCCAGGAATCGAAGCGACGGAAACATCGGATAAAGCGATGAAGATACAGCCGCTTGGTGTCAACCGCTCGACTTGGCCGCCCGCGAGCCTATGCTGCAGCAAACAGGAGAGACAATCGCATGAAACTCGCCAGCCTCAAGCACGGTCGTGACGGCAAGCTCGTCGTAGTGTCGAACGATCTGGCATGGTGCGCCGATGCGACGGCGATCGCGCCGACTTTGCAGGCCGCGCTCGACGATTGGGAGCGCGTCGAAACCGACCTGCGCAACCTCGCCACCGATCTCGAGCACGAGACGATCCCGATGCTGCGCTTCCATGAGCGCCAGGCGGCGGCGCCGCTGCCGCGCGCCTATCAATGGGCCGACGGCTCGGCCTATGTGAACCATGTCGCGCTGGTCCGGCAGGCACGCGGCGCCGAGATGCCCGAGAGCTTCTGGCAGGATCCGCTGATGTACCAGGGCGGCAGCGACGGCTTTCTCGGGCCGCGTGACCCGATCCCGCTCGCCGACGAAGCCTGGGGCTGCGACCTCGAGGCCGAAGTGGTGGTGGTCACCGGCGACGTGCCGCTCGGGGCGTCGCGGGACGAGGCTTTAGCCGCGATCCGGCTGGTCGGGCTGACCAACGACGTGTCCTTGCGCAACCTCATCCCCGGCGAACTCGCCAAGGGCTTCGGCTTCTTCCAGTCCAAGCCGGCAAGCGCCTTCTCGCCGGTGTTCGTCACCCCCGATGCGCTGGGCGACTGGTGGCAGGACGGCAAGCTCCACCGGAAGCTGATGGTCGACCTCAACGGCAAGCCGTTCGGCCGCGCCGAGGCTGGCGAGGACATGACCTTCGATTTCGGCACCCTGGTCGCGCATGCCGCCAAGACGCGCGCGCTGGGCGCGGGGACGATCATCGGATCGGGCACCGTCTCGAACCGCGACACCGATGGCGGCCCGGGCAAACCGGTGGCCGACGGAGGGGTCGGCTATTCGTGCCTTGCCGAAATCCGCACGATCGAAACGATCCGCGGCGGCAAGCCCGAGACGCCCTTCCTCAAGAAGGGCGACACCGTGCGCATCTGGGCCGAGGACGACAAGCACCACCCGATCTTCGGGACAATCGAGCAGACCGTCGGGGGCTAACGCTTCGTCAGCGCGTCATTGACTTCGATCCAATAGCCGTCGGGGTCCTGGAAGAAGATCTGGCGGACGCCATCGGTACGCATGTTCTGGACCGCGCCGACCGTGCCGGCGACGTCGCTCCAGGTCTGGCCGCGCGCCTTGAGCTTGGCGAGGAGCGGATCGAGGCTGGCGACGGCGATGGCGATATGCACGCGCCGGGGTTGCGCGAGTGCTGCGTCCCGGCCCGGCTGGATGTGCAATTCGATGCCGTTGGCGAACCGCATCCAGCGCGGACCGCCGGCGGGGAACGGCGCCGGGATTTCCGGGAGGCCGAACAAGTCGCGATAGAAGTCGATGCTCTTCTGCTGATCGGCGACCCAGATTCCGACATGATCGAGCCTGGCGACAGGCGCTGGCACATCCTGGGCCAGCGCCGGCGCTACCGAGAAGACGAGCAGGGGGACGGTGAGCAGCGCGCGCAGGTACATTCGAAGTCTCCTCTGCGCTGAGCCTATCACCCAGGCGCGCGGACGGAAGTGCGACTTTTGGACTAGAAGAGCGAACCCTGGCGCGGTTCGAGCGTCCAGCTCTCAATCAGGTCATGCCCCTTACCGTGGATGCTATTGATCAGCAGGAGCCGCTCGGCGCGCCAGGCGATGGGCGACACCGGGATGTTGCGCGGCTGCCATTCGTCATAGGTAAGCGAGGCGTGGGGATTAAAATCGTAATCGGGCCGCTGGACGCCGAAAGCATCCAGCCGCCCGACCAATATGCGCTGGAAGTCGCGCAGTGCCTGCATCTTGTTGCCGACGAGCGCATTGCCCTTGATCCGGTTGAGCGCCACCTCAAACGGTTCGGCCTGCAGCGAGGCGAGTGCGCAGCGGATAAGTTCCAGGTTCTCAGGAGAAATCAGCCGGATGTCGCCGAATGGCACGAGCGTGACGTGAAAGCGCTGATATTTGCGCGCCAAATTATAGTCCAGCCTCAACCTGTCCATCGCGGCGGCCGCCGCCGGGTCCGGCTTGATCATGAGATAGAGCATCTGGTCGTCGCGGCGCCGCAGTTGGCCGTGAATCGATCCTCCAGTCGTAGGGGGCATCATCACTTCTTCTCCTAGTGGAAATCGCGCGACTTGACCGGGATCAGGTCGGGCGCCTTGGGGGTGCGGCGCGGCGGCCAGCTTTCGAGCGCGCGCTGGCGCGGCAGCTTCAATCGCTCGCGCGGATCGATCGTCCCGCCATGCGTCGCGCCGTCGCCGGGTGCCGTGAAGCGCGGCAGCTCGAGCTCGCCGACTTCGCGCAGCCACGGCGTCAGGTCGTCGATCGCATCGGCGACGACATGGATGACGATGCCTTCCTTCTGCACCTTGCCGCGGATCGCCAGCATCGTCGCCGACATCACCGTGCGCCGGTTCGCCTCGAAGCGATCGGCCCAGAACACCGCATTGGCGATCCCGGTCTCGTCCTCGAGCGTGACGAACACCACGCCCTTGGCGCTCCCCGGCCGCTGGCGGACGAGGATCAGCCCGGCGACTTCGACGCGCGCACCGTCCTTCATGTCGACGAGGTCGCCGCACCGCGTGATCCGCCGTTCCGCAAGTCGATCGCGCAGGAACGCCACCGGATGGTTGCGCAGGCTGAGCTGAGTCGCGCGATAATCCTCGACGACTTCGCGGCCTTCGCTGAGCGGTGCCAGCGCCACGGGCGCCTCGACGCTTTCGGGCACGGTCACGCCTTCGCGCGCATCGGCGGCGCTGAACAGGTCGAGCGGCTTGTGCCCCAGCCCCTTGATCGCCCAGAGCGCCTGGCGCCGGTTGAACCCCAGCGCCTGAAACGCATCGGCGCGCGCCAGCCGCTCGAGCGCCGCCGGCTTGACCTTGGAGCGCCGCCAGACGTCCTCGATCGAGACGAAGGGTGCGCACGCACGGGCTCGGAGAATCTCGATGACGTCCGCCTGCGACAATCCCTGGACAATCCGCATGCCCAACCGGACCGGCTTCATGCTGACCCAGTCTTCGTCGATCCCGCAGAACCCCGCAGGCCGCGGTCGCGCATGATTCTCGGCGACCATCCGCGTATCCCACTCGCTGTCGTTGATGCACACTGCCCGCGCCTCGACACCATGCGCGCGAGCATCGCGTATCAGCTGCGCAGGCGCGTAGAACCCCATGGGCTGGGCATTGAGCAGCGCCGTGCAGAATACGTCGGGATGGTGGCATTTCATCCAGGACGAGGCGTAGGCGATCTTGGCGAAGCTCGCGGCGTGGCTCTCGGGAAAGCCGTAATTGCTGAACCCTTCGATCTGGGCGACCAGCCGCTCGGCGAAATCGTCGCTGATGCCGTTGGCGCGCATGCCCGCCAACAGCTTGGGCCCGAACTCGCCAATGCCGCCGCTCGACTTGAACGTCGCCATCGCGCGGCGCAGCCGGTCCGCCTCGCTTGGCGTGAACCCGGCGCCCCTGATCGCCACCAGCATCGCCTGTTCCTGGAACAGCGGCACGCCGAGCGTCTTGGTGAGCACCTCTTCGAGCGCCGGCGAAGGGTAGTCGACCAGCTTGGGGTTCTCGCGCCGCTTGAGATAGGGGTGGACCATGTTGCCCTGGATCGGGCCGGGGCGGACGATCGCGACCTGGATCGCGATGTCGTAGAAATTGACCGGCTTCATCCGCGGCAGCATCGACATCTGCGCGCGGCTCTCGATCTGGAACACGCCCAGCGTGTCGGCCTGGCGGATCATCTCGAAGGTCACCGGATCGTCTTCCTGCATCAGCGGCGACGCCAGGGTCAGGTACGTCGCCTTATGCTCGGCGAGCAGATCGAACGCGCGGCGCATGCAGCCGAGCATGCCGAGACCGAGGATATCGACCTTCATGAAGCCGAGCTCCTCGATATCGAGCTTTTCCCATTCGACCACGCGGCGATCGACCATCGCGGCGGGCTCGACCGGGATCAGGTCGTGGAGCTGGTCGCGGGTCAGCACGAAGCCGCCGGGGTGCTGCGACAGATGCCGCGGCGTGCCGATCAACTCGCGCGCGAGCTGGAGCGTCAGCGCCAGGCGCGGATCGGTGCGATCGAGGTTGAGCGCATCGGCATGCTTGTCGTCGACTTCGTTCGACCAGCCCCAGACCTGCGAGGAGAGCGCTGCGGTCATGTCCTCGGGCAGGCCCAGCACCTTGCCGACCTCGCGCAGCGCGCCGCGCGAGCGGAAGCGGCTGACCACCGCAGTCAATGCGGCATGGTCCTGGCCATAATTTTCGTAGATCCACTGGATCACTTCTTCCCGGCGCTCATGCTCGAAATCGACGTCGATGTCGGGCGGCTCCTTGCGCTCGGTCGAGATGAAGCGCTCGAACAGCAACTGGTGCTTGATCGGATCGATCGACGTGATGCCGAGCGCGAAGCAGATCACCGAATTAGCCGCGCTTCCCCGCCCCTGGCAGAGGATATGCTGGCTGAGCGCGAACTGGACGATCGAATTGACCGTGAGGAAATAGGGCGCGTAGCCCATCTGTTCGACCAGTCCGAGTTCGTGGACGAGCAGGTCCTGATGCGCCTGGGAGGGCTTGCCGCCGAACCGGTGCTTGAGCCCGTTCCACGCCAGCGAAGTAAGCGCTTCCTGCGCAGTGCGCCCGTGGATAACGGTCTCCTCGGGATATTGGTGTTCGAGCGACCGCAGGCTGAAAGTGCAGCGCTCGGCGATCGCCAAGCTCGCATGCAATGCCTCGGGATAGTCGCGGAAGCGCCGGGCCATGTCCTCGGGCGATTTGAGATGCCGGTCGGCGTTGCGCTCGCGGCGGAAGCCGAGTTCGTCGATCGTGCATTTCTCGCGGATCGCCGTGACGACGTCCTGCAGCATGCGGCGGTCCGGCGTGTCGTAGAGCACGTCGCCGGTGGCAAGCGGCGTAAGCCCGTAGCGACGCCCAGCCTGGTCGAGCTGGTGGATTCGGATCGCATCGCCGGGACGACGATGCTGGGTGAGGCAGACATGCCCGCGCTCGCCGAACACATCCGCCATCCAGCGCAGCGACAGCGGGTCGCCGGTATCGGCGAGCCCCGGCACCAGCGCGCCGACCAGCCCATGCGCGGCCGCGGCGACATCCTCCCAATGGAGGAAGCATTTGCCCTTTTCGCCATGCTGGGGATCGGCGCGCGACTTGCCGAGCGTGAGCAGCCGGGTGAGCCGCGACCAGCCCGCGCTGTCCTCGGGCCAGACCAGCAGCGACGTGCCGTCGACCAGGTCGAGCCGGCACCCGGCGATCATCCGTATGCCCGCCCCGAGCGCCGTAAACTGCTCGGAGGCGACCAGTGCGCGGACCACGCCGCCCACCGAATTGCGGTCGACGATCCCGAGCGCGGGCAGCCGGAGCAAAGCCGCCTGGCGGAACAGTTCCTCGGGTGACGATGCACCGCGCAGGAACGAGAAGTGGGTGGTCACCTGGAGCTCGGCATATGTCATCCGAACACCCCGTGTAGATACCAGCTGAGGTCGCCCGTCGCGGGCTGCTCGCCGTCGCCGCGACGGAACAGCCAGTAACGCCGCCCCTCTTCGTCTTCGACGCGGAAATAGTCGCGGACATGCGCAGCCTCGGCGGCGCGCTTCCACCATTCGCCATGCACCCGCTCGGGCCCGTCGGCGCGCACCACCCGGTGCGGCCGGCCGCGCCAGGTGAAGCGGCGTGGGGCATGGTCGGGCAGCTCGGCCAGGACATGGTCGAGCCGCTCGGGCCGGCGCAGCAGCCGTGCCGGCTTGGGCCATTCGGGATGCCAGGGATGCAGCGCCGGGCTGCGATCGAGCTGGCCGACCGCATCGATCCTGGGCCGCGCGCCGCCGCGTGCAGGCGGATCGAGCACCGCCATCCGCGTTGCCGCACGCTCGGGCACATCGCTCTCGACCGGGCGCATCCGCCACATCCGCCGCTGGCCGATCCGCGTCGCCAGCGTGTCGACCAAGGTGGCGATGTCGGGCGCCGCCTCCTCGTCCAATCGCTCGACCAGCGGCTCGGGACCGAGCGGGCCGGCGCGGCGGACGTGGAGGGCAATGGCGTCGATGCCGTATCCGGGCTCGACATCCTCGATCCGGCGCTTGAGCAGGCGGAGCAGGTGCACGGGATCGCGATTGGGCCGGGCGAGCCCGATGCGGATGCGCTGGGAAACGCCGTCGACGCGCGCGGCGATGCATTCCAATGCCTGGACGCCCAGCCCCTCGGCCTCGAGCGCGGCGGCAAGGCGGGGGACCAGCGTGCCCAGCCAATGCTCGATCGCCTCTGCCGTGGCGATCGGCTCGGCGAAGCGCTGGACGACCGCGATCGGCTCAGGCGGGACCACGGGATAGAACGGCTCGGGCAGCCGGCCGAGCGCCTGCTCCAGCCGCGTGGCGAGCCCGGCACCGAAACGGCGGACCAGCGGCGCGCGCGGCATCACGGCGAGCTGGCCGATTGTCCGCACGCCGAGCCGGTGGAGAAGCTCCACCGCGGCGACATCGATGCGCAATGCCTCGATCGGGAGCGGAGCGAGCTTTTCAACCTGGCCCTCGGGAGGGCACAGCGTCGGGGCATAATGCGCGAGTGCCCAGGCGGCACCCGGTGTGTCGGCGATCGCGATGCGCGCGGTGTAGCCGAGCCGTGCGAGTATGCGCCGCAACCGCGCCGCCATCGCCGCCTCGCCGCCGTGGAGGTGCGCGACGCCGGTCAAGTCGAGGAACAAGGTGTCGTCGCCTTCAATCGCCACGCTCGGCGACCAGCGCCGCGCCAGCGCAAGCGCGAGGTTGGCGAGATGTGCCTGGTCCCCCGCCGGATCGGCGGGGCGGATGTCGAGCCCGGGCACTTGCGCGCGCGCCTGGGTCACCGCCATGCCGGAGCGCAGCCCGAGCGACTGAGACAGCGGGCAGGCAGCGGCGATCTCGACACGGCTGCCGTTGCGGATGCTGGTGACGAGGGGGGGCAGTTCCTCCCCGGAACGGGGAGGGGGACCATGTGAAGCATGGTGGAGGGGGCTCTCCTCATCAGGCACCCCTCGTGGTACGCCCCCTCCACCACGCCCTACGGGCGCGGTCCCCCTCCCCGTTCCGGGGAGGTATTTGGCGGTCACCCCATCATCTGCCGGCATCGTCCGGAACGGGTTCGCCGCCGCTTCGTCCTTGCGGCCGACCTCGTGCCGCGCCCGCGCGCGCGTCACCGGGGGCAATGCGACCTTGCCGAGTTCGTCCTCGCGGGCCCAGCGCGCGCCGGGGCGCCAGCCGCCGCCGCGCGGGACCGAGCACGCATGTTCCTGTTCCTTCGCCACCGCTTCACGCAGTGGATCAAGCGAAGCCGCCGCGCGCGGCTCAGGCGGCGTGGCGGTTCGCGCTTCCGCCCGCCACAGCCTTTCGATCGGCCACAGCGGAAGGAAGAGCGCAGCGACCCGTTGCATCGCTTGCCTCCACTTCGATCTCGAAACCCTCGCCGCCCTTTTGCCGCGCCAGCGCCAGCCGCCAGCGCGCGCGCCCGACTCCGGCCACCGGCAACGGGCTCGACGGCGCCGACGTCACCCGCCAGCGCGTCACTGCCGCCGACGGCATGCCGATCGGATCGGCGCCCTCGCGCGCCGCACGCTTCATCAGCAGCGCGATCGTCCGTCCGCCCTCGGCCGCAAGCTGCAGTCGCCGCGTCGCGGTCATGTCGGCGCGCCTCGCCTCGCCGATCACTGCACCGAGTCCGCGATGCCGCAGCCCTTCCTCCATGATCGCAAGCAGCTCGGCATCGTCGGCCGCCTCGGCATAGATCAGCCGCTTATGATCGAGCCCGACCTGCGCCACGCCTGGCGCGAACAGGTCGCGCCGCTGCACCACCCACAGCACCGGGCCCCAGGCGCGCGCGGCGATCCCGGCCATGAACAAGGTCGCCGAGCAATCGTCGGCCATGTCGCACGTTCCCGCCGCGACTTCATGCAGCGCATCGAGCCGCAGGCCGCCATCGGCGATCCGCGAATCGATCGCCTCGATCCCGAAGGGCAGCGCCGGGCGGCGGCGATATCCCTTGGTCTCAACCGCGCGCAATTGCGCGCGAAGCTGGGCAAGGACGGCAGGATCGGCCATAGGCGGGCAGCGGACACTCACGACTCGGGAACGACAATGTTCCTATTCTGTTCCTATGCCCGCGAGAGTCAACCCATTGCCTCAATGGGTTGCGTCCTGCCGGCCCCCGCCCCTATCGTGCTGGCATCCTGACCCATTTGGGGAACCGCTTTCATGACCCATTCGCTCCGGCTCGCGTTGATCGCGACCACCGCGCTCGCCGCCGCCACGCCTGTATCCGGATCCGCCATGCCGCAAAGCCAGACCCAGACTTCGCCCGCCCCTGCCGCCACCCCCGATCCCGCGCCGCTGCTCGCCCCATGGCCCGGACCGCACGAAGGGGTGCCGCAGTGGGACAAAGTGTCGCCGGCGATGTTCGCGCCCGCCTTCGAACGCGCGATGACCAATGCCCGCGCCGAGCAGGCCAAGATCCGCGACAACCCCGCCGCGCCGACCTTCGCTAATACGATCGAGACGGACCAGCGCTCGGGCGAGGAGATGAACCGACTGTTCGCGGTGTGGGGCGTCTATCAGAGCAATCTCGCCAGCCCGCAGGTCCAGGCGATCGCCAAGGAATGGAGCCCGAAGCTCTCGGCGTTCTTTACCGAGATGAGCCTCGATCCCAGGATGTTCGCGCGGGTGAAGGCAGTCTATGACGGCCGCGCCAAGGCCGGGCTCAACGCGCAGCAGATGCGGCTGCTCGAGCGGACCTATCGCGATTACGTCACCTCGGGCGCGCTGCTCGACGAAGCCGGCAAGGCGGAAGTCAAGCGGATCAACCAGGCGCTTGCCACCGCCTACACCGAGTTCAGCCGCAAAGTCCTCGCCGATGAGGAGACCGCAATCGTCCTAGACAGCGAAGCCGATCTCGCGGGCCTTGCCGACAGCTTCAAGGCGAGCCTCGCCGAGGAGGCCAACGACCGCGGCCAGGCGGGCAAATGGGCAATCAAGAACACGCGTTCGTCTGTCCAGCCCTTCCTGATGTATTCGACCAACCGAGCGCTGCGCGAGAAGGTCTACAAGGCGTTCGTCGACCGCGGCGATAACGGCGACGCGAACGACACCAACGCGACGATCGCGCAGATCCTCAAGCTGCGACAGGAACGCGCCAAGCTGCTCGGCTTCAAGAACCACGCTTGGTATCGAATGGACGATACGATGGCCGAGACGCCCGAGAACGCGTCGAAGCTGATGATGGCGGTGTGGCCCGCCGCGGTGGCGCGGGTGCGCGAGGAAGTCGCCGACATGCAGGCGCTTGCGACAAAAGAAGGCGCCAAGCTGACGATCGAGCCGTGGGACTATCGCTTCTATGCCGAGAAGGTCCGGAAAGCGAAGTATGACTTGGACGAGAATGAGGTGAAGCCCTACCTCCAGCTCGACCAGATCGTGCAGGGCGCGTTCTACGCCGCGGGCCGGCTCTACGATCTCTACTTCAAGGAAAATACCGGCAGCGTACCCGTCTTCCACCCGGACGTGCGCACCTTCCTGGTCACCAATCGTGCCACCGGTGCCGAGGTAGGCATCTTCTATCTCGACAATTTCGCCCGCGCTGGAAAGCGCTCGGGCGCCTGGGCAACGAGCTATCGCGGGCGCTCGGGGCTGCGCGGTTCGAAGATCGTCCTCGCCTCGAACAACAACAATTTCACCAAGGGCGCGGCAGGCGAGCCGACGCTGATCAGCGTCGATGATGCGAGCACGCTGTTTCACGAATTCGGCCATGCCCTGCACAGCCTGCTCGGCAATGTCTACTATCCTGGGCTCGCCGGCACGCCGCGCGACTTCGTCGAATATCCAAGCCAGGTGAACGAGAATTGGTTGCTCACCCCCGACGTGCTCAACCGCTACGCCAAGCACTACAAGACCGGCGCGGCGATCCCCGCGGCGCTGGTCGCGAAGATCGAAAAGGCGCAGACCTTCAACCAGGGCTTTGACACGGTCGAGTATCTCTCCTCGGCGATCGTCGACATGAAGCTGCACGATCGCGACACGCCGGTAACCGATCCCGACGCATTCGAGCGCGACACGCTCGCGAGCATCGGCATGCCCAAGGAAATCGTGATGCGGCACCGCCTACCGCAGTTCAATCACCTGTTCTCGAGCGATGCCTATTCGGCGGGCTATTACTCGTATCTCTGGTCCGAGACGATGGACGCCGATACCTGGGCGGCGTTCGAGGAAACCGGTAACGTCTGGGACAAGGCCACTGCCGACAAGTTCCGCACGATCCTGCTGATGACCGGCAACGAGACCGACCGCAAAGCCGCGTACAAGGCGTTCCGCGGGCGTGATCCTGACGTCAAGGCACTGTTCAAGCGGCGCGGGTTTCCTGTGGAATAACCAGCCGTCCCTTCCCGTCCGAAGGGGAATTGCATGAGGCGTAGTCGTCGCGAAGCAAAAGCTTAGGTCGTATCGACATCCGGCGCATCCAGATCGTGGATGCGCCGGGGAGTGGATCCCCTCAGTTGGCCGGGACCAGTTCGGTTACGTCGAGAACCGATTCGAAGCGCGGACGGGGGAACACCAGGCGCCAGCGCTTCGGCGCGATGCGCTCGACATAGCCGATCATGTCGCGATTGGCGTCGAGGCCGTAGCGGAGCGGCGAAGTCTCGTCGCCCAACACGAGCGTGCCGAGAAAGACCTGGCGCGCGGCGGTGTCGGCGAAGATCAGCCCGGTGGGGCGCTGCGAGCCGGTGACCTTGTGCAGGCTGCGGACTTCGCCTTCGTCGGCGACGGTGCAGTCGAACCAGGGATAGGCCGTGAAGTCGCGCATCGCGGTGCCCTTGGCGCCGAGCTTGAAGGTGCGGCAGCGATATTTGCCTTCGGGCAGCGTCGCGTCGGGAAGCGCGCGGTCGGGATCGAACAGCAGGGGCTCGGCCGCGATCGCCCGCGCGTCGGCCTTGCGGGCGAGCGGGAGCGCCTCGTCCCACGCCTTGCGCCAGTCGCGCAGACGGTCGCGGTCGTCGCCGGTCGCGACGTTCTGCCAGCGGACATTGGTGGGCGGGCGCGATCCGGTGGCTTCGCGATAGACGCTGCACCCCGTCAGCCCCAGGCCGAGGGCGATCGCAACGGGCAGCATCCACTTCATCGATCGGTCCCCTTTTCCCTCGCTTACGCTGCCGTCCAGCCGCCATCCATCGAATAATTGGCGCCGGTGATCGAAGCGGCTTCGTCCCTGCAGAGGAAAAGCGCGAGCGCGGCGACCTGTTCCGGCTGGACGAACTCCTTGGTCGGCTGCGCGTCGAGCAGCACGTCGTTGATCACCTGCTCGCGGGTGAGGTTTCGCGTCTTCATCGTGTCGGGAATCTGGTTCTCGACCAGCGGGGTCCAGACATAGCCCGGCGAGATGCAGTTGACGGTGATGCCGTGGGTGGCGACTTCGAGCGCGGCAGTCTTGGTGAGGCCGGCGAGGCCGTGCTTGGCAGTGACATAGGCGGCCTTGTTGGGGCTGGCGACGAGGCTGTGCGCCGAGGCGGTGCTGATGATCCGGCCCCATTTGCGCGCCTTCATGCCCGGGATCGCGGCGCGCATCAGGTGGAAGGTCGAGGACAGGTTGATCGCGAGGATCGCGTCCCATTTCTCGATCGGGAATTCGTCGATCGGGGCGACGTGCTGGATGCCGGCGTTCGAGATCAGGATGTCGACGCTGCCGAGTTCCTTCTCGGCGCGGGCGACCATCGCGGCGATCTGGTCGGGCTTGGACATGTCGGCGGGGTCGTGGAGCGCCCTGGCGCCGCTGGTCGCTTCGAGCGCGGCGCGTTCGGTCTCGATCGCGGCGGCGTCGCCGAAGCCGTTGATCATGACGCTGGCACCTTCGGCGGCGAGCGCCTTGGCATAGGCCAGGCCGATGCCCGAAGTGGAGCCGGTGACGATCGCGGACTTGCCCTTGAGGAACATGGCGGACTCCTAACGCTGGGTGAGATCGAAGGCGGCGGTCTTGCCGTCGAGGATATTGGCGGCGACGAGCTGGGCATTGGCCATCGTCTCGGCGACTGCGGCGCGGCCGGCGTGCCAATGCTCGTGCATCGAGCGCGCGGAGAATTCGAAGTCGCGCGATCCGCCCTCCCAGGCATTGGCGCGGTAGATCAGGTGGACCAGGCTGAGCGGCTTCTCGTCGGCGAGAATGCGTAGCGCGGCGACGTCCGGATCGTCGGCGAGGCTTTCGGGGAGCTTGGCGAGGACGCGGCGGATCGCCTCGCGCTCTTTCCGCAGGCGCAGGCGCTCGTCGGAGACCTGGCGCGTGCGGCTCGAGAAGCGGATTTCCTTTTCGCGGGCGATGACGTCGGTGATCGTGCGCGGCAGATCGGCAGCGGCGGGGAAGAGATCGACCTGGAAGACGAGCGTGTCGTGGGTCTGGCGATCGAGGATGTGGGTGAGCGGGGTGTTCGAGACGAGGCCGCCGTCCCAATAATGGCGGCCGTCGATCTCGACAGGAGGGAGCCCCGGCGGCAGCGCACCCGACGCCATGATGTGGCGCGCGTCGAGGCGCTCGTCGGCGGTGTCGAAATACCGGAAATTGCCGCTGGCGATGTCGACCGCGCCGACCGACAGGCGGATTGGGCCGTGGTTGAGCAGGTCCCAGTCGATATGCGCGTTCAGCGTCTCGGCGAGCGGGGTGCTGTCGTAAAAGCTGAGCGCCGCGGGGCTGCCGGGGAGCGCGAAGGCGGGCGGGATCGGGCGCGGGCGGAAGAAGCCGGGGACGCCGCCCATCAGCACGCTCGCCGCGGCCCATTCGTGGGCGAATTCTCGCGCGGTGTCGCTCAGCGGAATCGAGAAATCGGGGAGCGCGGCAGTGACGCCTTCCCAGAAGGCGCGGATCGCAGCGAGGCGAGTCTCGGGCGGGTTGCCGGCGAAGAGCGCGGCGTTGACCGCGCCGATCGAGATGCCGGCGACCCAATCGACATCGATGTTGGTTTCGCCGAGCGCCTCGATCACCCCGGCCTGGAAGCTGCCCAGCGCGCCGCCGCCCTGGAGGACCAATGCGACGCAGCCCGGCAGCGGCAGTCCGGCGACGCGGCGGCGCGGGCGGGGTTCGGCGTCGGCCATGTGGGGGCTTTGGCGGATATGTGTGACGGCTGCAATGCTCGCTCGCGAAGCGACCTAATTCTACCGTCATCCCGGCGAAGGCCGAGATCTCCGGCGGCGAGCGCTGCGCCTGTGGCACGCGATCCCCGGCCTTCGCCGGGATGAAGGAAAGGGTGCAACGCTTGGCGCGCTGACGCATTGTTGCGCTGACCGAACGATGAGGGACCTTCCATGCGGCTCGACGATCTCGATCCTACCGACAATGCCCGCGATTGGGGTTCGGGCGGCGGCGGAGGCGGCGGCCTGGGGCTGCTCGGCTTCCTGCCGCTGCTGCTAGGGCGTGGCATGGGCTGCGGGAGCGTCGTGCTGATCGGCATCGTCGCGCTCGTCTATGTGTTCATGTCGGGTGGCGGCGGACTGCTCGGCGGGGGCGGCGGCCAGACCGCGCCGGGTCAGACCCAGGGCGCGGCCAAGGCCTGCGACACGCAGGAAGAGCTGTTCGCCTGCCGGGTGATGACCAGCACCGAGCAGGTCTGGAGCCAGGTGTTCGCCGAGCAGGGCCAGCGCTACCGGCCCGCGACGATCAACTTCTTCCGGAACTCGGTCCAGTCGGCATGCGGCCAGGCCTCGGCCGCGGTCGGGCCGTTCTATTGCCCGGGCGACAATGGCGTGTTTCTCGACACCGGCTTCTTCGACGAGCTCGACAAGCGCTTCGGCGCAAAGGGCGATTTCGCCCGCGCCTATGTGATCGGGCACGAAGTGGGACACCATATCCAGAACCTCGAAGGCACCTCGTCCAAGGTCAGCCAGGCGCAGCGCCAGGCGTCGCGGGCCGAGGGCAACAAGCTGTCGGTGCTGCTCGAGCTGCAGGCGGACTGCTATGCCGGCGTCTGGGCCAAGCGCAGCGGCCGGCTCGAGGCCGGCGACATCGCGGAAGGCATGACCGCAGCGAACGCGATCGGCGACGATACGCTCCAGCGCCAGGGGCAGGGCGAAGTGGTGCCCGACAGCTTCACCCACGGCAGCTCGGCGCAGCGCAAGCAGTGGCTCCAGCGCGGCCTCGAGAGCGGCGATCCGGCGCAGTGCGACACGTTCAGCGCGGGGATCTGACACAGGTGTCGCGCAGATAGCGGCTTGACGGTTCCCCTGCGCTCGGCTCCATTTCCGGGCAAAGGGGGACGTTCATGGATCAGGAAACGACGAACGCGCGCGCGTTCGGCTTTGCCGGCGACTGGCGCGAATTCGCGCCGATCGCCTTTACCAACCTGCTGCTGTCGATCGTGACGCTCGGGGTCTATACCTTCTGGGCCAAGGCACGCGAGCGGCGCTATCTGTGGAGCCGGACGCGGTTCATCGACGATCGGCTGGAATGGACCGGCACCGGGCTGGAGCTGTTCATCGGCTATGTGATGGCGTTCTTCCTGTTTCTCGTCCCGCTCGGCGTGATCCAGTTCGTCGTCCAGGCGCTGGCGATCCGCGGCGAGGACGGCCTGGCGGGGCTGCTGATCCTGATCTTCTACCTCCTCTTCCTCTATCTCCTCGGCGTCGCGATCTATCGCGCAATGCGCTATCGCCTCAGCCGCACCTATTGGCACGGCATCCGCGGCGGCAGCGACGACCAGGGCTTCGGCTATGCCGTGTCGCATCTGTGGAAGACGATCGTCGGCACGGTCGCTTTCGGGCTGCTGGTGCCCTGGGCGATGGTCAGCCTTTGGAACGAGCGCTGGAACCGGATGAGCTTCGGGCCGCACGCCTTCCAGTCGAACGGACGCATGACCAGTGCGCTGATCGGCCGCTATCTGCTTTATTATCTGATGCCGATCGTGGTGTTCATTGGCATTGCGCTGGCGGCGGCGCTGATTGGCCCGACCATCGCCGGATCCCCCGAAAAAATTCAGATCGCGATCCTGCTGACGTTGGTGGTCGGCTATGTCGGCTTCTTCGTCGTGCTCGGCCTGATCGCGCTGACCTTCTACGCGGCCTATTTCCGCGAAGTGGTCGGCAATCTTTCGCTCGGCGGGCTCGAATTCGAGTTCGATGCGCGGACCAAGGACTGGCTGGTGCTGTTCGTCGGCAACGTGCTGCTGGTGGTGGTGACCTTGGGAATCGGGACGATCTTCCTCGGATACCGCAACTGGACGTTCTTCGTGCGGCACATTCAGGCCTATGGATCGCTCGACCTCGACGATTTCACCCAATCGACCACGCGCGAGCCGCGCCAGGGCGAGGGTCTGCTGGATGCATTCGATGTCGGCGCCTTCTGAGGCGGCGGTCCGCGTCTGGCACTATGACGGCAACAGCGGTGTCCGCCGCGAGCCGCTGCTGGTGCCGGCCGGGGAAGACCGCTTCATGCTCGTCGATCTCGGGCGCGAAGACGGCCCCTACGCCTATGCAGACCTGGTCGCGCAGGGGGCGGTCGACGGGCATCCGCGCTTCGGGCTGAAAAAGCGGCCGGGATGGAGCATGACCTTCGCCGAGGCGCTGCCCGAGGCGGTCGCGGCGCGATTGCCCGGGACGGCGCGCTATGGCGGGGTGATCGACCGCATCGGGCTGTGGCCCGCAGTAGGTGCTTTCGCCGCAGTCTCGGCGCTCATCATCGTGGGGATCGCGACGGTGCCGTCGATGGTCGCGCGGCTGATCCCCCGCTCGGTCGAGGCAAGGCTGGGATCGCTGATGGTCGGCGATTTCGGCGAGCGTGCGTGCACCGATCCGGCAGGCGTGGCGGCGCTGCAGGCGATGGCCGAGCGGATGCAGATGCGCGACGGGGTCGACCTGCGCGTGGTCGATGTGCCGATGGTCAATGCCGTCACGCTGCCGGGCGGGCATGTCGTGCTGTTCAGCGGGCTGCTCCAGCAGGCATCGTCGCCCGACGAGGTTGCCGGGGTGCTGGCGCACGAGCTGGGGCATGTCGAGAATCGCGACGTGCTCGAATCGCTGGTGCGGCAATTGGGGCTGAGCGTGGTGCTAGGCGGGCTCGATGGCAATGTCGGCGGCTATACCAATGCGCTGCTCTCGGCGAGCTATTCGCGCGGCGCCGAGGCGCGGGCCGATGGCTTCGCGATCGACGCGCTGCGCACCGCGCAGGTCTCGCCCCGGCCGACCGCGGCGTTCTTCAGCAAGCTGGCGAAGAGCGAGGTCAAGGTGAAGGGTGCCGATGCGCTGCTCACCTATATGGCGAGCCACCCGATGTCGTCCGAGCGCGAGCAGCGCTTCGCGGCAAGCGCGGGGAAGGCGGCGACCACGCCGGTGCTCGATGCGGCGCAGTGGCAGGCACTGAAGGGAATTTGCGGGGCGGGCTCGGGCAAGTGGAAGGGAAGCCGGCTGGGGTTCTGAGCTTCCCTTCGCCGATCAGCGTCCCTAATCCCTCCGCATGACCGATACCGCCGAACGGCCCAAGCTCGCCTATCGCCATACTCGCGGCACCGGGCCGACGATCGTCTTTCTGTGCGGCTATGCCTCGGACATGAACGGCACCAAGGCGCTGGCGCTCGAGCAATGGGCCCATACCAATGGCCGCGCGTTCCTCCGCTTCGATTATGCCGGGTGCGGCGAGAGCGAAGGCGAATTCGAGGACCAGACCTTGGCACTGTGGCGCGATGACGCGCTGCGGGTGATCGACGCGGTGGTCGAAGGACCGGTGGTGCTGGTCGGATCGTCGATGGGCGGGTGGATCATGTTGATGGTCGCCAAGGCGCGGCCGGGGCTGGTTGCCGGGATGGTCGGGATCGCGGCGGCGCCCGACTTCACCGACTGGGGGTTTAGCCAGGCCGACAAATTGACGATCCTCCAACACGGCCGGATCGAGCAGCCCAACGACTATGGCGATGTGCCGACGGTGACGACGCGCGGCTTCTGGGCGTCGGGAGAGGCCAACCGGATGATGATCGGGCCGGTGGCGTTCGACGGGCCGGTGCGGCTGCTCCAGGGACAGCGCGACCAGGAAGTGCCGTGGGAGCGCGCGGTGCGGCTCGCCGAGCTTTTCCGTTCAGATGCAGTGCGGACGGTGCTGGTCAAGGACGGCGATCACCGGCTGTCGCGCGACCAGGACCTCGCGCTGATCCTCCGGTCTGTCGAGGACGTTGTTTCGCTATGTTCTTCTTCCTGATTCTCCAGGCCGCGACCGCCGCGGCACCCGCGCCCGGGCAGGAGCCGCCGCGCTATGCCGCGTGCATGGACCTGGCGACCGGCGACCCCTCGCAGGGCGTGACCGAGGCGTCGAAATGGCGCGTCGAGGGCGGCGGGATGTTGGCGCGACAATGCCTTGGGGTGGCCTATGCCAACCAGAAGCGCTGGCCTTCGGCAGCGGCTGCATTCGAGGAGGCGGCGCGCGATGCCGAGACTGCGCACGACGTGCGCTCGGCCAATTACTGGGCGCAGGCAGGCAATGCCTGGCTGGCGGCGGGCGAGCAGGCCAAGGCGCGCGCCGCGCTCGATGCAGCGCTGGCGAGCGGGCATCTGACCGGGCTGGCGCTCGGCGAGGCACGGCTCGACCGCGCGCGCGTGCTGGTCGCGGCGGGCGACATGGAGGGCGCGCGGGGCGATCTCGATCGCGCGCTGGCCGATGCCAACGGCGATCCGCTGGCGTGGCTGCTCTCGGCAACCCTCGCGCGGCGGCAGGGGGACCTGGTGCGGGCGAAGACGGATATCGACGAGGCGCTCAAGCGCGCCGGGGATGACGCGCAGATCCAGCTCGAGGCGGGTAACATCGCGGCGCTGAAGGGGGACGAGGCTGGGGCGCGAGCGGCGTGGGGACAGGTGCTGACGCTGGCGCCGGGGAGCCCGGCGGCGGAGTCGGCGCGCAAGGCGCTGGCCCAGTTCGGCGGCGAGGCGCGGTAGGTCGTCACCCGGCCTGGGTGACGGGTGGTTTTGGGAAGGCGAAGAACCTATCTCGCGGGCGAACGACCACAAGGACTTCCCATGCGCTATCTCCACACCATGATCCGCGTGACCGATCCGCAAGCGACGGTGGCGTTCTTCGAGCTGCTCGGGCTCGAGGAGGTGCGGCGGATCGAGAACGCGGCGGGGCGGTTCACGCTGATCTTCCTCGCCGCGCCCGAGGATTCGAACGGTCCCGGCAAGCGCGCCGATGCCGAGGTCGAGCTTACCTATAACTGGCCTGCGGAAGACGGCAGCGCCCCCGAAGCCTATGGCGGCGGGCGCAACTTCGGGCACCTCGCCTATCGCGTCGACAATATCTACGAGAGCTGCCAGCGGCTGATGGACGGTGGGGTGACGATCAACCGCCCGCCGCGCGACGGCAACATGGCGTTCGTGCGCACCCCCGACAATATCTCGATCGAGCTGCTCCAGGCGGGCGACCCCCTGCCCCCTGCCGAGCCCTGGGCGTCGATGCCGAACACCGGCGTCTGGTGAACCCCGCCGCGCGCTTCCTCGAAGGGATCGGCGCTGCACTGCCGATCGTGCAAGCGCCGATGGCGGGAGCGGGCGGGACGGCATTGGCGGTGGCGGCGATTCGGGGTGGTGCACTGGGGTCGCTGCCGTGCGCGTTGCTGACGCCAGAACAAGTACGTGCGCAGGTGGGCGAGGTGCGCGCGGCGGTGTCCGGGCCTCTCAACCTCAATTTCTTCTGCCATAGGCTGCCGGCGCCGCCCGACGACACCGCGTGGCGGGCGTTGCTCGCGCCTTATTATGCCGAGGAGGAGGTGACTTCCGGCGATCCCCCACCCCTGCGGCTGCCGTTCGACGACGCGATGTGCGCGGTGATCGAGGGGGCGCGGCCCGAGGTGGTGAGCTTTCATTTCGGACTACCCGATGCGGCACTGCTGGCGCGAGTGAAGACCGTGGCGAAGGTGTTCGGCAACGCCACGACCGCCGAGGAGGCGGCGTGGCTGGCGGCGCGGGGCTGCGACGCGATCATCGCGCAGGGCGAGGAGGCGGGCGGGCATGCCGGCTGGTTCCTCGATCGCCATCGGCCGACGCCGATCGCCGACCTTCTGCCGGTGGTAGCGGCAACCGGGGTGCCGGCGATCGCAGCTGGCGGGATCGTCGATGCGGCGGGCATCCGCGGGGCGCTGGCCGCGGGTGCGGCGGCAGTGCAGGTCGGGACCGCCTATCTTGCGACGCCCGAGAGCGCGATATCAGCGCCGCATCGCGCGCTGCTCGGCACC
This sequence comes from Sphingomonas sp. HF-S4, assembly GCF_032911445.1. Classification (NCBI taxonomy): domain Bacteria; kingdom Pseudomonadati; phylum Pseudomonadota; class Alphaproteobacteria; order Sphingomonadales; family Sphingomonadaceae; genus Sphingomonas; species Sphingomonas agrestis. The sequence continues at coordinate 604,613 of NZ_JAWJEJ010000002.1, read as the reverse complement.
CCCGATGCCAGCGATGCCGCGTTCACCAATCTGCTGTCGGGCCGCGAGGCGCGCGGAATTCGCAATCGGCTGATGCGCGAACTCGGGCCGATGCGCGACGAAGCGCCGGCTTTCCCCTATGCCTCGAACGCGCTGGCGCCGTTGCGCGCAAAGGCCGAAGCCGAGGGGAGCGGCGACTATTCGCCGCTCTGGGCCGGAACGGGCGCGGCGCGGGTACAGGCGATCGGCGCAGAAGCGCTGACACGGATGCTGGGACAGGAGAAGGATTGATGGCCGCACTCGAGATCGTCCGGATGCCGGCGCTCAGCGACAATTATATCTGGCTGGTTCACGATACGGCCTCGGGCGAGACAATCGTGGTCGATCCGGCGGAGCCCGACAGTGTCGAACGCGTGCTCGCCGATCGGGGCTGGCGCCTGACGGCGATCTGGAACACCCATTGGCACCCCGATCACACCGGCGGTAACGCCGCGCTCAAGGCGGCGTGGCGCGTACCGGTCATCGCGCCGGCGGCGGAGGCAGCCAAGATCCCGACAGCCGACCGGCTGGTGGCCGAGGGCGACGAGGTACGGATCGGCGAGCATGTCGCGCAGGTCTGGGAAGTTCCGGCACACACCGCCGGGCATATCGCCTATTGGTTCGCCGCGGACGGCGCGGTGTTCGTCGGGGATACGTTGTTTGCAATGGGCTGCGGGCGGTTGTTCGAGGGGACGCCGGCGCAGATGTTCACCGCCATGCAGCGGTTGCGGGAATTGCCCGGCGAGACCGTCGTCTATTGTGCGCATGAATATACCCAGTCGAACGGCAGATATGCGCTGGTCGCCGAGCCCGGCAACGCCGCGATCGCCGCGCGGATGATCGAAGTCGAGCGCGCGCGCGCGGAAGGCGAACCGACGGTGCCGACGACGATCGCGCTGGAGCGGGCGACCAACCCGTTCCTGCGCGCCGACACCGCCGAACAGCTCGCTGAGCGACGCGCGGCCAAGGATGCATTTCGCGGCTGAGGCGTTGAGGGGCATGAGGAGAGTGTGATGATCCGTCTGACCGTCCCCGCCTTGCTGCTGCTCGCGGGATGCGCCGCTTCCAACGCCGCCGGCGATCGATCGGATGCCCGCGAGCGAGCCAGGCTCGACAAGGCGGTGGCGGGGCTGACGCCCGGCGAACCGCTGCGCTGCATCCGGCACGACCAGGTGACGCAGATCCGCACCTTTCCCGGCACGATCCTCTATGTCGCGGGGCGCGGGCGGATGTGGCGCAACGACGTGGTCGGCAGTTGTCCAGGTCTGCGCCGCGGCGACATCGTCGTGTCGCGCACGTTCAACAGCCAATATTGCGACGGCGACCTGATCCAGACGCGCGCGCCGATGGGCGGATTTATCTCGGGAAGCTGTTCGCTGGGCGGCTTCACGCCCTATACGCGCCGGAAATAGAGGAGAGGCACATGCGACTGCTCATCATGCTGGGAGCGCTCGGGCTGGCGGGCTGCACCGCCAATGCCGAGATGCAGGCCTCACGCCAGGCTGAAGCCGCGCGCGATCTCGCCAAGGCACTAGAAGGGCGGGTCGCGGGCAAGCCGCAGAACTGCCTGCCGCTGTCGCCGAGCAGCATGAACGGGCCGCAGATCATCGACCAGACGACGATCCTGTATCGCGACGGCAAGCGGGTGTGGCGCACCACGCTGGCATCGGAGTGCCCGTCGCTCGGGCGGGACGACATCCTCGTGGTCGAGATGAATGGCTCGCAGGTGTGCCGGAACGACCTGTTCCGGCCGGTCGACCGGGGCAGTCAGATCCCGGGGGCGTTTTGCCGGTTCGGCGACTTCACGCCGTATGTGAAGCAATAGTGCAATTTCTCCCCCCGCCAACGCGGGGGAGTTTCGCGTTACAGCACGTAGCGGCTCAGATCGGTGTTGCGCGCAACGGCGGCGAGCTGCTCGTCGACATAGGCGGCATCGATCACCAGCGTCGATCCGGCGCGGTCCTCGGCGTCGAAGCTGACTTCCTCGAGCAGCTTCTCCATCACCGTCTGGAGCCGGCGGGCGCCGATATTCTCGATCTCGCCGTTGACCTCCGCGGCGATCCTCGCGACCGCGCGGATGCCGTCCTCGGTGAAATCGATCTGCACGCCCTCAGTGCCGAGCAGCGCGGCATATTGCTGGACAAGGCTCGCCTTGGTGTCCGAGAGGATCGCGACGAAATCCTCTTCGGTCAGCGCCTTCAATTCCACGCGGATCGGCAGGCGGCCCTGGAGCTCGGGGAGCAGGTCGCTCGGCTTGGCGACGTGGAACGCGCCGCTTGCGATGAACAGGATGTGATCGGTCTTCATCGGGCCGTATTTGGTGGCGACCGTCGTGCCCTCGATTAGCGGCAACAGGTCGCGCTGGACGCCTTCGCGGCTGACCGATCCGCCGCGCACGTCGCTCACCGCGATCTTGTCGATCTCGTCGAGGAAGACGATGCCGTTGGCCTCGGCGTCGGCGAGTGCCTGGCGGCTCACCTCGTCCTGGTCGAGCCGCTTGTCGGCCTCTTCGTCGACCAGCTTGTCCCAGGCGGCGCGGACGTTGAGTTTCCGGCGCTTGAGCGGCGTGCCGCCCGACAGGCCCTTCATCATCTCGCCGAGGTTGATCATCTGCATCGGCGCGCCGGGGACCTCGAACGGGGCGGCGGCGGCCTGCTCGACTTCGATCTCGATCTCGGTATTGTCGAGCACGCCGTCGTGGAAACGCTGCTTGAATGCCTCGCGGGTGGCGGTCGACGCGTCCTTGCCGGTGAGTGCGTCGAGCAGGCGGCCCATCGCGGCTTCCTCGGCCTTGTCCTTGACCGCGGCGCGGCGGCGCTCCTTCTCCAGCCGGATCGCTTCCTCGACCAGGTCGCGTGCGATCTGCTCGACGTCGCGGCCGACATAGCCGACTTCGGTGAACTTGGTCGCTTCCACCTTCACGAAGGGCGCGTCGGCGAGCTTCGCCAGCCGGCGGCTGATCTCGGTCTTGCCGCATCCGGTCGGCCCGATCATCAGGATGTTCTTGGGCGTGACCTCGTCGCGGAGATCGGCGCTGAGCTGCTGGCGGCGCCAGCGATTGCGCAGCGCGACGGCGACGGCCTTCTTGGCGTCCTTCTGGCCGATGATATGCGAATCGAGCGCGGCGACGATCGCCTTGGGCGTGAGAGTGTCGTTCATTTTGGGGAAAAGGGCTTTCATGCTTCGTTTCGTCCTAGATATGGGCGGCGCGCGTTGCTTCAAGCGGGAAGGACGAAAGCCGGCCAACCGCGCCTCCGCTTCCGATGTTTGCTTTTTCCACGGTCCGACCTGGCGAACGATGAGCGCCAGCAAAGTCAGGAATGCTCCCCCGCGCCCGCTGCGGTCCAGCCGAAGCCTGCGTTGACAGCGGGGTTACGTCCGGCATCGGCATCACACGCTCCCTCCGTCAGGCATCGCGATGCCTGACGGAGGGAGGGGGCGAATCGTTTGAACTAGACAAAGCGCAAACGCAGGCGCAGCTTTCAGGATATGCGCCACTACATCGCTTACTTTCTTATGGCGGTTCTTGCGGCGGGGGTCGCTTTCTCGGGGTATCGCTGGCGAGTCCAATCTCGTCGTGAACATCGCAGAATTTGGGGAAGGAAACGGTAGATGGGCAACTATCCCTGCATTTTGCGCACCGGCGAGCGAGTCGATGCGGATGCGCTGTACGAGGAATTCCACACGATATGCGCGCGCGACCTGACTAGCGCCCATCAAGGTCAAACGGCTTGGTCCGGGGTTCGCATCTTCGATATGGTCGGTGCTGATCGTGTCGCCGAGCTCCCGCTCCTCACAGAGCTGCTCGACCGCCTCGGTCGACATAACGTCGTCATGGTCAATTACTACAACATGGCGCCCCACTCGGAACAGCATGAACACCGGGACCAATCGGGCAACCTGTTGTTCGGAATTTCCCGAATCCATATTCCGCTGCGCACGAACGCCAGCGCTGTGCTTCGCATCGAGCGCCGCGACTATCACCTGCCCGTAGGAGAGGTTTGGGCGATCGACACTTCCGGCCGGCACGCTGCCGTGAATGGGGGTGAGCTTGATCGAGTCCACCTGGTTATTGATGTGAAGCGCGCGCCAGAGACGGCATTCTGCTTTCCCCGCATGACGGCGGCGGTCTACATCCACCTTGCCCAATTCGTGGCGATAATGGCGTGGAAGCTGGCGCGTGACACGGTCCTGCAGCCACGGACGATCGCGGACCGCGCGCATTATGTCCTCCGCATGGCGCTGGGCAAGGCGCGGGAGCACCGCGCCTAGCTCGCGGACTGGAGGATAAGCATCCTCCTTGAACCTGAATCGGCACCAATTCACATCGCCCTATGCGTAGAGCACTGCCAAGACATTCTATGTCGCGCGTATGGGCCCCGCGATATCCCCATCCGCATCGATGGGAAGCAGTGCCCGCTGAAGAGATACGGTATCCCGCCGCGAAGGGTCACCAAGCGGTCGTTGCTCGCGATCGTATTGCGGGCGCGAGCGCGCTAACATCGGTGTGGGCGATGATCAGCTTTCCTGTGCAGGTACCGCCGGCGGGCTGATCGGCCCGGCCGGATAGCCAGCGGTGATATCGATCGCGAAGACGTCCTCGGCAGTGGCGTCGGAGGCGTTGGCAGCTGCATGGATCTCGGCGCGGATGTCCTGGCTGCGCGCATGGATCGCCGAACGGCGAGCAGCGCGAGCGCTCGCCTGGCACGGTCGAGGCGAGCGTCCGACAGCTCGCCGCAGCGATCAACTTCGCCTACGGGCGCAAGGATACGCTGTTCCCCGCCGCCTTCGCCGCCAAGAAGCCCGAGGAGGTCAGCCGCACGCCGGTCCACCGAGCTGACGTCAAGACGCTGGCAGCGATGTTCCGCTACTGCGTGGCGCCCTAGGCAAAGCCCGGCCCGGCCCTAAGGATGCAGATAGCCGCCGGGCGCAGCGCGAGCGGCTGCACCGCTTCCTTCAGATCAGCGTGGCGACCTGGGCGCGGCCGGATACGGCGCACGATGTGTCGACCCACCGGGCGCGAGACCAGTGGCATTCGAACGCTCGCGCGATGAGCCTGAACCCGCGCGGCCAAGCGAAGAAAAAGCAGCGGCCCATCATGCCGATCCCGCCGCAAATGGCGGGGCTGCTGGACAAGACGGCCGGCTTCGATGTGTCCGTCTATTCTGTGCGGAAGGCGTTCGAGGCGATGCAGGCGGCACTGTTGCTGCCGGGCGACGCGAGAGCGGGCTCAAGCTCATCCGCCGATCTATGGCGCACTTGGCGCGCCAGCGGCGCGGGGAGCGCGACTGGATCGAGCGCTCGCTGAATCGATCCTTGCTGCGCCGTCTGGGGTCTCTTGTTCCTGCTCAACGAGGGGGACGCGCCCTTCACCCGCAAGGGGCTTCGGCAACAAGTTCCGGGACTGGTGCGACCAGGCGAGCCTCATAGATTGCTCGGCCCATGGCCTCAGGAAGGCGGCCGCCCGGCGCTTCGCAGAGGCAGGGTACAGCAACCAGGAGATCAAGGCGTGGACCGGTCACACGACCGATGGCGAGGTCGCGCGGTACACTACCGCGGCGTCGCAAGAACTGCTGAGCGACGCGCCTGCTGAGAAGCTGATGGCTAACCTTCGCGAGCGGTTAGCCACTCGCGATCTCAAGACGCTGAAATCGAAGGCGTAAACGAACAAGGTGGCGCACCCGACAGGATTCGAACCTGTGACCTCTGCCTTCGGAGGGCAGCGCTCTATCCAGCTGAGCTACGGGTGCCTGGAAGCCGCGCCTAGCAAAGCAAAACAGCGCGCGCCAGCCGTTTCCTTTGTCAGCGCGCCGCTTGCTTGCGCGCGGCGGGCGCTGGGGTCTTGGGCTTGTAGGCGCACAGGTCGGCCACCACGCAGCGCCAACATTCGGGCGTGCGCGCCTTGCACGTGTAGCGGCCGTGCAGGATCAGCCAGTGATGCGCGTGGAGGCGGAAGGGCTGGGGGACGCGCTTCTCGAGCTTCGATTCGACGTCGAGCGGAGTCTTGCCGCGGGCGAGGCCGGTGCGGTTGCCGACGCGGAAGATGTGCGTGTCGACTGCGAAGGTCTCTCGGCCGAAGGCAGTGTTGAGCACGACGTTCGCGGTCTTGCGCCCGACCCCGGGCAGCGCCTCGAGCGCCGCGCGATCCGCGGGGACGTCGCCTTCATGGTGCTCGATCAGCGCGCGGCTGAGGGCGAGGACGTTCTTCACCTTGGTGTTGTAGAAATTGATCGTGCGGAGATGCTCGCGCAGCGTATCCTCGCCGAGCGCGAGCATCTTTTCGGGCGTGTCGGCCAGCGCGAACAGCTTTCGCGTCGCCTTGTTGACCCCCACATCGGTCATCTGCGCCGATAGCGCCACCGCGACGAGCAGCGTGTAGGGATTGCTGTATTCGAGCTCGGTCTCGGGATGCGGGTTGTCCGCCGCGAGCCGCGCGAAGAACTCGACGATCTCCGCCTTGTTCAAAGGCCGAGTACCTGGTCCATCGTGTAGCGGCCGGGCTGCTGGCCCTTGAGCCAGAGCGCCGCCTGGACCGCGCCGCGCGCGAAGATCGCACGATCGTCGGCGCGATGCGTGAGTTCGATCCGCTCCCCCGCGGTGGCGAAGATGACGCTGTGATCGCCGATCACCGATCCGCCGCGCAGGCTCGCCATGCCGATCGTCCCGTCGGCGCGCGGGCCGGTGAGCCCGGCGCGATCGCTGACCCCCGCCTCGGTCAGCGTGGTGCCGATGCCGTGCGCCGCGGCGTTACCGAGAATCAGCGCGGTGCCCGAGGGCGCGTCGGCCTTGTTGCGGTGATGCATCTCGACGATCTCGATGTCCCAGTCGGCCCCGAGCCGCGCCGCGGCCTCGCGCACCAGCCGGGCGAGCAGGCCAACGCCGACCGAGGTATTGCCGGTCTGGAGCACGGCGATCTCGGCCGCGGCGGCATCGATCAGCGCGTGGTGGTGCGCGCCGAGGCCGGTGGTGCCGACCATGATCGGAGTCCACGCCGCGCGCGCCGCGGCGAGATGCGCCTCGAGCGCGGCGGGGGCCGAGAAATCGACCAGCACATCGGCTTTGCGGGCGAGATCGACGGGATTGTCGCCCATGTCCGCGCCGCCCGCGACCTGCGCGCCCAGGCTGGGCGCGACCGCGGCGATCGCCTGCCCCATGCGCCCCATGCTCCCGAAAATACCGATGCTTGTCATGCCCCACGCTGTGGCACAATCGGGGGGCTGCGCGACAGGGGCTATTTAGGTTTCTTGCCCAGCGGCATCCGGAAACGGACCGTCGCGGCCGGAGCGGTAGCGCCGGGGAAGTTGCGCTGCTCGCCCTCGACCGCGACTTCGCCCGGCCCGACCTGCACCGCCGCGCGTACCAGCGGCTCGACATAGCGCGGCGCGACCTTGCGCAGCCGGTACTGCTCCGGGTCGGCGGTGCCGCACACCACGATTTCGTCACCTGCCTTGTCGCAATTGGGCGTGGTGGCGATCGTTCGCGTGCCGTCCTCTTCGCCACCGGGGAATACCGGGCGGTCCTGGAGGGCGAGCAACAAGGCGAGCAGCATCGGGCAGGCACTCCAAGGGTGCCCGCATTCAACCCTCGATTTGCGGCAGCGGCATGGCAGCTTGTAGGGAGTACGGATGGCCGACTTCCACAGCATCGTCATCCTCACCGGCGCCGGCGTCTCCGCCGAGAGCGGCGTCGCGACCTTTCGCGGGCCCGGCGGGCTGTGGGAGGGGCATCGCGTCGAGGATGTCTGCACGCCCCAGGCGCTGGCGCGCGACGCCGAGCTGGTCCATCGCTTCTACGACGAGCGTCGCGCCAAGCTGGCGCAGGTCGAGCCCAACGCCGCGCATCTGGCGCTGGCGCGGCTTGAAGCGCAGTGGCCGGGCGAGCTGCTGCTGGTCACCCAGAATGTCGACGACCTGCACGAACGCGCCGGATCGCAGCGGCTGCTGCACATGCATGGCGAGTTGAAGTCGGCATTGTGCGCGGCTTGCGGGGTGCGCGAGCGCTGGGACGCGCCGCTGCCGCCTGAGAGCGAATGCCCCAATTGCGGAACGCCGGCGCTGCGCCCCGACATCGTGTTCTTCGGCGAGATGCCGTACCAGATGGAGCGGATCGAGGCGGCGCTTGCCCAGGCCGATCTGTTCGTGTCGATCGGGACGTCGGGGGCGGTCTATCCCGCCGCAGGCTTCGTCCAGACCGCACGGCATCGCGGCGCGGCGACTCTAGAGCTCAATCTCGATCCATCCGAGGGGAGCATCTGGTTCGAGGAGAGCCGGATGGGGCCGGCGGGGACGCTGGTGCCCGAATGGGTCGAGGAAGTTCTGAGTCAGTCGACCCAGTCGAGCCCGATCTCGCGATAGAGCCCGCGGTCCTCTTCCCATTTCGGGTTGACCTTGACGTGGAGGTAGAGGTGCACCGGCACCCCCATGATCCGCGACAGCTCGGCGCGGGCGCGGGCGCCGATCTCCTTGATTCGCGCGCCGCCCTTGCCGAGCACGATCGCGCGCTGGGTGTCGCGCGCGACGAGGATCTGCTGGTGGATCTCGACCGAGCCGTCGGGCCGCTCCGAATATTTCTCGGTCTCGATCGCGCTGGCATAAGGCAGCTCGGCGTGCAGCTGGAGATAGAGCTGCTCGCGCGTCACTTCGGCGGCGATCATCCGCTCGGTCGCGTCGGATACCTGGTCCTCGGGGAAATGCCATGCGCTCGCCGGCATCACCTTGGCCAGCGCGGCCTTGAGCTCGGGCACGCCGTCGCCGGTCTGCGCGCTGACGAAAAAGGTCTCGTCGAAGGGCAGCATTTCATTGAGCTTGGCGGCGTGGCCGAGCAACCGCGGCTTGTCGGCGATATCGACCTTGTTGAGGATCAGGATCTTCCGCTCGGGGCGGTTGGCGAGGCTCTCGATGACCTGCTGGACCTTGGAGCCCGTCCCGCCCTTGCCGTCGACCACCAGCGCGATCAGGTCGGCGCCATCGGTGCCCTCCCAGGCCGCGGCGACCATCGCACGATCGAGCCGGCGCTCGGGCGTGAAGATGCCGGGGGTGTCGACCAGGATGAGTTGGGCGTCGCCTTCGATCGCGATGCCCATCAATCGTGCGCGCGTGGTCTGCGCCTTGGGGCTGACGATCGCGACCTTCTGGCCGACGAGCTGGTTGACCAGGGTGGACTTGCCGGCGTTCGGCGCGCCGACGATGGCGATGACGCCGCAGCGTTGGGTGGGGGAATCGGGAGTATCAAGGGACATTCCGTGCCCTTACCCCGTTCGCCCCGAACTTGTCGAAGGGCGATCTTTCCGCGTTACCTGGAAGCCAGCTTTTCCAGCAGCGCCGCCGCAGCCGTGGTCTCCGCTTCCTGCTTGCTCGTGCCCTCGCCGGTCGCGTCCGGGAGCTTGCCGATGCTCACCTTGACCTTGAACCGCGGCGAGTGGTTCGGTCCCGAGCGGTCGACGATCTCATATTCGGGCGGGCGGCGGTTGTTCGCCGCGGCCCATTCCTGGAGCGCTGACTTGGGGTGCTTGGGCGCCTGGCCCTGCGTGCCGATCCGCTCGCACCAGGCTTTGCGGATGAACGCCCGTGCGGGCTCGAGCCCGAACTCCAGATAGAGCGCGCCGATCAGCGCCTCGATCACGTCGCCCAGCACATTGTCGCTGTCCGCCGCGCCGTCCTCGCGCGCCTGCTTGCCCAGCCGCAGATACGGCACAACGCCCACTTCGCGCGCGACATCGGCGCAGACCGGCCCGGTCACCAGTGCGTTGAGCCGGCGCGACAGCGCACCCTCAGGCTCGTCGGGGAATTTCTCGAACAGCCATTCGGCGATGACGAGGCCGAGTACGCGGTCGCCGAGAAACTCCATCCGCTCGTAATTGGCCGCCGCCTGGCTGCCATGCGTCAGCGCGCGCTGATAGGCCGCGAGGTCCGCAGGCTTGCGGCCGAAAGTCTCTGCGATCCAGCCCCCCAGCGCCGCGGCGGTCAGAAGCCTTCTCCCAGCCGGTTCCAGCGCGCGGCGGTGAACCACGTCCAGGGCAGGATCCAGTTGGCGCTGCCGTCGGTCGACCAGAAGCTGACCACTGCCTTGCCCTCCAGATTCTCCAGGGGCACGAACTCGATGCCCCCATCGGCGTGACTGAAGCGGCTGTCGGTCGAATTGTCGCGATTGTCGCCCATCAGGAAGACATGGCCCGCGGGCACCGAATAGATGCCGGTATTGTCCTTGGGATAGCTGCCTTGGTCGAGCACGTCATAGCTCTTGCCGTTGGGCAGCGTCTCGCGGAAGCGCGGGATGCTGCACACCTGGTTGCCCTGCGCATCGACATTCTGGAACTGCGGCTGGCAGCGCTGGAAGTTGGGCGTGATCGGCAACACGAACTGCGCGATGCGATTCTTCGGGATCGCCTTGCCGTTGAGGATCAACTGGCCGTCGATCATCTGCACGGTATCGCCCGGCAGGCCGATGACGCGCTTGATCCAGTCGGTATCGTTGCCCGGCGGCGCCTTGAACACCACCACGTCGCCGCGCTCGGGCGTGCCGCCGAAGACGCGCCCCGGGATCAGCGGCAGGCTCCACGGCAGCGAATGCTTCGAATAGCCGTAGTTCCACTTGGTGATGAACAGATAGTCGCCGATCAGCAGCCGCGGCAGCATCGATTCGCTGGGAATCGAGAAAGGCGAGAAGATGAAGCTGCGCACCACGAACACGATCAGCGCAAGCTTGATCAGGAAAGAGCCGAGATCCTTCCACTCCGACTTGGGCTTTTCGGCCGGTGCGGTCCCCACCGAATAGGGCTTGGGGGCATCGGCTGCGGGCTTTTCGGGCTCGGTCGAGGGCGCATTTTCCATATGGCGTGCTCTGCGTGCGCTGGACGGGGAGGTCAAGCGGCTGAATCCGGTGGCAGCCGCAGCGAGGGAACGATAGGGGCAGCCTGCGCTCAAGGAGATGAACATGGCATTGCCCGACTGGTCGACGATTCGTGCGTTGGAGGCCGCGCCGCTCAAGCAGCTCTTCGATAGGGACTCTGGCCGCGTCGCCACGCTTTCGGCCGATGTCGCGGGGATCCATTTCGATTGGTCGAAGACGCATCTGACGCCACAGGCGGTGCAGGCCTTTGCCGCGCTCGCCGCGGACATGGGACTTGCCGCCAAGCGTGACGCGCTGTTCGCCGGCCAGGCGATCAACGTCACCGAAGGCCGCGCCGCCGAGCACACCGCCGAGCGCGGCGAAGGCGCCCCGGAAAGCGTCGCCCGCGCTCGCGGCTTCCACAGCCGCATGCGCGCGCTTATCGACGCGATCGAGGCCGAGGCCCTGGGCCCCGTCCGCCATATTCTCCATATCGGCATCGGTGGCTCGGCTCTGGGCCCCGACCTGCTCGTCGATGCGCTCGGCCGCGATGCCGATCGCTACGACGTTGCGGTGGTCTCCAATGTCGATGGCGCGGCGCTCGACGAGGCGCTCGACCGCTTCGACCCGCAGGCGACGCTGATCGCCGTTGCATCGAAGACCTTCACTACCACCGAGACGATGCTCAACGCCGACAGCGCATTGGGCTGGCTCGAAGCCCATGGCGTCGAGGATCCCTACGGCCGCGTGATCGCGCTCACCGCGGCGCCCGAAAAGGCAATCGAATGGGGCGTCGACGAGACGCGCGTGCTGCCCTTCACCGAGTCGGTCGGCGGGCGCTATTCGCTGTGGTCGTCGATCGGCTTCCCCGCGGCGCTGGCGCTGGGCTGGGATGCGTTCGAGGAGATGCTCGAAGGCGCCGCCGAAATGGACCGCCATTTCCGCCTGACTCCGCTCGACAAGAACGCGCCGGCGCTCGCCGCCTTCGCAGACCTCTATTACGCCCAGGCGCGCGGCTGCGAGACGCGCGCCACCTTCGCCTATGACGAGCGGCTGCGGCTGCTGCCGAGCTACCTCCAGCAACTGGAGATGGAATCGAACGGCAAGCGCGTCACCGCCGAGGGCCAGCCGGTCGATTGGCCGACGGCACCAATTACCTGGGGCGGCGTCGGCACCGATGCGCAGCACGCAGTGTTCCAGCTGCTCCACCAGGGCACCCGGCTCGTGCCCGTAGAGTTCGTTGGGGTGATCGAGGCCGGCGACGGCCAGGCCGATGCGCACCACAATCAACTGCTGCTCAACATGTTCGCGCAAGGCGCCGCGCTGATGGCAGGCAAGCCGCACGACGATCTCGCCCGCGCCTATCCCGGCGACCGGCCGAGTTCGACGCTGCTACTCGACACGCTCGATCCGCGCACGCTCGGCGCGCTGCTCGCGTTCTACGAGCAGCGGACCTTCGTCAACGCAGTTTTGCTCGGGATCAACCCGTTCGACCAGTTCGGCGTCGAGCTCGGCAAGGAGATGGCCAAGGCTGCGGCGCAGGGCGGCGGGGATTTCGATCCTTCGACGACCGACTTGATCGCGCGGGCTTTCGGCTAAGGCTGCGCAACCCTATCTTCCGTTTGGGTTGAGCCTGTCGAAGCCCGCTTTCCACTCGCGCCACGCCCGTGGCACTCTGCCCTTCGACAGGTTCGGGGCGAACGGAAGTCAGCATGTCCGAATACGATTACGATCTCTTCGTTATTGGTGCGGGGTCGGGCGGCGTCCGGGCCTCACGCGTGTCGGCGGCCTATGGCGCCAAGGTGGCGGTGGCCGAGGAGTATCGCGTCGGCGGCACCTGCGTGATCCGCGGCTGCGTCCCCAAGAAGCTGCTCGTCTATGGCGCGCATTTCGCCGAGGACCTCAAGGATGCCAAGCGCTTCGGCTGGCAGGTCCCCGAATGCGATTTCGACTGGGCGACCCTGCGCGACAACGTCCTTGGCGACGTCGATCGCCTAAACGGCCTCTACACCCAGGGTCTCGGCAACGCCGGCGCCGAGATCATCCTCGAACGCGCGACGGTCACCGGCCCGCACGAAGTGACGCTCGCCTCGGGCAAGAAAATCACGTCGAAATACATCCTGATCGCTACCGGCGCGCACCCGCACGTTCCCGAATTCCCGGGTAGCGAGCACGGCATCACCTCGAACGAAGTCTTCCATCTCGACGCGCTTCCCAAGCGCATCCTGATCGCGGGCGGCGGCTATATCGCCAACGAATTCGCCGGGATCTTCAACGAATTCGGCAGCCATGTGACGGTGGTCAACCGCACCGACGTGATCCTTCGCGGCTATGACCATTCGGTCCGCGACCGGCTGCTCCAGATCTCGCTGACCAAGGGCATCGACTTCCGCTTCCACGCCGAGTTCGAGAAGATCGAAAAGCTCGAAAACGGGTGCCTGAAAGTGTTCCTCACCGGGCAGGAACCGATGGAGTTCGACGTCGTCCTGTTCGCCACCGGCCGCGTCCCCAATTCGAAGGATCTGGGGCTCGAGGAGGTCGGGATCGAGCTCGACGCCAAGGGTGCGGTCAAGGTCGACGAGCGCAACCAGTCGAGCGTCGAGAGCATCTACGCCGTCGGCGACGTCACCAATCGCATCCAGCTCACCCCGATCGCGATCCGCGAGGGCCAAGCCTTCGCCGACACAATCTTCGGCAACAATCCGCGGACGGTCGATTACAGCTGCGTGCCGAGCGCCGTGTTCAGCCATCCGCCGATCGCCAGCGTCGGGATGACCGAGGGCGAGGCGCGCAACAAGCTCGGCTCGGTCAAGGTCTATGCCTCGGACTTCCGCGCGATGAAGAACGTGCTCGCCAACCGCAACGAGCGCGCGCTGTATAAAATGGTGTGCGACGGGATGACCGGTCGGGTGGTCGGCATCCACATGATCGGGCCGGATGCGCCGGAAATCCTCCAGGCCGCCGCGGTGGCAGTGAAGGCTGGGCTCACCAAGGAAGCCTTCGACGACACCGTCGCGCTGCACCCGAGCATGGCCGAGGAGCTGGTGCTGCTGAAGTAGGTAATCTGTACCCCGGCGAATGCCGGAGCCCAGTCTCGACGGGGCCAGCGAGCAACCTCGCCCTCCCGAAGGACTTAGCAACTGGGCCCCGGCCTTCGCCGGGGTAGAGGGCAGGACTCAGCTGTTGGCGGATTCCTGCAGCATCACATCCGCCTCGTCGAGCGGCACCTTGTCGGCCCGGCGCGATAGCCAGGCCGTGGTCGCCAGGTCCCAGGTGACGTTGCCGACGGTGCGCATGATGTCGGGCAGCGTCTCGACCGCGACGAGCAGCCCGAGCGGCGCCACCGGCGCCCCGATCGTCGCGGCGACGGGCGCGATCGCGCTGACATAGCTTACCGTGCCCGGCAGGCTGACCGACCCGAGCGACGTGAGCGTGGCGACCACCACGCCCACCGCGAGCGTCGCGGGGCTCAGCGGCACCTGGAACCACGAGGCGACGTAGATGGCGACGGCGAAGTTCATCGCCGGGCCGGTGGCGCGAAAGATCGCTACCGCCAGTGGCAGCGTCACGCCCGAGACCGCGACCGGTACGCCCAGCCCACTTGCGCCTTCGATCATCACCGGCAACGTCGCCAGCGACGATTGGGTGCTCAGCGCCACGGCCTGGCTTGGCGTCGCCGCACGGACATAGCGCGCGAAACGCACCCGCCCGCCAAATACCGCGACCGGATAGGCGAACAAGGTCACCACGAGGCCGACCCCGGCAACCACGAGGATATAGTGGATCAGCGCGCCGAACGCGCCCGTTCCCGCCTTAGCGCCGACCACCAGGGCCAGCGCGAACACGCCGATCGGTCCGATCCACAGCACCCAGTCGATCACCACCAGCATCACGTCGCGCAGTGCGATGAAGAAGCGCGTCATCATCGTTCGCGCCTCCGCGCCGACGCGCGTGACCGCGAAGGCGAATACCAGTGAGAAGATGATCAGCGACAGGAAGGCGTTCTCCGCCGCGGCCTTGACGATATTGGCAGGAATGATCGCGGCGATGAACTCGCCGATCGGCGGCACCGGGCCGATCTTCTCGGCCCCGGCCAGCGCCGCGCGCAGGCTCGCCGCCGATTCCTGCGGCAAGGGCGCGATCTGGAGAAACAGCGGGGTCAGGATCGCGGCGGCAGTCGCGGAGAGGAACAGCACAACGACATAGAGCGCGATCGCGCGCCCCGCAAGCCGTCCCGCCTGCGCGGCCTCGGCAGTCGCGGTCACGCCGGTGATCAGCAGCGCGACGACCAGCGGCACGATCGTCATCTGCAGCCCGTTGAGCCAGGCCTGCCCGATCGGCTGGGCGATTTCGGCCACTGCCAGCCCGGTCTGCGGCGCGTAGGCGGCGAACAAGGCCCCAACGGTCAGCCCGACGATGAGCGACAGAAGAATACGGGTAGGTTGCGACATGCTCGCCCTTTGCAGTTTTCGCCGCTATCCCTGCGGACACGAACCGCCACAAGGGCGCGAACAGGCAGGGCATGGCAAGAAAATATTTCGGCACCGATGGAATTCGCGGCACCACCAACGTCGCGACGATGACTGCAGCAATGGCGATGAAGGTCGGCATGGCGGCCGGCGCGCATTTCGTGCGCGGCGATCACAAGCACCGCGTGGTGATCGGCAAGGATACGCGGCTCTCGGGCTATATGCTCGAAAACGCGATGGTCGCGGGGTTCACCAGCGTCGGCATGGACGTGGTGCTGGTCGGACCGATGCCCACCCCCGCAGTGGCGATGCTCACCCAGTCGATGCGCGCCGATATGGGCGTGATGATCTCGGCGAGCCACAATCCCTATGCCGATAACGGCATCAAGTTGTTCGGCCCCGACGGGTTCAAGCTCTCCGACGAGGACGAGCTGGCGATCGAGAAGCTGATCGACGGCGACGTGCCGCTTGCCGCCTCGGCGAATATCGGCCGCGCCCGTCGGGTGGAGGATGCCCGCGGGCGCTATACCCACGCCGCCAAGTCGACCTTCCCGAGCGACCTCACGCTCGACGGATTGAAGGTGGTGATCGATTGCGCCAATGGCGCGGCGTACCAGGTCGCCCCCTCGGCGCTGTGGGAGCTCGGCGCCGAAGTGATCGCCATCGGCGTCACCCCGAATGGCAAGAACATCAACGACGGCGTCGGATCGACTGCGCCGGATACCTTGTGCGAGACCGTGGTGGGATCGGGCGCGCATATCGGTATCGCGCTCGATGGCGATGCCGACCGGCTGATCGTGGTGGACGAGACCGGCAAGGTCATCGACGGCGATCAGCTGATGGCGCTGATCGCCGCCGGCTGGGCGCGCCAGGGTCGGCTCGCCGGGGGCGGGCTGGTCACGACGGTGATGTCGAACCTCGGCCTCGAACGCCACTTGGCCGCGCAGGGGCTCGGCATGGTCCGCACGTCGGTCGGCGATCGGTACGTCCTCGAGAAGATGCGGTCGTCGGGCTACAATGTCGGCGGCGAGCAGAGCGGGCACATCATCCTCTCCGACTACGCCACCACCGGCGACGGGCTGGTCGCGGCGCTGCAGGTGCTCGCCGAGATCGTCCGCGCCGACGCGCCGGCCAGCGAAGTCCTCCATCGCTTCGATCCGCTGCCGCAGATCCTCAAGAATGTGCGCTTCAAGGGCGGCAAGCCGCTCGACGATGCACGCGTCCAGGACGCCATCGCCGGCGCCGAGGCCGAGCTTTCGGGCAACGGCCGCCTCGTGATCCGACCTTCGGGCACCGAGCCGGTGATCCGCGTGATGGCCGAAGGCGACGACCGCGGCCAGGTCGAGGCGGTGGTCGATCGCATCTGCGACGCGGTGCGCGCGGCGGCGGCCTAGACCACCGCCGCTACGCCGGTCAGGCGAGGGTCAGCCCGACATCCACATTGTTGCGCGTGGCGTTCGAATAGGGGCAGATCTGGTGCGCGGCCTCGACGAGCTTCTCGGCATCGGCGCGCTCGATCCCCGGCAGATTGACTTCCAGGTCCGCGGTGATGCCGAAGCCGCCTGCCGCGCGCGGGCCGATACCCACCGTCGCGGTGACCGTGGTCTCCGCCGGCACGTTGAGCTTCAACTGCTGGCCGGCAACCTTGAGCGCGCCGATGAAGCACGCCGAATAGCCCGCTGCGAACAGCTGCTCGGGGTTGGTGCCGTCGCCGCCGGCGCCGCCTAGTTCCTTCGGCGTCGAGAGCTTGGCGACGAAACGGCCGTCCTCGCTGCGGGCTTCGCCGTCGCGACCGCCATTCGAGGTGGCGCGGGTGCGGTATTTGACATCGACGGACATGACATGGCTCCTAGTTTCTGCGATAATGATTATCGCGATAATTAACCTCTAACTGGTGTCGGAGCGCTTGTCCAGACAAATATTTATCGCGATATACATTCGCGATATCGCTTCTGGAGACGCCTGATGCCTGCTGCCCCGCTCGACGATCAGCTTTGCTTCTCGCTCTATGCGACCAGCATGGCGATCAACCGCGCCTACAAGCCGATTCTCGACCAGCTCGGCATCACCTATCCCCAATATCTCGTCCTCCATGCACTGTGGGAGGAGGACGGGCGCACGATCGGCGCGATCGCCGAGCGGCTTGCGCTCGAATCGAGCACGGTGACGCCGCTGGTCAAGCGGCTCGAAACCGCCGGTTTCGTCGCGCGCGGGCGCAATCCGCAGGATGAGCGGCAGGTGCACGTTCACTTGACTGCGCGCGGGAAAGCGATGCGCGAGCAGTGCGCGTGCCTCGCCGAAACGCTGGCGGCGCGATCGGGGATGACCGGCGCGCAGCTCGGCGCGCTCAATTTGCAGGTCAAGGCGCTGTGGAACGCGTTGCGGACGCCTGCCGAACGGGACTAGGAAGCCGCATGCTCGAAATGCGCCCCGATTGCGAACGCTGCGGCACCGATCTTCCGCCCAACGCGCCCGGCGCGTTCATCTGCTCGTTCGAATGCACCTGGTGCGCCGCGTGCGCCGAGGCGGCCGACGACCATTGCCCCAATTGCGGCGGCGAGCTGATGGATCGGCCCACGCGAGCGGGCGATCTGCTCGAACGCCATCCGGCGAGCACCCAGCGCAAGTTCAAGGGATGAACCCGTGACACCGCGTATCCTGATCATTGCCGGTTCGGACTCGGGCGGCGGCGCGGGCATCCAGGCCGATATCAAGACCGTCACGATGCTCGGCGGCCATGCGATGACGGCGATCACTGCGATCACCGCGCAGAACACGCTCGGGGTCACCGGCGTTCATCCGGTGCCGACCGACATGGTCCTCGCCCAGATCGAAGCGGTAGTCCGCGACATCGGCGTCGATGCGGTCAAGATCGGCATGATCGGATCGGCGCGCACCGCCGTCGCGGTCGCCGAGACGCTCGCCGAACTGCCAGGCGTGCCGGTGGTGTTCGACCCGGTCATGGTCGCGACCAGCGGCAGCCGGCTCGCTGACGAGGCGACGATCGCCGCGTTCGAGCGGCTGATGGACTGCGCCACCGTGGTTACTCCCAACCTCCCCGAGCTCGAGACGCTGGGGCGCGATCCGCAGGAATTGACAGCGGCGCACGGCTGCGCGGTGCTGGTCAAGGGCGGGCACGCCGCCGGCCCCCAGGTCACCGACCGGCTCTATTCGGCCAATCCCGACGACCCCCCCGAGATAGAATGGAGCGATCCGCGAATCGACACGCAGGCGACGCACGGCACCGGCTGCACCTTGTCCTCGGCGATCGCCTGCGGGCTCGCCCAGGAATGGGATCTGCCCGAAGCCATCGCCCGCGCGCGCCGCTTCGTCCGCATCGCGATGCGCGCAGCCCCCGAACTCGGCCGCGGCCACGGCCCGATGGCGCAGCAGGCAGTGCGGCTCGATCTCAACATGAGCTTCTTCGAGCCGATGCTCAACCAGGTGACCGTGCCGGCCAAGGATCTCGCGGCATCCGAGCGCTTCTATCGCCTGCTCGGCCTGCGCCAGGTCGTCCGCGCCAGCCCGCGCTATGCCCGGTTCGAGACCGAGGGCGGCGCCACCTTCTCGATCGCCACCGACGAGGGCTACACTGCCCCGGTCGCCTACTTCGAATGCGGCGACCTCGACGTGACGGTCGCCTATCTCCAGCAACAGGGCGTCAAGTTCGAGGCCGAGCCCAAGGACGAGCCCTGGGGCTGGCGCGAAGCGCGCCTCCGCGATCCCGCGGGCAACGCGATCCGTCTCTACCAGGCTGGCGAGATGCGTCGCTTTCCGCCATGGCGCCTCGACGATGCTTAAGTCCGGGCCGCACCTCAAGTTCGAGCGGAAATACCAGCGCCTCCACAAGGGGCTAGTCGCCGGCGTCGACGAGGCGGGCCGGGGCCCGCTCGCCGGCCCGGTCGTCGCCGCCGCGGTTGTGCTCGATCCCAAGGGCATTCCCGAGGGCATCGACGATTCGAAGGCGCTCACCGCCGCCAAGCGCGAGCGGCTGTGCGAGGAGCTGCTGAAATGCGCCAAGGTCGGCCTCGGCATCGCCAGCGTCGAGGAAATCGACAGCCTCAACATCCTCTGGGCGACGATGCTAGCGATGACGCGCGCAGTCGAGGCGCTCGGCTTCGTCCCCGCCTTCGTGCTGGTCGACGGCAATCGCTGCCCCGATTGGGCGCATCAGAGCCACGCCGTGATCGGCGGCGACGCCTTGTGCCTGTCGATCGCCGCCGCCTCGATCGTCGCCAAGCATCGCCGCGACTGCATGATGGCCGAGCTCGACGCGCTCCACCCGGGCTATGGCTGGGCGAGCAACAAGGGCTATGCCGCCCGGGTCCACCAGGAAGCGCTGCGCACGCTCGGCCCCACGCCGCATCACCGCCGCAGCTTCGCCCCCGTCGCACAGGCGCATTTCGATTTCGGGCCGCGTATCGCCGCCGAATAATCGAGGCCGTACACCTGCGCGAAAGGTAGGCGGTGGCAAGCGCGGTGTTTCGCCATTAGATGGGGATCCATGCTTCGTTTCCTGCGGTCGCCGCTCCTCGCCTCCATTGCTCTCTCCACGCTCGTCCCGGTCGCCCCGGTCTACGCGCAGACGGCGCCGCGCCCGGTCCAGACGGCGGAGGATCCCTGGCTCTACAAGGGCAGCGACCTTGTCCATGACGAAGCCTGGAAGTTCGGGCGGCTCTCCAACGGCCTGCGCTATGCGGTGCGCAAGAACGGCGTGCCCCCCGGCCAGGTCTCGGTCCGCGTGCGGATCGATGCGGGTTCGTTGATGGAGCAGGAAAGCGAGCGCGGCTTCGCGCACTTGCTCGAGCATCTCTCGTTCCGCGGCTCGACCTTCGTTCCGGATGGCGAATCGAAGCGGATCTGGCAGCGGCTCGGCGTGACCTTCGGCTCGGATTCGAACGCCAGCACCACCTTTACCCAGACCGTCTACAAGCTCGATCTGCCCACCGCGACGCCGGCCGGGATCGACGAAAGCTTCAAGATCCTCGCCGGCATGATGGCCGCCCCCGCGATCACCCAGGCATCGCTCGACGCCGAGCGCCCGGTCGTGCTCGCCGAGGCGCGCGAACAGCCCGGCGCGCAGGAGCGGATGCAGGATGCTATGCTCGGGCTGATGTTCGCCGGCCAGCCGCTCGCCAACCGCAAGCCGATCGGCACCACCGCGGCGCTCACCGGCGCCACGCCCGAGAGCGTGCTCGCCTTCCACAATCGCTGGTATCGCCCCGATCGCGCCGTGGTGATCGCGATCGGCGACGTCGATCCCGCCACGCTCGAAGCGATGGTCCAGAAGCATTTCGGCACATGGCAGGGCAAGGGCGCCGCGCCCAAGAGCCCCGATTTCGGCAAGCCCGTCGCCGAAGGCAATCCCGTCGCCGCCAGCATCGTCGAGCCCGCGGTGCCGCCGCTCGCGATGATGACGATCGTCCGCCCCTGGACGGTGTTCAGCGACACGGTGATCTTCAACCAGAAGCGGATGATCGACCTCGTCGCGATCCGCATCATCAACCGCCGCCTCGAAACCCGCGCGCGCTCGGGCGGCAGCTTCGTAGGGGCCGGCGCCGATCTCAGCGACGTCGGTCGCTCGGCCAACATCACCACGGTCAACGTCATGCCCGTCGGTGCCGATTGGGAGACCGCGCTGCGCGACGTGCGCGGGGTCATCGCCGACGCGCAGAACGCCGCGCCGACCCAGGCCGAGATCGATCGCGAGCTCGCCGAGATCCGCTCGTCGATGCAGCAGCGCATCTCCACCGCGCCGGTCGAATCGGGGATGAAGCTCGCCGACGATCTGGTCGAGGCCGTCGATATCAACGAAACCGTGACCACGCCCCAGGCTTCGCTCGACATCTTCGAGACGGCGGTGAAGGCAAGGATGTTCACTCCCGCGACGGTCCAGGCGGCCGCCAAGCGGGTGTTCGAAGGCACTGCGGTGCGCGCGCTCGTCAATACCCACACGCCCGATCCCCAGCTGGTGACCAAGGTCACCGCCGCGCTCGCCTCGGACGCGGTCGGCACCGTCGGCAAGCGCAAGGCGCTCGGCAATGTCAGCTTCGCCCAGTTCCCCAAGCTCGGCGCGCCGGGCAAGGTGGTCAGCCGCACGCCGGTGCTCCCCGAGCTGGAGATCGAGAAGGTCGTCTTCGCCAACGGCGTCAACCTGCTGATGCGCAAGGATTCGAGCGAAGTCGGCAAGGTCTATGTCAATGTCCGCTTTGGCGGCGGGCTGAACGCGTTGCCAGCGCAGCCTAGCCCAGGCTGGGCCGGCGAGATGGCGCTGCTCGCCAGCGGCATCGGCAAGTTCGGCCAGGAAGAGCTCGACGCGCTGATCGGCAATCGCCAGATGGGCTTCGATTTCGACATCGCGGCCGATGCCTTCCGCCTGGGCGGCCAGACCAACAAGGCCGACCTGCCCGATCAGCTTCGCCTGTTCGCCGCCAAGCTCACCGCGCCAGCCTGGGATCCGAACCCGATCACCCGCGCCAAGACCGCGGTGCTCTCGGGCTATGCGGGGCTCGATTCGTCGCCTGATGCGGTGCTCGGCCGCGATCTCGAAAAGCTGCTCCATTCGGGCGATCCGCGCTGGGGCATCCCCGAGCGCGAGACGATCGAGGCGACGACGCCGGCGAGCTTCCGCAAGCTCTGGGAGCCACTGCTCGCCAGCGGCCCGATCGAAGTCGAAGTGTTCGGCGACATGGATTCGGACGCGACGGTCCAGGCGGTCGCCGCCACCTTCGGCGCGATGAAACCGCGCGCGGCGAGCACCGCGCCGGTGCCGCCGATCACCTTCCCCGCGCATGTCGACAAGCCGGTGGTGCGCACCCATAGCGGCAAGCCCGATCAGGCCGCGGCGGTAATCGCATGGCCCACGGGCGCGGGCAGCGCCGGCATCACCGAGAGCCGCAAGCTCGAAGTGCTCGCCGCGATCTTCCGCGATCGGATGATCGATCAACTGCGCAGCCGTGCCGGCGTCAGCTATTCGCCCAACGTCGCCAGCCAGTGGCCGCTAGGCCTCAGCGCCGGCGGCAAGCTGATCGCGCTCGGCATGGTCGCGCCCGACAAGACCGACTTCTTCTTCACCCTCGCCCGCGAGATCGCTGCGGACTTGGTGGCCAAGCCGGTCGACGCCGACGAGCTCAACCGCGCGCTGGCACCGATCAAGCAGACGCTGCTGCGCCAATCGAGCGGCAACATGTTCTGGATGCGGCTGGTCGAGGGCGGCAGCTACGATCCGGCGCGGATCAGCTCGGTCGATACGCTCGCGCGTGATGTCGCGCTGACCACACCGGTCGAGGTCCAGGCACTCGCGCAGAAATATCTCCGCCCGGACCGCGACTGGTCGATGGTGGTGCTGCCCCGGCCCGATGCCAAGGCGGGGGGCTGAGCGACCACCCTCCCTCGAATCCGCGGGGGAGGTGGCAGACCCAGCGGGGCGGAGGCACGTCACCCCTCTCGACAATCCCACCGCCCCCGCTACCCTGCCCCCATGCAAACGCTCCTCACGGCAGCCCTCGCCATGACCCTCGCCGCCCCCGCCAGCGCCGCCGACCCGGTCCGCGATGCCACCCAAGCAGCGCTCCCGCAGCTCCTCGAATTCTACCGCGACTTCCACGCCAATCCCGAGCTCAGCCTCCATGAGGTCAAGACCGCCGCCAAGCTGGCCGCCGAGGCGCGAAAGGCCGGGTTCACCGTTACCGAGAAGGTCGGCGGCACCGGAGTCGTCGCCGTGCTGGAGAACGGTCCCGGCCCCGTCCTGCTGATCCGCGCCGACATGGACGGCCTGCCGGTCGCCGAGGACACCGGCCTTCCCTTCGCCTCCAAGGTTCGCGCCACCACCGACGAGGGCCAGGAGACCGGGGTGATGCACGCTTGCGGCCACGACACCCACATGGCCTCATGGATCGGCACGCTGCGCAACCTGGCGGCGATGAAGGCCCGGTGGAAGGGCACGCTGGTGATGATTGCCCAGCCTGCCGAGGAACGCGGCATGGGCGCCCGCATGATGCTCGAGGACGGGCTGTTCACGCGCTTCCCCAAGCCCCAATTCGCATTGGCCTTCCACGACGCCGCGACGCTCCCCGCGGGCACTATCGGCGTCCGCTCGGGCTATGCGCTCGCCAATGTCGATTCGGTCGATATCAAGGTGCCCGGGGTCGGCGGGCACGGCGCCTATCCGCACACCACGCGCGACCCGATCGTCCTCGCCGCGCGGATCGTCACCACGCTCCAGACGCTGGTCAGCCGCGAGATCGACCCGCAGGATTCGGCCGTGGTCACCGTCGGCAGCTTCCAGGGCGGCGCGACGCACAACATCATCCCCAAGGAAGCGACGATGCTGCTCACTGTGCGCAGCTACACGCCCGAAGTCCGGAAAAAGCTGCTCGACGGCATCGCGCGTATCGCCAAGGGCGAGGCAGTCGCCGCAGGAATGCCCGAGGATCGCATGCCCGTCGTCACCGTCCGCAACGAAGGCACCCCCTCGACTTTCAACACCGAGCCGCTCACCGGCCGCCTGAATACCTTGTGGACCGCCCGCTTCGGGAAGGACCGCGTCGTCGAGACCCCCGCGGTGATGGGCGGCGAGGATTTCGGCCGCTTCTACCTCGCCGACAAGACGATCCAGAGCATGATCTTTTGGGTCGGCGGTGTGCCGAGGGCGAAGTGGGACGCCGCGCAGGCAGGCAAGGAAACCCTTCCCTCGCTCCACAGCCCGTTCTGGGCGCCCGAGGCCGAATCGGTGATCGGCACCGCCACAGAAGCGATGACCGCCGCCGCGCTCGACATATTGAAGCGCTAAATCGACGAAGCGCGGGCACAAACACGCTTAATTTACGTTAGAGCAACACGTGGTTTCGCCGGAGTTTGGGCATTGGCGCAGGAGAATATCGTCGCGGTCGGCTTGCTGACGAACCGCGACCTCGAACGGCTGGGAAGCGGCTTCAGCCGCTGCTTCCCGGTATCGGACGACGGGAAATTCGAGGATCTGCTACGCGCAATCGACGAAGCCGACGCCGCCTCGGGGCTGCGCGCTGGCCGCATCGAGCCGGACCATACCCGCTGAAACGACTCCCGAAATGGGCATATTTGCGCTTGTAACCCCAGGCGATTGTGGCACTTTTCAGGGGCGATGGAGACGCGAACGCCTGAGTCGGCCTATTTCCAGCATCGCGCCCACCGCGAGCGTGAAGCTGCACGCCGCCAGCAACACCCCGCCGCCCGCCACGCCCATCTCGTCATGGCCGAACGCTATGAGCGCCTGATGGCCGAGGGTGGCCGCTAGCTCGAACCGCCATTCAGTTCGGAACGACGACCATCCGAATGCAGCGTGCTCCTGTTGCAAGGAGCGCGTGGAAGCAGCCAGGAGTGCTAACGTCCAATCCTCACGCCGCCGGCCGCAGCATCGAACCCTGCAGGCTGGTCGAACCGTTGGTCGGTCGCACGCGCCTCGCGGATGGCGAGCCGATAGGCCCACTGCTCCCCCGGCCCTGCGAGCAGATACCATGTCCCGCCTCTGCGGATCGACTCGATCGTCGAACGCCGCGCAGCACTCTCGGCTGCCCCCGCACCAGGCGATGGCCGCGATTCCCGTTTCGTAAACCCGGTATGCTCTGCTAGCCTCGCTGGACGAGGTCGCGCACGCGGCCCGGCACGGGGAGAAAATCGATGGCGAGCACGCACGCGCCGGTGGCCGATCGCAAGGCCGGTCCCTATGCTTGGTATGTCCTCACCGTCCTGTTCCTCGTCTATGCGCTGAATTTCATCGATCGCCAGATCCTGACGATCCTCGCCCCGCACATCCGCGCCGATCTGGGGCTCAGTCATGCCGATATCGGCTTTCTCTACGGCACCGCGTTCGGCGTGTTCTACGCGCTTTTCGGGATTCCCTTGGGCCGCCTCGCCGACAGCTGGCACCGCGTGCGGCTGATGACGATCGGGCTCGCGCTCTGGTCGACGATGACCGCGCTCTCCGGCCTCTCGCGCAACGGCCTGCACCTCGCCGCGGCGCGTATCGGCGTCGGGGTGGGCGAGGCGAGCGCCGGCCCTTCGGCCTATTCGCTGATCTCGGACTGGTTTCCCCGCCGCCAGCGCGCCACCGCGCTCGCCATCTATTCGGGGGGCATCTATTTCGGCGGCGGCTTCTCGCTGTTCCTCGGCGGCGCAATCGTCGACTGGTGGAACGCCGCTTATCCTGGCGGCGGCCCGTTCGGGCTGGTCGGCTGGCAGGCGGCGTTCATGGCGGTCGGCCTGCCGGGCCTCGTCCTCGCTTTGTGGGTGCTCACCTTGCGCGAGCCGATGCGCGGGCTCTCCGAGGGTCTCAAGGCGCCGCCGCACCCTGCACCGTTCAAGAGTTTCCTCGAAGACCTGCTGACCATCCTCCCGCCGCTCACGCTGATCGGTGCCGCGCGCAACGGCGCGACCGCGCTGCTCCGCAACCTCGCCGTCCTCGCATTGGTCGCCGGTGCGATCGCCGCGTTGCTCCGCCTCGGCGAGCCGGTCCCGCAATGGCTCGCGGTCGGCATCGGCGTCTACGCCGTGTACAGCTGGTCGGCGGCGCTGCGCCACCGCGACGCGCCCACCTTCAAACTGATCCTCGGCACGCCCGCCTTCCTCGCGGTCGTCCTCGCCTACGGCCTCAATGCCTTCCTGTCCTATGCCGTCGCCGGGCTCGCCCCCAGCTATGCCGCGCACGTCTTCGGCGTCACCAGCCGCGAGGCGGGGCTGTGGATCGGCGGCCCCGCGATCCTCGGCGGCTTCCTTGGCGTGACGCTCGGCGGGATCGCCGCCGATCGCCTGCGCCGCCGCTGGGCCTCGGGCCGCATCCTGGTCGTGCTGTTCGGCAGCCTCGCGCCGGTCCCGCCGCTGGTGATCGCCTTCACCACCGCCGACAAGTCGCTCTTCTACGCGATGCTC
The DNA here is from genome assembly GCF_032911445.1 of Sphingomonas sp. HF-S4. Classification (NCBI taxonomy): domain Bacteria; kingdom Pseudomonadati; phylum Pseudomonadota; class Alphaproteobacteria; order Sphingomonadales; family Sphingomonadaceae; genus Sphingomonas; species Sphingomonas agrestis. Next base: position 578,394 of record NZ_JAWJEJ010000002.1, on the reverse strand, counting down.
CCGATTACCCAGGTCTTCGCGAGCTGCGCATTAGGCGCCGCCGCGGCCGCGACGCAGGACCTCGTCCTCCCCCGCATGCGCGGCACCGCCACCGCCGCCTTCTTCATCGGCACCACGCTGATCGGCCTCGCGCTCGGCCCGTATCTGGCGGGCCGCGTCGCCGATCTCACCGGCAGCCTGTCGACCGGCATCCTCTCGCTCCTCGCCACCCTCCCCCTGGCAGTGGGCGCCGCGATCGCCGCGCTCCGCCTGGTCCCGGCGGCCGAGGCTTCGCGCGAAGTCCGCGCCCAAGCGGCCGGGGAGCCGCTCTAGGTCTCACGCTGGCGGACGCTGCACCGTGCGCACGGTGAGGCAGCGATCCGGCCAGAGGATCGATTGCCCCGCCCGAAGCCCGATCAGCGCCGCGCCGACCGGGGTAAGGATCGAGAGCTGGCCTTTGGCGATGTCGGCCTCGCTGGGATAGACCAGCGTCACGGTGCGCGTGCTGCCGCTGCTGTCGTCGAAGAACTCGACCATCGATCCCATGGTGATGACGTCGGCAGGCATCCTCGCGGCGCTGTGCAGCCGGGCGCGTTCCGCCTCGCGGAGCAGCAGCGCGCTCACCGCCGGCATGCGGCGCTCTACGCTGAGCGCAAGGTCTGTCAGCGTCTCGGCTTCGGCGTCGATCATGTGGATAGGGGGCCGGCTGGCGGCCTGGGGCATCAGGTTCATCGGGCTTCTCGGGGCAAGTGCGGACTTTTCGCCGACGGGCCGGCCGGCCCGCTTTCGATCCCCGGGCTTCCGGGACGTGCCAGGAGAAGCCCGGGGCTAGCTGCCCGCCAGGAGTTGTCCCGCGTGAACGCGGAATCGCTGAGGTCCGCGATCCGTCATGTTCGGACGATGTGCCCTTGCGCCGTGCTTGTCAAACCGGCCCTCCGCTCCAACACCAAAGGTGCCAGCGCGCCCTTTTGCTGGCATGGTCCCGCCATGACGATCCCCACCGGCACCGAGCTCGCCCGCCCCTTCGTTCCCGCGCGCGACTTCGCTCGCAGCAAGCGCTTCTACCAGGCGCTCGGCTTCGCCACCCTGCTCGACGCTACCGAGGTTGCGATCTTCGAAATCGGCGCGACCAGCTTCCTCCTCCAGAACTATTACCAAAAGGACTGGGCCGAGAATTTCATGATGCAGCTGGTAGTCGATGACCTCGACGCCTGGTGGCGGCACATCGAGCGCCTCGACTTGCCTGCCGGATTCGGCATCCCCGCCCCGCGCGCCCCGGCGCTCCAGCCTTGGGGCCTGCGCATCGCCTATCTGGTCGATCCCTCGGGCGTGCTCTGGCACATCGCCCAGCGCATCGAGGACGACGCAGCGGATTGAGTGTCGCGTGCGCTAGCTCCGCGCGCGCAGCCGCAGCCGCGCCATCATCATCCGCACATTCTCCAGCGGCCGCTCGAGCGCCTCGGCGATGTCGGCGGGCGAGCCACCCATTTCTAGGCGGCTCCGCAATTCGGTGATGTGGCTCTGGGTCCAGCGCTGATGTTCGATCATGCGCCGCTATGCACGATACGACGCCCTCTGGCGCGCGCAATCGGAGGGCGATCGGAAAGGCGGCTTACGCCCCAGTAGCGACTCTCAGCGCCCACCGCGCTCCGTGACCACCCACCGCGCATGGTCCTTCCGGTCCGGCCGCGCGCCAGGGCTGGTCGCCGAGACCTGGCCGCTCGCCGGGTCGACGGTCAGATAGCGCTGCGTCGCCAGCGATAGCAGCATCGGCTCGCCGTACACCGTCTCCATCCACTGGAAGGTCTCGGCCTCGCCCGCCGCGCCCGGCTTGATCCATGCATCGCCGGTAGCGCCGATCGAGACGTGGCTGTCGCCCACGGCAAGCGCCACGCGCCCCTGCCCGCGATCGACGATGCGGAACCACACCGCATTATCCTCGGTCGCAATCACCGACGTCTCCTGCTCGGCCAGCATCAGCGCGCTTCCCTGCAAGGTGAGCGTCGCCTGCTTCCCCAGCGGGATCGGATGCATCAGCCCCTTGGGCTTCGGTTCGGCCACTGCGAAGCTGTCGAAATCGGCATAGCCCCCCGGCCGCCCCAGCCGATTATACGCGAACAGGCCGTAGCGGATGCCCTGGAAGGTCTTGAGCTGGAACACCATCCGTACCGGATCACCAAGCGGCTTATAGGTCTTGCCATCCAAGCTATAGGCGAACCGTGCCTCCTCGGTCAGATAGTCGCACTCGGCGCGCAGCCAGATGCGCTTGCCCGCAAACGGCATCCGCTCGACCTTGTCGCCCTGCTGGTCGCGGAACTCGACGAACTGCCGCCCGCCCTCGCGCACCACCCCCAGCGTCCGCCACGGCAGCCCGAACAGCGCGAGCCCGGCGGTGTCGCCGTCCTGCATCCCGGCGGTCTCGAGCACCGCCACCGGCGTGGATCGCGGCCCGATCGCGCGCTGGGTCAGCGTGTTGCGCGCGCTCCACAGGTCCGCCGCCGCCAGGGTATGCAGCCGCAGAAATCCCCGTCGTTCGCGCAGCGACCAGCGCGCATCGTCGGGCACATGGTTCCACTGCCATACACGACCGAGCGCCGGCCCGCCGAAAGCATCGTCGCGCGCATAGGGGGCGAAGGGCTTTTGCACGACGCCCGTCGCCGGCTTGACCCAGGTCCGCGGCGTCCGCCCCAGATTGCCCGGCAGCCCGAAATACGGCCAGCCGTCCTTCCACGTCACCGGCGACAGCCCGGTCAGCCGCCCCAGCGAGTTGAAGTCGGTCATCGAGAAGCCCCAATATTCGCCCTGCGGCGTCTGGACGATCCCGCCCTGGTGGAGGACGTTGCGCCCCAGCGCCTTGCTCGGCGGCGTGATGTCGAACGGCGGCTTGGGCGCCCCACGATGGCGATAGCCCGGCTCGCTACCCCAGCCCTCGTCGAGGCTCACCGCGTGGTTGACCTCATATGGCCCATAGGGCGTATCGGCGCGCGCGACGGGCATCCGCATCCGCCCGGAATACCATGCACTGGTGATGTAATAGCGCCCGTCGACCTTGTAGAGATGCGCCCCCTCGCCCATCCCCTGCTCGGCCTTGATGATCACCCGCTCGGTGCCCGGCACCAAGTCGTCGAGCGCGTCGTTGAGCCGCGCCATCCGCACTTCACGATAGCCCCACACGACATAGACCTTGCCGTCGTCGTCGAACAGCACGCCCAGGTCGTGGAGCGAGCGCTTCATCGGCGTGCGCGTCCACGGCCCCGCCGGGTTGGTCGCACGAAACAGCTGGGTGGTGTGCCCGTTGACGTTGGAGAAGATGTAGAAAGTGCCTTCATGATAGCGGAAGCTCGGCGCCCAGATCCCCTGGCCATACGCTTCCTTGCCGCCCTCGAGCCGAAGGTCCGGCCCAAGGTCCAAACGGTCGAAGGCGTAGCCGAGCAACTTCCAGTTAACCAGGTCGCGCGAATGGAGGATCGGCAGCCCTGGCTGGCTGTGCATCGTCGTGCCGGTGAGGTAGTAATCCTCGCCCACCCGGATGAGGTCAGGGTCCGAGAATTCGTCATAGAATAGCGGATTGGTGAAGGTGCCGTCGCCATTGTCGGCGGTCCAGGTCGTGCGCTGCGCTGCCGCGGGCACCGCCGCGATGCCGAGCAGCACCGCCATCCACAGCCGCCAAGCCCGACCCATAACCCCTCCATGCGTTTTCCGAGCGCTATCTGGAGGCCGCCCCGCGCGTCAATTGATTTGTCCGACTAATCGCTTGTCGGCTTGCGATAGCGCATCGCCACGTCGCACCGCGCATAGCGCGCACCGTATCGCGTCATGATCTCGGCATCGTGCACGAAACCGAGCTTTTCGTAGAGGTGGATGGCGGCGGCGCATTTGGCGTTGGTGAGCAGATAGAGTGGATCGGCGGGCATCGTTGCCGCACGCGCGAGTATCGCCGACAGCAGGAATTCGCCGGCCTTCAATCCACGCGCGGATTGCCGCACCGCCATCTTGGTCAGTTCGACGCCCGCGCCCGCCGTCTTCTGGAGCGCGCACGTGCCCACCACGCCGAGCCCGCGCGCCTCGACGAACAGGATCGCGCCGCCGGGGTCGAGGATCGTCTTCCGCGGGTTCTCCAGCACCTCGCGGTCGGTGTCCTCGAGCGCGAACATCGCGTCGATCCACTCGGCGTTGATGTCGTGGAAATCCTTGGCCAGCGTGTCGTCATAGTCACGGATCGCGAGCACCCGGGTGTCCGCGCGCGCCGCCAGCAGGTCGAGCGGCGTGGCCGCCAGCGCGGTCTCCAGCCTGTCGATCTGGTCGACGAACGCCGCCAGCCGGTCGCCGCACAGCGCATGTACGGCGGCTTCGACATGCGGCCAGACGTGCAGCTTGGCCTGCGCCAGCGTCCGGTTCCCGGCGGGCGTGAGCGATATCGTCCGCTGACGCTGGTCCGCACCCTGCCGGGACTCGACCATCCCCAGGTCGACGAGCTGGCCGATCCCCCGCGTCACGCCCGGCTGGCTGATCCCCACCGCGTGGACCAGCTCGCCGATCGTTCTCTCCCGCCCTTCCAGCGCGGCGAGCAGCGCCATGTGCGAGGGCTGGACGGGCAGCCCCGCCGCGCCGGTGACTCGCGCCGCCCCCGCCTGCATCCGCTCGCCCAACCGCTTGAGCCGACTTGCCAGGAAAACCGGTCCCAGATCCCGCAGAATATCCGACATCACACCTCGTTACGGGTTATATAACGCGGTATATATCTGGATGGAGCACGATGCGAAACTAAAATTATTGCCGGAGGCGACAGGCCGGGTGGCGAACCGCCCGGCCCGCGTCACATCGCCTGGAACACCCCGCACGCGATGCGCCCGCCCGAATTGCCCGAGGGGTCGGTCTTGTAGTCGTCGGCATTGGCGTGGATCACGATCGACGCACCGTCCTGATCGAGCAGTCCGGCATAGGTCCCGCCGGGCAGCGTGAAAATCGTGCGGTCGCGCCCGTCGGCATCGATGTCGAGATTGGGCATGTCGCCGGCATGCGGACCCGCCGGATTCTCCTTGCCGTGCTGGTGGCTGGTCGGGTTCCAATGCCCGCCCGCGCTGGCATAATCGGGGCCCTCGCACTTGCCGACGGTGTGGATGTGCGTGCCGTGCGGCCCCTCGGGCAGCTTGCCCGCCTCGACGATCACGCGGATCGCGCCGTCGACTTCCTCGGCGATCGCGGTGCCGATCTTCTCGCCCGCGGGGTTCATGATGTCCGCCTGGGCGCGATACTTGCCCGCCATGTAGCGCGCATTCTGCTCGGGCGTCGCGCACCCGCTCACTGCCACTGCGGCCGCCACCGCCACCATCGCCACGACCTTCATGCCTTGCACTCCTGGACTGATACCCGTCCCTAATGGACCGGCGCCGCGCCGGTTCCAAGAGGGTTAACCCACGCCGAGGCAATCCCCGTCGCGCTTGCCGCTCACGCTGCCGATGCCGAGCACGATCTTGCCGCGCCGCGAGAAGGTCAGCGCCTGCCACCGCCCGCTATTCCCCACCGCGGTCCGGCTGCGCAGGAACGTCAGGTGCAGCATCTCATATTGTTCGGGATCGATCCTCCCCTTGTCGATCATGCACCGCCACTGCGCGACGTTCCACGCCCAGTCGCGCGCCACCCCGTCCTGGTCCACGCTCCGCCCGAGCGCCTCATACCAGTCGAACACCGCACGCAGGCGATCCCAGCGCTCGCTTTCTGGCATCGCTGCCAATTTCCCCCGCAGCCGCGCCAGGTCCGCGTCGGCCAGGAAGAACCCCTGCTGGACCTTGGTATCGATCGCCCAGCGCACCTTGCGCATCGTGATCGGCTGCCCCGCGAACACCCGCAGCAGATCCCCCCGCACCTCCATCAGCAACGCGACATAGGCGTCGGTCTGCACCTGGAGCATCGCGTCGCTCTCGAAGATCGCCGTCAGCTCAGCGAGCATCGTGGCATTCAGCTTCCCGTCCGCCCCATGCGCCGCCCGGATCCCCCTTCGGCACTTGTCGCGCACGGGCACCGCCAGGCAATCGCGCGAGAACAGCAACTTGCCGTACACCGGCGCCAGCGCCTTCCGGGCCCGCCCGAACCTGCCGACGCCCTTCTTCCACGCGCGCAGCACCGGCTGGAGGCTCCCGGTCCCGTAATTCCACTGGCTCATCCCGACCGACACCAGCTGCCCGTCGAAATCGCCCACCGGCATCGCCCAGCATCCCATCGTCTCGGGGATCGACGTCTCGGCCATCCGCTCGAATACCGCGCGGCGATCGAGCCCGATCTCCGCCAGCCGCGCCGCCGCCTGCGGGTCGATGCGTAGGAACGCCGCCTCGCTTACCCGGCGGCATTCGGGCACCGGCGTTGGCGCAGCGGGCGGCAAGTCCTGCGCCCGCGCCACCCCTGCGCTCCCCAGCACTGCCAGCACGCCCAGCCATCGCCGCATCCCAGCCCTCCCCGATCCGCGCCGACCCTAGGGTCGAGGGCCAGCGCCTGCAATGCCCGCGCGCACCTGCGCACTCGTTCACATGCCGAACTTTCCGTGCCAGAACGGCTTTTCCTCATGATAAATAAAAAACCAGATAGGCACTATCGAAACACCAACTAGGTGTGCGCAGCCCTGGTCGATTGCGCCTGCGGTCCCGTCCCGAAAATCGCACTGATCCAGATCATTCTCCGCAACCCGACGGCCCGCCGCGCATTTCACGCACATGCCCCAGTTCTTCTTCCAGTTGCGCACCCAAGGCACTGCGCCTCGCTTCGACGACAGTCCCCGCGACCTCCCCAGCCTCGCCGCCGCGCTCGCCGAAGGCCAGGGCCGCGCCCGCGCGCTCCTCCACAACCATCTCCGTCGCGCGCCCGGCCCGGTCCACGGCACGCTCGAGATCGAAGACGACCGGCATCGCCCCGTCGCACGCATCCTGCTCGCGGATATCGCTCGGCAGATCAGCTGAAACGCCTATTGGACGACGGCCACCAAGGCGAAGACCGTCCCGGCGCCGGACAAGAAAGATGCAGACCCAGCTTGCCGCCGGCAAAAGGCATGCGAGCCGGCAATATCACGGCACAATAATTTGCACCTATGGTAAAGTCCGTTTCGTGGCAGCATCAATATCGTTGCATGCAACGTCACGACATGCGCTCGGAGTGCGGAATTCCTGTTCCACCATGCGCGCAGGAATTCATGTTTAGGGCACGATGCAACTGCGCCTTGAAGTATTTAATAAATAATGTTCTGATCCTCGATGAGGCGAATCACCCATATCGATGAGGTGACAGTCTTCCGCCTCGCGTCCCTGTACAGTGCAATCAAGCAAAGAGGGAGAGCATCTCATGGCGGGCATCGACGATTCGGACAAGCAGGAAGTCGACGAAGCGATCGTCTTCACGCGCAACTTCAAGAAGCCCGGCAGTGGCCTGGAGTCGGCGTCGGGCGGCGTTCGCGCGACGTCGTCCTGCGACAGCAATTGCGACTGCTATATCGAAACCGAGTGGACGACCGCAGCGGGCATCGCCGGCTATCGCTATGGCAGCTGAGGTCGCCGCACGCGATCCGGGTACGAAGGACGAGTTCGTCGCGCAGGTCGCGCGCGGGCTCGTCCCCTTCGTGACCTTCGAAACCGCCCGACACCATTACATCTACGACGCGCCGACCAATGCGATCGTGCGTACCGATGCAATGGTCAATGCCCGCGCGCTCGCTTTCTATCGCGGCGAGCCGCTGCCCGAGGATGCTTCCGGCGAGCAGCGCGCCGCCGACGCGTTTCTCGACAAGCTGCGCCGCTACGCCGGGATACTCGTCCCCCAGGCACCCGCACGGGTGATCTCGCGCGTCGACAAGGAGCACGTCCGCAACTGCCGCGACGAAGTCGTGAGCGTGGTGCTGAACGTCACCGAGGCGTGCAACATCCGGTGCTCCTATTGCGTCTATGGCGGCGCATACGAGGACAAGCGCGTCCACAATAACGGTCGGATGACGTGGGAGGTGGCCAAGAAGGCAATCGACTACATGGCGTCCCATTCGGAAGGGTCGCCGCACAAGTTCCGCACGCTCGCCTGGTATGGCGGCGAGCCGCTGACCAACTTCAAGCTGATGCGCCAGACCGCGGCGTATTTCGCGGAGCTGTTTCCCAACTATCGGCGCAAGTACAACGTCACCAGCAATGCGGTCCTGTGGACCCCCGAAATCATGGACTTCTTCGCCGAATATGATGTCGACCTGCTGGTCAGCATGGACGGGCCGAAGGAAGTGCACGATCGCTCGCGCGTCACGGCGAAGGGGCTGGGCACGTTCGAGCGCGTCGTCGGCAATCTGCGCGCGCTCGAGGCGCGCCATCCCGCTTATTTCCGCGAGCGCGTCTCGATCAACGCGGTGCTCACCCCCCCGATCGACTTCAAGGTGCTCGACGCGTTCTTCACCCAGTTCCCGGTCCAGATCACGACCTCGACCGTCGACCCGCCCAGCTTCGAAGGGCCGCTTGCCGAGCGCGCGGTGGCCACCGGCTGGTCGGAGATGCGGGCGAAGTTCAAGCAGGGATGCCTGGAGCGGGCCTTCGACGACCGGAGCTTCAAGGACAAGGGCTACAACTTCGTCTATTACCAGTTCATCCGCGACATGCAGAAGATCCATCGTCGCGTGAGCAGCACCGGCTTCGAGGACGAGTTGGCCGGGCACGGCTGCTGCACGCCGGGGCAGGACCGCATTTTCGTCAACGCGCGCGGCGGCTTCGAGACGTGCGAGAAGACCGAGGGCACCGACCTCATGTCGCTTGGCGATGTCGATCGCGGCGTCGATCCCGAGCGGACGATCGGCATCTTCGAGCGGTTCAACGACATGAACTATGCGCCGTGCCGATCGTGCTACAATGTTCGGCTCTGCAGCCTCTGCTTCGCGCACACCAAATCGGGCGACGAATTCGATTCGATCAAGCGCTACTGGAATTGCGAGAATTTGCGCGCGGGGCGCCGCGAGATGCTGTCGATGTATTGCGAGATCCTCGAGGAGGATCCGACCGCGCTCGACTTCATCCTGACCAAGTTGCGCGACTGATCGACCGGGGCGATCGCACCGGGCGCCGCGACCATCCCCCGTCGTTCGGGGCATGCAGCGGCGCGCCAGCCCGGGCCGCGACACGCGCGACGGAGGGCCATCAATCGGTCGCACGGATACTGCTTGCCGGCACGCGCGAACGGCTTGGCGGGCGATCGCCGCTCAGAAGTTCGCGCGGATGCCGATCCCGAAGGTCTGGTCGCTGAGAAAGAACGAGCGCGGGCGCTCGGCAACGGTGAAGACCTCGGTGCCGCGCTGGTTGGTGATATTCGAAACGTCGACGAACAGCGCCAGATTCTTGCGCAGCTGATAGGTCGCGCTTGCGTCCCAGATGCCGAACGAATTGCGCGTTTGGGGCAGGTTGAGCGCGCCGCCGGGATTGAGGTTGATCGGATAGCTTTCGCGCCAGTTGTAGGCGACCCTGGCGCGGAACCCGCCAAGCTCATAGGTCACCGTGCCGTTGTACAGGTTCGGCGACAGGCCCGAGAGCGGTTCGTTGCGCCGGAGCGTCGAATTATACCGGTTCGAATTGATGTGCGTGAAGCTGAACCGCGCGCCGAGCCCGCGCAACAGCCCCGGCAGGAAGTCATATTGCTGCTGATAGCCCAGCTCCCAGCCGTCCACCTTGGCGGCGTCGGCATTGATCAGCTGCTCGATCAGGAAGGTCTGCCCGCCGATCACCTCGGGCAACGACACCCGCTGGTAATAGCCGTCGATGTCCTTCTTGAAATAGCCGAGATAGACGAAGCCGGGACGGCCGAAATACCATTCGACCGCGGCGTCGAACTGCTTGGCCTGATAGGGCTGGAGTTCGGGATTGCCGCCCGAACCCTCGAACGTGTCGAAATTCAGCGAGCGGGTCGGCGACAGGTCGAGGAAGCTCGGCTTGGAAACAACTTCCGAATAGGCAGCACGCACCACCAGATCGGGGGTGACGCGCAGCGCCAGGTTGATGCTCGGCAATATGGCGCTGTACTTGCGGTCCAGGTCGATCGGCTCGAACGTGCCCGTCGTCGGCGCGCTGCGGAAGCCATTGGCGTTCTGCCGCGTGTTGACCAGGCGGACGCCGGCATTTCCGGTCAGCCGCATCGTCCCGATTTCCTGCCGGATCTTGGCCATCACATATGCCGCCTGCGTCCGCTCGCGGAACGAGTAAGCGAGCAGCGGCTCGATGGCGGGGAAGTCCGCCGGCAACCCATAGGCCCGGAGCAGCCCGGCAAATTCGCGCACCACCGCCGGGTTGGGCCGCAGCCAAGTGGTGTCGATCAAGTCGAATCGGTTGGCGAACAGGTCGTCGGGCGTCGCGGTCAGCGTGTCCGCCAGCGGCGTCGTCGGCGTCCGCCCGATCAGGCTGACGCCTTCGTCGAAGCCGATCCGGTCGGCCGTTCGCGTCGTGAAGCGCACGCCCCATTGCAGCGCCTGGAGCACCGGCAGGTCGAGATTGGCGGTGATGTCGAGCCGCGCCGCGCGCTCCTCGCCTTCGTTGGGATAGTTGGAAGTCGAGATCCGATCCGGGCGGTATGCCCCCGGCGTCAGCAGGTCGATGCCCTGATAATCGTAGGACGGCGTTTCGGGGCGCAGGTCCATCGCGAAAAGCGGCGCAATTCCGCCCGTGGTCAGGTCGCGGCGCATTTCGTTCTTAGTGCTGCGCAGCAGGCTGATGTCGCCCGCTGCCTGCAGCTTGCCCGCATACACCTTGAACCCCGCCGCGGCTTGCCAGACGCTATTCTTCTCGTCCTGGATATAGGTCGTCGACTGGAACGGGACGTTGCGGAAAACCCCCGATTCGAACGTCAGATTGTCCGGCCGGACCGTATAGGAATTGAGCGCGGCACGCGCGCCGTAGAGCGTCTGGTTCAGGCGCGCCGCGATGAACGAATGGTCCTGCGTGCCCTTGTAGCTGTTGTAGATCCCGTCGACGTAGAATTCGTAGCTTCCCGCTTCCTTGTACTGGATGCGCCCGCCCAGCGCCCAGCGCTCGAACTCGCCCAGCGAATAGCGCGTGGTCAGCGTCGTGGGCACATAGATGCTGTCGGCCGGGTTGTTGGTGGCGGCGCCGTCGCCGTTGCGGTCCACCAGGTTGCGCCGGTCGGCAAAGGCATCCACTGCCAGGCGGTCCGTCCGGAAATTTCGGCGATCGTAGATGCCGGAGACCAGCACGCCCAGCTTGCCCCCGCCGACATCCCAATTGTTGCCGACCAGCGCCGAGAAGCTCGGATTGAAGCTGTCGCTCAGCCGCCGATAGATGCCGCGCGCCGTGGCCGAGGCCGTGAACTTCTTGAGGTCTGCCGGGCTGCGAAGCTTGACGTCGACGGTGCCGCCCAGCCCCGCTTCGATCTGGTCCGCTTGCGGGCTCTTGTAGACATCCACCCGGCCGACCAGTCCGGCCGGGATCTCGCCCAGGTTGAGCGAGCGTCCCACGCCGCTGAAGATCGATCGGCCGGCAAGCGAAGTCGTGATCTGGTTGAGCCCGCGGACGCTCACCCCCGATCCCTCGCCGGTGAATTCGTTGCGGTCCAGCGCGATGCCCGGCACTCGCTGCAGCGCTTCGGCGACGTTGAAGTCAGGGAGCGCGCCGATGTCCTCGGCGACCACCGAGTCGACGATCTGATCGGATTCGCGCTTGGTGTCCTGGGCGGAGCGGTCGCTGGCGCGCGTGCCGACAACGACGATGTCGGGCGATGCACCGGCCTGATCCGCGGGCGCTGCGACCGCTTCCTGCTCCGGCGGCACTTGCTGCGCCTGTGCCGGCGCCACCGCAAGAATCGCAACCGTGCTCAACCACCAATGTGCCGACATCCCACCTCTCCATCGCCAAACCGTTTGTCAGGTCTGTTCGATCTTATTGGTAAGATTTATTCTATTATTGGTCAAGCCACATGCAACTGCGCGGTATGACAAGCTGAATGGTTGGTTCGGCAGACCATGGCGGCGGCACCCCGGTCGAGCGCCACGCACATCTTGCCTCGATGCGGTGAGGCGCGCGGTCGGACAAACCGCACTGCGAGCGCTTGGCTTGCGTCCCCTTCCCCTCCCCCCCAACCCGCGCTAAGGCCCGCGACGAATCTTCGCATTCGCAGCACCCTCCGGCGCGCCCGCGCGGTCCTATAAGGATAGCGTCCCCCGAGCGCCCGGGCCGGACATTGGAAAGGACCCCGCGCCCCATGACTGCCATCGGCAACGATACGCTCGGCACTCGCGATACCCTCACCGTCGGTGAGAAGACGTACAGCTTCTATTCGCTGCCCAAGGCGGCAAAGAAGCTCGGCGACGTCAGCCGCCTGCCGTTCAGCATGAAGGTGCTGCTCGAGAACATGCTGCGCTTCGAGGACGGCAAGACCGTCACCAAGGACGATGCCCAGGCGCTCGTCGACTGGCAGAAGGATGCGCGCTCGAACCGCGAGATCCAGTATCGTCCCGCCCGCGTGCTGATGCAGGACTTCACCGGCGTTCCCTGCGTGGTCGATCTCGCCGCGATGCGCGACGCGATCACCAAGCTCGGCGGCGACGCGCAGAAGATCAATCCGCAGGTTCCCGTCCACCTCGTCATCGATCACTCGGTGATGGTCGACGAGTTCGGCACGCCCAAGGCGTTCGAGGATAATGTCGAGCTCGAGTACGAGCGCAATTCGGAGCGCTACGAGTTCCTGAAGTGGGGCAGCAAGGCGCTCGACAACTTCCAGGTCGTCCCCCCCGGCACCGGCATCTGCCACCAGGTCAATCTCGAATATATCTCGCAGTCGATCTGGTCGTCGCAGGCGACCGACGGCTCGACCGTGGCTTATCCCGACACGCTGGTCGGCACCGACAGCCACACCACGATGGTCAACGGCCTGGGCGTGCTCGGCTGGGGCGTCGGCGGGATCGAGGCTGAGGCCGCGATGCTCGGCCAACCCGTCTCGATGCTGATCCCCGAAGTCGTCGGCTTCAAGCTCACCGGCAAGCTCGGCGAAGGCATCACCGCCACCGATCTGGTGCTCACCGTCACCCAGATGCTGCGCGCCAAGGGCGTGGTCGGCCGCTTCGTCGAGTTCTACGGCCCCGGCCTCCATGCGATGACGCTCGCCGATCGCGCGACGATCGCCAACATGGCGCCCGAGTACGGCGCGACCTGCGGCTTCTTCCCGATCGACGACAAGACGCTCGATTACATGCGCCTGACCGGCCGTCCCGACGACACCGTCGCCTTGGTCGAGGCCTATGCCAAGGCACAGGGCATGTGGCATTCGGTCGACAGCCCCGAGCCGATCTTCACCGACAGCCTCGAGCTTGACATGAGCACCGTGCGCCCGTCGCTCGCCGGCCCCAAGCGCCCGCAGGACCGCGTCAGCCTCGATACCGTCGACGAAGTGTTCAACGGCGATCTGACCAAGGTCTACAAGAAGGACCATGCCGAGCGCGCGCCCGTAGAGGGTGCCGATCACGACATCGGCGACGGCGACGTGGTGATCGCCGCGATCACGTCGTGCACCAACACCTCGAACCCCTCGGTGCTGATCGCCGCCGGCCTGGTGGCCCGCAAGGCGCGCGCGCTCGGGCTGACGCGGAAACCCTGGGTCAAGACCTCGCTCGCCCCCGGCTCGCAGGTCGTCACCGACTATCTCAACAAGGCGGGGCTGAGCGAGGATCTCGACGCGATCGGGTTCAACCTGGTCGGCTATGGCTGCACCACCTGCATCGGCAATTCGGGGCCGCTCGCCGAGCCGATCTCGGCCGCGATCAACGCCAACGACATCGTCGCGGCGTCGGTGCTGTCGGGCAACCGCAACTTCGAGGGCCGCGTGTCGCCCGACGTGCGCGCCAACTTCCTCGCCTCGCCGCCGCTCGTCGTCGCCTATGCGCTCAAGGGCACGGTGACGCAGGACATGTACGAGACCCCGATCGGCGAGGGCACCAACGGCCCGGTCTTCCTCAAGGACATCTGGCCCTCGAACGAGGAAGTCCAGGGGCTGATCAATTCGAGCATCAATGACGAGATGTTCCGCAGCCGCTACGGCAATGTCTATCTCGGCGACCGCCACTGGCAAGGCATCGGCGTCACCGGCTCGGACACCTATAGCTGGCCGACAGCCTCGACTTACATCCACAACCCGCCATATTTCGAAGGCATGACGATGACTCCCGCCCCGGTGCAGGACATCATCGACGCCAAGCCGCTGGCGATCCTCGGCGATTCGATCACCACCGATCACATCTCGCCGGCCGGCTCGATCAAGGCGGACAGCCCTGCGGGCTCGTTCCTCCAGGAGCGCCAGGTCGCCAAGAAGGACTTCAACAGCTACGGCGCGCGCCGCGGCAACGACGAAGTCATGGTCCGCGGCACCTTCGCCAACATCCGCATCAAGAACGAGATGGTCCCCGGCATCGAAGGCGGCATGACCAAGTATCACGACCAGGTGATGCCGATCTACGACGCCGCGATGCGCCACAAGTCCGACGGCACCCCGCTGGTCGTCGTCGCCGGCAAGGAATACGGCACCGGCTCGTCGCGCGACTGGGCGGCCAAGGGCACCAACCTGCTCGGCGTCCGCGCGGTGATCACCGAGAGCTTCGAGCGTATCCACCGCTCGAACCTGGTCGGCATGGGCGTGCTCCCGCTCCAGTTCGCCGAGGGCGTCACTCGCGATACGCTGCGCCTCGACGGCTCGGAGACCTTCACGGTCACCGGCGTCGCCGGCCTGCGCCCGCGCCAGGATGTCGAAGTCACGCTCACCCGCAAGGACGGCAAGACCGAGACGTTCCAGACCCGCTGCCGCATCGATACGGTCAACGAGCTGGAATATTTCCTCCACGGCGGCATCCTCCAATACGTGCTGCGCAACCTCGCCGCATAAGCAGCGCGAGAGACAGAAAAGGCCGCGGTGGACATCCCACCGCGGCCTTTTTGCTGCGCGCCTGATTTCAGCGCTCCCCTCCGCTTGCGGGAGGGGTCGGGAGACGGGAAGTTACGCCGCCAGCAGTCGCTCGGCCTGCGCGCGTGCCTCGGGCGTGATCTCGGCGCCCGAGAGCATCCGCGCGATCTCCTCGCGGCGCTGGCCGGCGTCGAGCGGCGTGACGCCGGTGCGCGTGACGAGGCCGTCGTGGCGCTTGGCGATGAGCAAATGCTGGCTTCCGCGCGCTGCGACCTGCGGGCTGTGGGTCACGACCAATAGCTGCGCGGTCGAGGCGAGCCGGGCGAGCCGGTCGCCGATCGCGCTCGCCACTGCGCCGCCGACGCCGCGATCGATCTCGTCGAAGATCAGCGTCCCCGCCCCGCCCTCTTCGGCGAGCGCGACCTTCAAGGCCAGGATGAAGCGCGACAATTCGCCGCCGCTGGCGATCTTGATAAGCGGCGCGAACGGCGCGCCCGGATTGGTCGATACTTCGAACTCGACGCGGTCCATCCCGGCGACCGACCAGGCCGCCTCGTCCAGTGGCTCGACTACGGTGCGGAAGCGCGCAGCGTCGAGCTTCAGCGGCTTGAGCTCGGTCTCGACTGCGGCATCGAGCCGCGCCGCGGCCTGGGTGCGCGCGTTGGACAGCGTGCGCGCCGCGTCGCGGTAGCTGCGATGCGATTCCTCGACCGCGAGTTCGAGCCGGGCGATCCCCGCCCCGCCGCTCGCCACCCGATCGAGCCGGGCCGAGAGTTCGTCGAGCAGGTCGGGCAATTCGTCGGGTTGGACGCGATGCTTCCGCGCGAGCGCGCGCAACTCGAACAATCGCGCCTCGTCGGACTCGAGCGCGGCGGGATCGAAGGCGAGCGCCTCCGCGGCGGCATCGATCCGTTGCTGCGCCTCGGCGCCTTCGGTGATCGCGCGGTCGATCGCGGCGAGCGCCTCGCCGAGCGATTCGTGGCTGTCGGCAATACGCTCGAGGATGCGCGCGGCCTGGCGAAGCTGGCTCAGACCGCCCTCGGAGCCTTCGAGCAATTGCGCGACCGACTGGAGCTCGCCGGCGACCTTCTCGCCGCGCTGCATCGTCGCACGGCGCTCGGCGAGACGTTCTTCTTCGCCAGGCTCGGGGGCGAGCGCGCGCAGCTCGGTGACGGCATGGTCGAGCCATTCGCGGTCGCGCTCGGCGACATCCTGCTCGGCACGCGCCACTGCCAGCGCATCCTCGGCCTCGCGCCAGGCGCGGTGCGCGATCGCGACCGGACCGGCATCGAGCCGCCCGAACGTATCAAGCAGCACGCGGTGGCCCCGCGGATTGAGCAGCCCGCGATCGTCGTGCTGGCCGTGGATCTCGACGAGATGCGGGGCAAGCTCGCGGAGCAGGCCTGCCGAGGCCGGCTGGTCGTTGACGAAGGCGCGGCTGCCGCCGTCCGACTTGACGATGCGGCGGACGAGCAGCGGCTCGCCGGGTTCGCAATCGAGCCCGTTCTGCGCCATGAGGCTGGCGATCGCGCCGTCCTGCGCCGGCGTATCGAAGCTTGCGGTGACCACGGCCTGCTGCGCCCCCTGGCGCACCAGCCCGCTCTCGCCGCGCGCGCCGAGCGCGAGCCCCAGGGCATCGAGCAGGATCGACTTGCCCGCCCCGGTCTCGCCAGTCAGCACGCCCAGCCCTTGGCCGAAATCAAGGTCGAGCGCCTCGATCAGCACCACGTCACGGATAGATAGTGCCGTCAGCATGCGCGCTCCCTATCGCAGGAACGAACGAAGAACGAAAGTGTTTGCGAGCATCAGCTCGCGGCGGGCGTCTGTGCCTTGGCGAGCTTGTCCTGATTGTCCTGCATCAGGTCGTAGGCGCGCTTGTACCAGTGCGTGCCCGGATAGTTGGTGCCGAGCACCGCAGCCGATTTCTGCGCCTCGGTGGGCATGCCGAGCGACAGATAGGTCTCGGTCAGCCGCAGCAGTGCCTCGGGCACGTGCGTGGTCATCTGATAGTTCTCGACGACGTTGCGGAAGCGCATCGTCGCAGCGAGCCACTGGCCGCGGCCTTCGTAGAAGCGGCCGATCTCCATTTCCTTGCCGGCAAGGTGATCGCGGACGAGATCGATCTTGAGCCGCGCATCGGCGGCGTAGCGCGTATTGGGATAGCGGCGGGTCAGCTCGCCGAGCGAATCGAGCGCCTGCTGGGTGATCTTCTGGTCGCGGGTCACGTCGGCGACCTGCTCGTAATAGCTCAGCGCGATCAGGTAGTAGGCGTAAGGCGCGTCGCGATTGCCCGGGTGGACGGCGAGGAAGCGCTGTGCCGATGCGATCGCCTGCGAATAATCCTGGTTCAGATAATAGCTGAACGCGCCCATCAGCTGCGCGCGGCGTGCCCACACCGAATAAGGATGCTGGCGCTCGACTTCGTCGAAGAGCGCGGCGGCGAGCTTGTACTGCCGCTGGTCGAGCCGCTGCTTGCCGGCACCGTAGAGCGTACCCACGTCGCGCGCGACATAAGGCAGGTCGGTCTTCGTACCGCTCCTGGCGCACCCGGCGACCGAAAGGGCAAGCACCGGGACGAGGGCGAGCGCAGCAGCGCGGGCAAAGGGAATACGCATATCGTGCGGTCTTAGCCGAGCGTGGTGGCGTCAAACAATCCTTTTCGCGGCGGCTTTGTGGCCGGCTTCGCAACACGGCAGATCGCACCCGTCGCAGAGGATCGCTTGACGCCATTGATGCGTTGCACAAAGGATTGTGCATTCCCATGCCGGAGGATCGAGTGACCGCGACGCTTCTCGCCACCCATCGTGTCGAAAAACCCTGGGGGCGCCACAATCTCTGGCCCGGCTTCGCCGATCCGGCGCCCGATCAGGATCCCGTGGGCGAAGTGTGGTTCCAGACTCCGGGCAACGCCGCGCCCGACCTGCTGATCAAGTACCTCTTCACCAGCGAGAAGCTGTCGATCCAGGTCCATCCCGATGACGCGCAGGCGCAGGCGCGCGGACTGCCGCGCGGCAAGGACGAATGCTGGCTGATCCTCGACGCCGAACCCGATTCGACGATCGCGATCGGCCCCAAGGCGCCGGTCGATCCAGAGACGCTGCGCGCGGCGGCGCTGGACGGCTCGATCGTCGACCTGCTCGACTGGAAGCCGGTCAAGGCCGGCGACTTCTTCTACGCGCCTTCCGGCACGGTGCACGCGATCGGCGCGGGAATCACGGTGCTGGAAACGCAGCAGAACAGCGAGACCACCTACCGGCTGTACGATTATGGCCGCCCGCGCGAGCTGCATCTCGAGGACGGCATCGCCGTGTCCGACACCGACCCCTATGTCCCGCATCCGATGCCGGGCAAGGTCGCCGAGGATCGCACGATCCTGGTCGAAGGCCCCAAGTTCGTGCTCGAGCGCTGGCAGGCCGGCACGCGCAATCTGACGCTTCCCCAGGGAGTAACCGGCTGGCTGGTGCCGCTGGCGGGCGAAGGCGTGGTCGACGGCGTCGCCTTCCATGCCGGCGAGTGCGTCACGCTCGAAGGCGCGTGCGAACTCCATGCCGACGCGGGCAGCGACCTTCTGTTCGCCTATCCCGGCGACACCCGCATCTGATCCTGTCGATCGCGTGAACGCGGGGTAGTTTCGCATTCACGCAACCCCTGTGCAGGCGGCTCGTTGGTGGCGCATCTATAACGACAGGAAGTCGAACCCCATGCGTATCCTCTTTGCCGCCGCGATTGCCGCGGTCGCGCTCCCCGCGCTGCCGGCAATGGCGCAGACCCCCCGCCAGGAATATCGTGAGAACGTCCGCGACGCCCAGCGCGACTGCAACCGCGAGTTGCGCCGCGCCGAAAGTCGCCGCGAATATGATCGCGAGATGCGCGAATGCCGCCGCGACCTCCAGCAGGCGCAGCGCGAGTATCGCAGCGACCGCCGCGAAAACCGCAACCGCGACTGGCGCCAGTTCCGCAACTATGACCACAATCGCTTCGAGCGCGGCCAGAACGCCTATTATGCCGAGAATTATTACCGCGACGGCCGCTATTATCAGGAGCGCCGCCTCGGCCGGAACGACCGCATCTATCGCGGTAACGACGGGCGCTATTACTGCCGCCGCAACGACGGCACGACCGGCCTGATCGTCGGTGGCGTCGCCGGTGGCCTGCTCGGCAACACGCTGTCGAACGGCCGCAACGCGACGCTGGGCACGCTGCTCGGTGCAGCCGCCGGTGCGGCGCTCGGCTCGTCGGTCGACCGCGGCAACGTGCGCTGCCGCTAAGCTAGTGCTGCCACGCAGACGAGAGAGGGCCCGGCGCGAAAGCGTCGGGCCTTTTCGTTTAGATCAGCCCGCCCGTCAGGAAGAGCCGAAATCCGCTGATCGCCAGGATCACGAAATTGAGGTTGCGCCCCGTATTGCTGCTCGACAGCATCCCGATCACCGCGCCGACCAGCGCGATCGGAAAGGCGATCCAGTTGAGTAGCGGAACCAGCGGGAACGGGATGATGCCGACCATCGCGAACAGCAGTGCGAACAGGCCGATCAGGATCGAGACGATATTGAGCATGCCGGCAACATGGGGCACCGGGGGTGTGTTGGCAAGATAGAACGCATGGCACGCCCAACGCTTCCTTAACCGTGCCGCGCGCAGGGTGCGGCCAAAGGAGCGCCCCGCGCATGGTCCGCACACTCGGTTTCATCCTGTTCGTCTTCCTGCCGCTCGCGCTTGCGGGCTGCGGCGCTGCGGATCAGGGCAACAACGTGATGAGCGACGCCGAACTCGGCAACGCCGCCGATCCGGCGATCACCAGCGCGCTGCAGGACCAGATCATGGTCGACCCCCAGCTCGGCCGCCAGGCCAATGGCGACGCGATCCGCCCGCCGAACGGCCCGCAATCGGGCGGCCTGCCCAGCGACGCGGTTGCCGCCAACGGCAGCAAGGCCGACACCGCCGGGCTGCTCAAGGCCCCCGCCCCGGTTGCCGGCAAGCCGTGCCCCGAATGCACCGCCGCGCGCGAATCGGTCACGCTCGGCGGCATCGCCGCGCGCCAGTCCAACGCCCGGATCAAGGGGTGTGCCGGCGCACTCAAATATTCCGCCGCCTGGGCAAACCGCCTCCCCGCCGACCTGCCGCTCCACCCCCAGGCGCGCGTCATCGAGGCCGCCGGCGCCGAAGGCGCGTGCGCGCTGCGCGTCGCGAGCTTCTCGACTCCCCAGCCGCTCCAGGCGATGCTCGACTATTATTACACCAAGGCCGTCCGCGCCGGGTACAGCGCCGAGCACCAGCTCGACGGCGCGCAGCACGTCCTCGGCGGCACCCGCGCCCGCGACGACGGCGCCTATGTCCTATTCCTCACCGCGCGCCGCGACGGCGGCACCGATATCGACCTGGTCGCCAACAACGGCCGCTAACAGCGCGGTTCCCCTGAGCGGCATTCCGCGCTACCGGCTGCCGATGCCCAATCTCCTTCTCGTCATGCTCGGCGGCGCCTTCGGCTCCGGCGCGCGACACCTCGTCGGACGCGCGACGCTCGCCGCGTTCGGCCCGGACTATCCCTGGGGCACGCTCGCCGTGAACCTGATCGGCGGGCTGCTGATGGGTGCGCTCGCCGGCGGGCTCGTCAAGTTCGGCCAGAGCGGCGAACAGTGGCGGCTGCTCCTCGGCGTCGGCGTGCTCGGCGGCTTCACCACCTTCTCGGCCTTCTCGCTCGACGCGATGCTGATGCTCGAGCGCGGCGACTGGCTCCAGGCGCTCGGCTACATCCTCGCTTCGGTGCTCGGCGCGCTGGTCGCGCTGGCGATCGGCCTCCAGCTCGCGAGGGCCGCGGCATGACCGGCACCGACGTCCGCCAGTTCATCGTCGCCGCCGACGACGACGGCATCCGCCTCGATCGCTGGTTCAAGCGGCATCTGCCCGACACCAGCTTCAACCTGGTCTCGCGCTGGGCACGCACCGGCCAGCTCCGCGTCGACGGCGCCCGCGCCGACCCCGGCGACCGCATCGCCACCGGCCAGACGATCCGCGTCCCCCCGGCCGAGCCCGCCAAGCCGAGCGCCGCCAAGCCCAAGTCGAACCGCCCGCCGCTCAGCGACGACCAGACCGCCTTCGCCCGCGAAATGGTGATCCACCAGGATTCACAGGCCATCGTGCTCAACAAGCCCCCCGGCCTCGCCACCCAGGGCGGCACCAAGACCTTCGAGCATGTCGACGGCCTGCTCGATGCGCTCCAGTTCGACGCCGAGAGCCGGCCCAAGCTCGTCCACCGCCTCGACAAGGACACGTCGGGCGCGCTCCTCCTCGCGCGCACCAGCCGCGCCGCCGCCTTCTTCTCGAAGCACTTCTCGGGCCGCAGCGCCAAGAAGCTCTATTGGGCGCTCGTCATGGGCGTCCCCGAAGTCGAGGACGGGCTGATCGAGCTACCGATCGCCAAGCAGCCCGGCACCGGCGGCGAGAAGATGCACGTCGACATGAAGGAAGGCGCCCCCAGCCGCACGCGCTATCGCGTGATCGAGCAGGCGGGCAACCGCACCGCCTGGGTCGAGCTCCAGCCGCTCACCGGCCGCACCCACCAGCTGCGCGTCCACATGGCGGCGATCGGCCACCCGATCGTCGGCGACGGCAAATACGGCCTCCAGGAAGCGTTCCTGAGCGGCGGTATCTCCCGGAAAATGCACCTCCACGCCCGCCGCATCCGCATCGATCATCCCGACGAAGGCAAGATCGACGTCACCGCCGAACTGCCCAAGCACTTCGCCGAATCGATGCACACGCTCGGCTTCGACCTCGCGCTCGGCAACACCGACGCGCTCGACGACCGCCCGCCGATGAGCCGCGAGCAGAAAAAGGCCCAGGCCCGCGCCCACGCCAAGGGTGTCCGGAAGGAACGCCGCGGCGAACGCCGCGGCCGCGGCGAGGCGAAGCCGGCCAAGCCCGCAAAGCCCGCGAAACCGAAGAAGTGAGGGCGCCCTTCTCGATCCCCCCCGGCACGGGGAGGGGGACCAGCCGCAGGCTGGTGGAGGGGGCGTGCCACACGGGCCTCGTTGCGGAGCACGCCCCCTCCGTCGCGCTGCGTGCGCCACCTCCCCCTGCCGGGGAGGATCGATGAACCGCCTAGCCCTGTTCGACTGCGACGGTACCCTGGTCGACAGCCAGGCCAATATCTGCCGCGCGATGGAGGATTGCTTCGCCACCGCCCGGCTCGATCCGCCCCCGCGCGAGGCGATCCGCCGGATCGTCGGCCTCAGCCTCGTCCCCGCCATCGCCCAGCTCCTGCCAGAGGCCGAAGCACGCCAGCACGCGCTGCTCGCCGAGGACTATAAGCGCGCCTTCCACGCGATGCGCTCGAACGGCGCACTCGATCCCGAGCCCCTGTTCGACGGCGTCGCCGACGCGATCGAGACGCTCGACGCCAATGGCTGGCTGCTCGGCATCGCCACCGGCAAGTCCGATCGCGGCCTTGCGCTCATCCTCGAACATCACGGCCTCGCCCACCGCTTCGTCACGCTCCAGACTGCAGACCGCCACCCCTCCAAGCCGCACCCCTCGATGATCGAGGCGGCGATGGCCGAGGCCGGCGCCAGCCCCGAGAGCACCGCGATGATCGGCGACACCAGCTTCGACATGGCGATGGCGCGCGCGGCCGGCGCGCATGCCGTGGGTGTTGCATGGGGCTACCACACCATGCATGAATTGCGCGAGGCGGGCGCCGGGCATGTCGTGGAGCATGCCGCCGCGCTGCCCGCGCATCTGGAGGCCCTATGACCGAAGCCGACCGCCTCGCGCAGAAGCGCTATTACATGATCGTCGGCGTCAACCTCGTCGCCACCGCCGGCGCGGTGCTCGGGCTGCTCATCGCCGGCCGCTCGAACAATTGGGAGGGCAGCATCCTCGGCGGCGCGATCCTTTTGTCGGCGCTGTACCTCATGGCGGTCGTGCCGCGCGCGATGGCGCGGCGCTGGCGGACCCCGGAGCAGCCGTGAGACGATTCTGGAAGGACGTGACCGTCGAGCCGGGCAACGGCATCGCCCTCGACGGCAAGCCCGTGCGCACCCCCGGCCGCGCCCCGCTCGACGTGCCGACGCGCGCGCTGGCCGAAGCGATCGCCGAGGAATGGCGCGCCGCCGGCGACACGATCGACCCGCGCGCGATGCCGCTCACCGGCCTCGCCAACGCCGCGATCGACCGCGTCGCCCCCGATCCCGCGCGCTTCGCCGCCGGGCTCGCCGCCTATGGCGAGAGCGACCTGCTCTATTACCGCGCCGCCGAGCCCGCCGCTTTGGTCGATCGCCAGGCCGCGATCTGGGATCCGCTGCTCGATTGGGCGCGCGGGCGCTACGACGTGCATTTCGAATTGGCGACCGGCGTGATGCACGTCCCCCAGCCCGAAGCGACGATCGCCCGGCTGCGCGACGCCGTGACCGCGCTCGACCCATTCCGCCTCGCCGCGCTCTCGCCCATCGTCACGATCGGCGGCTCGCTGGTCGCCGCCCTCGCGCTGGCCGAGGACGCCGCCACCCCCGAAGCCATCTGGCAGGCCGCCCATGTCGACGAGGACTGGCAGGCCGAGCAATGGGGCGAGGACGTGCTCGCGACGCAAGCGCGCGAGGCGCGGCGGGGGGATTTCGATGCGGGGGTGAGATTTCTGCGGCTGGTTTAAGTAAGACCAGGGAGCCGGCCCTTGACAATCATGCGCCAGTGATTCACGGTTTGTTCACAGCTTTGTATACATATGGCGAGGAGCATATGAGCCGCAAGTCGCCCAACCGGACACTGAGCCAGCCGCGATGTCGGAACTGCAATCGCCTTTGGCGACCAAGCCAAGGCGTGATCGCCGATAAGGCTTATTGCAAAAGCTGCAGTGACGAGCGGCGCGCGATTGCGATCCAGCGGTTTGGGCTTCGGCCGCTTATTGACTCGGATTTTTCAGAATCCTATTTGCTGCCTCGACGAGTCCGTCCGCATTAGATATTGAAAAATTCTTCAAGTTCTCGAGCAGCCTGGCTCGCGGATAAGGCAGCAGTCGATCCGCCTAGCGTCTTGCTCTGGCCCGCTCCGAGTGGTTCGCTCCATGCACGCCACTCATGATTACGCGGTGAGTGTCTTTTCCACTCGACGACTATCTTCCTAGTGCCCTTCAATTGTACCCAGCGTACAAGTTTCGCCATTACGCTTGGAGTCCAAACAGGTGTAGTAGGCAAATTAGCTAGCCCGCGAAGCACCGCAGCCACGCTCTGATACCGCGCCGACGAATCGTCGTTCAGCATTTTTCGGATTACACGGCGCCAAGGCTTTGGAATATGTGGCAGCCACTTTAGGGATTTCGCAAAGCCACCTTGCTTAGTCACGTATCGGGGGCTTGGGGACGCATCGTACCAAGTCTTCCCATGCAATAGGCGATATAGCGTCATTCCGAGCGCCCAAATATCCGATTTAACACTAGTGCCCTTACCGTGCCAAACTTCATAAGCGATGTGGTCGGAGTATCCCTGATCGGAGGCGTACCCCAAAACTATATTATCGGTTACGAGCCCGAAATCACTTAACTGCGCCACCCCAATACGGTCGCGCAAAATATTGGCTGGCTTGATGTCCCGATGAATCATGCCGCGTGTATGCATGGCAGCCAAGCCTATCGACACTTCCGTACCAACTTTGCGAACATCCACGAGGGTCATCGGCCCAATTTCGAACGGCTTCTGAAGCGCGCCTCCGGGGCAGTAAGCCATGCAGATGTTCACACTCAGCCCATCGGGCGCCTCGACGACGTGATATACTTGGACCACATTTCGATGAGCCGCCTTGGCGAGATTCTTCGCCTCCGACAGGTCCTGCTTGAATTGCGCCCATGAAGCAGCAGTATATTCGGCGGGATCGAAGCGAATTATCTTGACCGCCACATCGCCGTGGGTGGGATCTGTGCCCTTGAATACTTCACCGAAATGGCCCTCGCCAAGTTTGGCGCCAATTGTCAACTTGGAGATGAAACCGGCCACTATGCGTTCCTAGCGGCAATTAGGAGCATTGCGGTTTCACGGCTCATCTTCCGGAGAGGTTGCCCCTTGGTTTGCGCTGCCCAAAATGCATCGTCCGCGCAGTACTCATCGACCTTCCGCTCGCCATAAGTTTTGCTAATCGCAGCCTTTGAGAGCGCTTTAACTTTGCAATGCGAACCGGCAGCGGCCATCACGACCCCGCGAACCTCTGCGCTGGTGAGAAGACCGAGTTTGGCCGATCCCTGACCCGTAACGGCACTCGCCTTAACAACAACAGCGTCAATTCCGTTCTCTTTTACGTAGTCCGCACATTGCTGGTGAAGGAAACTATACGCGGTAGCTCGGTCTCCCTTCTGCACTTTCCAAGTATCGTCTGAGAGTATGACAACGGGGCCCTTGTCAGGTATTTCTGCATCGACCACGCTCACCGAGTCCTTGGAGGCATTCAGGCCTAACCAACGCTTCGTCATAGCCTCTCCATCTTTATTGGATCGTCCTCCTACACGCTTGGGCATTACAGCGAAAGCAGAGCTTCCGAAGGCTTGATGTCCTGCCCCAAATTGGAGCAGTAACCTAGGGGTCTAGCGAAGGCTTCAGACCTGCTGCGTCGCCTTCGAAGAAGCATCATTCAAATCGTCTAGAGATGACCCTCATGCGCACCCTACTCGCGACACTCGCACTCACCCTCCCCGTCGCCGCATCGGCCCAGACCTCCGGGCGCTACGAGCAACTCACCCTAGCGGTGACCGGCAACACCGTCTCGGGGGTGTTCTCCGAAGGCCGCGTCGGCAATGGCAGCGAGGCGGCGCCGCAGTTCACTTGCATCTTCCTGCTGCGCGGCACGCTGAGCAACGGCCGCGGACAAGTGCGCACCTGGTATCCCGGCGAGCAACCGATCAAGGGCAGCCTGGCGTTCCGCGGCACCGAGGCTTCGCTGATGCTCCAGGAAAATCACGGCGGCTGCCTCAACACCAGCGGCGACATGGTCGGCCAGCCGTTCAAGGCCGATCTCGGCAAGGCTGCCAAGGGCTGGACCGGCGTCGCCTTGGTCACCGCCCGGCGCGCGGTGCTGCGCCCCAGCCCGGGCGCGGCCGCCAAGGCCCCCTATGTTGTCGATGGCGACGCGGTCGCCATCCTCGAGCGCCGCGCCGGCTGGCTGCGCGTCGCCTTTGCCGGTGAAAAGACCGTCACCGGCTGGCTCCGCGCCGGCGAAGTCGCGATCGCCGAATAGGCCGGGCGCCCTTGCAATGTAGGATTTCATTTGCTGGGATCGCCGCGCCGTCCCTCGACGGCTGCTCTTTGACCCCGTCGACCCGACCAGCACCAAGGCGCGCCCCGCCAAAGCCGAGCCTGTTCTCGCACAGCCCGCTCGCCGCCGGAACCTGCCCGATCGCGTGACCCGGGTGTCAATTCGGCGCGCCCGATGCGCGCATGGCCGCTCGATTGCCCATGCTTGCGGGCGCGCCGCTTGACTCCGAGTCAACCGCGCCGGAACGCGACCCTTTGAAAATCAATAGGTTAGCGAGTCAAGCGACGCTCCAAAACCCGCTTTCGAGTCAACTTCGTCAACTTCACCCGCCTGGCCACGACGCTGCCGCCGTCTGGGATCGGCGATTGACTTGTAGGAAAATGTTGCTCAAATGTTCTCGCCCTCGAGCAGCGGGGCTCCACATGGACATTGCAGCAGAACAGCGACGGCGCAGCTTTGGCGTCTGGTTGCGCACCGGCAGGCGACCGACGCTTGGCGACCAACCCGAGGTCAAGTTCAACCCCTGGCATGACCCGAATGACGGTCGATTTACCTTCAGCGGGTCTGGTGAGTACTATGATCCTGGCAGCCCACGGCAAGGAGATAGCCCTGGCCGAAAGGTTCCGAAATTCAGTTACGTCGAAGACCCTCGCCTGCCATCCATTTCGACCAAGGAGGAGGCGGACGCATGGAGGACTGCGGAGTTAGCCAAATACGGGCATAAGCGCGAACGCCGAAGAGCCATCGAAGAGCAGTATCAGCGTTATCTGCAAGACTTGAAGCCACCTCCTGCCGACTTACTCCGCAAGGCTAGCGAAGCAGCCGGCGGGGCAGTCGTAGGAGTTTACGATGTCGGAAAAGACGTGGTCACCGGGCTCTATTCGCTGGCCACAACAAACCCGGTCACCAGCGCGCAAAATATCGGGATCGGGCTGGCGCGGAAGATCGACGATGCGATCGAGGCCGAAGATACGCCAGCCTATGTTCACCTTAAGAAAACACGACACGCTATCGCCAATGCTTCGCCGTACGAGATCGGCTATGCGTTGGGACGGGGCACCGCCAGCGTTGGGGTGGCAATCGCGCCCGGGGCGATCGGGTCCAAAATCTCGTCGATTGTCCGTAACGGCAAAGTAGCGACCACAGTTTCGGCAAAAGCACCGACTAAGATAAGATTGATTGACCGGAAGTGGTCTATTTATATGAGCCGAAAGGCTAAAGACCAAGCATTGCGTCAATCGGCAGCGCTGAAGCGCAATGGCATGACCGCCATTTGGCAGGTCCCGACCAAACTCCAAAAAAGGCGAGCATTAAAATTGCTTAAACAATTGAAGATATCAAATATTCATGTCGAGGTATTTGAGCCATGATGGACCAAATAGCACGGGCAATTGCCAATGTTGTTATCTTTCTGGAGTACTCTTCCCCGGATATTTTAGACGAGGATTTTTCCATCGAGGCACTCGAGCAACTTGCCGGAGATTTGCAAGCGCTTGATGAAACGTCGCGAACAGCGTTGGCCGCCAGCTTTCGTCTAATCGCACCAACGTACAAAGGAGATATCGAGACCTTCGTAGCCGCGTTGCCCGAGTCTCTTGGTATATCGCGCTCCGAAGAGGACGAGGATTTCGAGCTTTGACGCGAGCGGTTTGCTTTGGGCGGCCGCCCTATTTGTTCAGCCCGCGGATGAAGCCGATCAGCCCGGTCTGGCGCGAGCGGCGCAGGCGTTCGGCCTTGATGATCGTGTGGACCGATCCGAAGCACTGCTCGACTTCGTCGTTGACCAGCACATAGTCATAGCCGTCCCAGTGGCTGACCTCGGCGGTGGCGCGGGCCATGCGGGCGTCGATCACTTCGACCGAGTCGGTGGCGCGCTTGAGCAGCCGCTCGTGCAGGATCTTGAGCGATGGCGGCAGGATGAACGCGCGGACCACGTCGCCGCCGGCGAGTTGGAACAGCTGCTGCGCGCCCTGCCAGTCGATGTCGAACAGCACGTCGCGGCCGGCAGCGAGGATCTTGTTCACCCCCTCGCGCGGAGTGCCGTAGCGATGGTCGAACACGTGCGCCCATTCGAGGAACTCGTTGTTCGCGACCATCTCGCGGAATTTCTCGAGGTCGACGAAATGATAGTCGACGCCGTCCACTTCGCCCGGGCGCATCGGCCGGGTGGTGTACGACACCGACATTTCGAGGAACGAGTCCGCCGCGAGCAGCTTCCGCGCGATCGTCGACTTGCCTGCCCCCGAGGGCGAGGACAGGACGAAGAGGACGCCGCGGCGGCGGAATTTGTGCGGATCGTTCTCGGTGCGATGGGGCATGGGCGCTACTGGCGTGCGGACTCGCCCCCCGTCAAGTCACGCCTTGCGCTGCTTCCGGCGATCCGAACGCATCTTCCACAGGCCATAGCCGCCGGCGAGGACCATCCCCGGCACGCCCATCCGGGTGATCGCCCGCTGCGCGACATAGCCGATCGCGGCGCCCTTGACGCCGCCCCTGCCGTCGCGCCGGTCGATCCGGTTGCCGATAAAGGCGCCGATCAGGTTGCGGATCATAATGCGGTCTCGGAATTGGCGAAGCGATGCACGCCATAGGCAATCGCGCCGAGCACCAGCGCGGCGGGGACGACGCTCTTGGCGATCTTCCACACCGCGACTCCGGCGACCGCGCCGAGCGTGCCGCCCTCGCCGTCGCTGGCGTCGATCTTGTGGCCGATAAAGGCGGCGATTGCGTTGCCGATCATGGAATTTTCCTCGCTTGCGTGAGCCAGCGGGTAAGCGGTTGAATTGGGTAGTTGTTCCCCGGCGGACTCGGATGATCCCCGTCGCTGTGCCACTATCTTCCAGGCGGCGGTTAAGTCAGCATTCAGCGCAGCGCGCCGCTTCTGCGGCAAGACAGGATAATCAGGGGAGAATTCGCATGGTCTCGCTCTTCGCTTTGACGATGGCGGCGTTCACGCTTTCGCAGGCTGCCCCCGGCACGCCGCACCAGCCGAAGCCCACCGCAACGCCGACGAGCACGCCGGCTGGAAAGTCGATCAACGAGGCCGCGCCCCAAGGGCCCGCACCGTCCAGGCCGAAGCCGCGCCCCACCGCGAAGCCCGGCGTCAAATTCGGGGAGTGACCCGCATCCGGGCGTGTGCCCGGACGGGGTCGCTGCAGCCCGGGGTTACCGCCCGATCATCGTCTCGGGCTTCACATATTGATCGAACGTCGCTTCGTCGACCAGCCCGAGCTCGAGCCCGGCCTGCTTGAGCGTCAGCCCCTTCTCATGGGCGTACTTGGCGATCTTGGCCGAATTGTCATAGCCGATCACCGGCGCCAGCGCGGTCACCAGCATCAGCGAGCGGCCGACCAGATCGGCGATCTGCTTCTCGTTCGCCTCGGTGCCGTCGACGCAGCGCTCGGCGAAGCTGGTCATCCCCACCGCGAGCAAGTGGATCGAACGCAGCACGTTCGCGCCGATCAGCGGCATGAACACGTTGAGTTCGAAATGCCCCTGCATCCCGCCGACGGTGACTGCCTGGTTGTTGCCGATCACCTGCGCCGCGACCATCGTCAGCGATTCGCACTGGGTCGGGTTGACCTTGCCCGGCATGATCGAACTGCCCGGCTCGTTGGCCGGCAGCGACAGCTCGCCCAGCCCCGAGCGTGGCCCCGAGCCCAAGAAGCGGATGTCGTTGGCGATCTTGTTGAGCGCCACCGCCAGCGTGTTGAGCGCGCCCGAGAAGAACACCAGCCCATCCTTGGCGGCCAGTTGCTCGAACTTGTTCGGCGCGCTCTCGAATGCGGTCCCGGCAATGTCGCTGATCGCCGCGGTCATGTCCTCGGCCCAGCCTTCCGGCGCATTGAGCCCGGTGCCGACCGCAGTGCCGCCGATCGCCAGCTTGCGGATATTGCCGTTCAGCGCGCCCTCGATCCGTGCCTTGCAGCTGACCAGCTGCGCGGCATAGCCCGAGAATTCCTGGCCCAGCGTCAGCGGCGTCGCATCCTGGGTATGGGTGCGGCCGATCTTGACGATATGGTCCCAGGCCTCGGCCTTGGCGGTGAGCGATGCGGTGAGCTGCTCGAGCGCGGGCAGCAGCACGTCGCGGGTGGCGACCGCAGTCGCAACATGCAGCGCGGTCGGGAAGCTGTCGTTCGACGACTGGCTCATATTGACGTGATCGTTGGGGTGCACCGGCGACTTGCCGCCCTTGTTGCCGGTCAGCACTTCGTTGGCGCGCCCGGCGATCACTTCGTTGACGTTCATGTTGGTCTGGGTGCCGCTGCCGGTCTGCCAGATCACCAACGGGAACTGGTCGTCGAGCTTACCCGCGACGATCTCCTGCGCCGCCGCTTCGATCGCGTCGACCACCTTGGCGTCGAGCCCGTGCTTGCGATTGACCCGCGCCGCGGCCTGCTTGACGATCGCCTGGGCGTGGACGATGCCCAGCGGCATCCGCTCCATGGCGCCGAACGGGAAGTTCTCGATCGAGCGCTGGGTCTGCGCACCCCAATAGCTGTCTGCGGGAACTTCGATCGCGCCGATCGAGTCGGTTTCGGTCCGGGTGGTCACGCTATCCTCCATCTGGTTGCGGCGAGCCCTAGCGAGTGTGCGGCGCGGTTTCCAGCGCGGGCGTAAGGAAGTGTTTCCGCCCGGTTGCGCGTTTTGCAACTCGTCCCCATTCGACTCTTGTCACCGGCCAGCATGGGCTGGGGCAACCGCAAGGAGACGACAGATGAGCATAATATTGGCTCTGGGGCTGGCGGCTGCGCTGGACCCCGCTTTCCCCGCAATTGAGCACCGCACCCGCATCGAACATCCCAAGGGCGCGATAGAGGCGACCTACAAGATGCGCGTCGCAGTACGCCACAAGCAGATCGGCAGCTCGGCCAAGCCCGGCACGCCCTCTACCCTGGCCTGTACCTGGCGCGCCGACGTGCATGTCGAGCGCAGCGCGGTCCATGGATCGGGGGCGAGCCTCAGCCGCCAGATCACCCGCGATGGCGTGGTCGAGGGGCGCCGCGCGGGCTGGTGCAATGACGGGCAGAGCGCTATCGCGGCCGAAGTCGCCCGCCGCACGCACGAGATCCACGATCAGGTGGTGGCGCTGGCCCGCGAGGACGAAGCCGTGCTCCAGGCCGAACTCGAGCGACTGGACGGCAACCGACAAGGATGAAGATGCGTACGATCCTGTTCACGACGATTCTGTTCACCGGCCTCGCTGCCACGCCGGCGCATGCCCAAAAGCTGAGCGGCGGGATCGAAGCCGCGACCGACGAGAGCCGCCGGGGCCTGAGCTGGAGCGAGGGGCGGATCGCCACCTCCGCCGACCTGCTCGTCCCCGTCGGCCCGCTCGAAGCCTCAGCGCGGGTGGCGACGGTGCGCGATTCGGTGCGCCACGACGGCGCCGAAGTGGTCGGCGATCTGGAGCTGGGCGCGGTGACCGATCTCGGCCCGTTCCGCGTGCGCGGGCACGTCACCGGCCATATCTTCGCCGGCGCGCGTAGCAAGATGGACTATGTCGAGCTGGGCGGCAGCGGCAGCTACAGCCTAGGCCCGGTCCAAGTGAATGCCGGCGCGGTCTATGCGCCCGACCAGTCGGCGATCGGCGGGAGCAACCTCTATCTCTATGCCGGCGCCAATGCCGGCGTGCCGATGACGCCGCTCAGCGCCTCGGCGTCGATCGGACGCAGCTCGGGCAACACCGACGATCCCCTCCGCGCCGCGCGGCTGCGGCCTACCGGCACCTACAGCGACTGGCGGATCGGGCTGGAATATAACAGCTTCCCGATCACCTTCGGGATCGATTATGTCGGCACCGATATCGAGAACCGCCCCGGCCTCTCGCGCTTCGCCGACGCGCGCCACAGCGGCGACCGAGTGATCGGTCGGGCGCGGATTTCGTTCTAGGCGCTCACGGATTGCGTCGGGCAGTCCGCCTCAGGCCTGCCTCCGGCGGAGTAATCGTCCCCCGGACGGATTACTTCTTCCGCTTGAAGTCCACCGAGACGACGTTCGAGCCGTCGTCGGCCGGGGTAATCGTCGGGCCGTCATTCTCGGCCTCGTCGTGCGGCTCGGGCGGCTCGGCTTCACTCGCCTGGAAGCGCAGCTCGAAATTCACCGCAGGATCGTGGAAGCCGGTGATCGCCGAGAACGGGATGTTGAGCATTGCCGGCACCTGGTTGAAACTCAGGCCAACCGAGAATTTGCTGTCGTCGACCTTGAGATCCCAGAAGCGGTGCTGGAGGACGATCGTCATCTCGTCGGGGAAGCGCTCGATCAGCCGCTGCGGGATGTCGACGCCCGGCGCATGCGTCTTGAAGGTGATGTAGAAATGGTGCGCACCCGGCAAAGCCTGGGTCGCGGCCACCGAACCCAGCACGCGGCCGACCACGGCGCGCAGCGCCTCCTGGACGATCTCGTCATAGGGAATCAGGCTGTCGGGCACGGTACCAGTCATGAGTCTTTGGGTAGCGCCTGACGCCCACGGGTCAAGCACATGCTGCTTGCCCCCAAGCAACGCTAATTTGCCAGGACGCCCGCGGGCGCTATGGGGGCGGCATGCGCACCGCCACGATCAGCCGCAAGACGAGCGAGACTTCGGTCGACGTCACGCTCAACCTCGACGGCACCGGCGCCTATGCGGTTTCGACCGGCATCGGCTTCTTCGATCACATGCTCGAGCAATTGAGCCGCCATTCGCTGATCGACATGGACATCAAGACCGTCGGCGACCTGCATATCGACCAGCACCACACCGTCGAGGACACCGGGCTCGCGATCGGCGAGGCGATTGCAAAAGCCCTTGGCGATAAGAAGGGCATCCGCCGCTACGCCGATGCGCTCTCGCCGATGGACGAGACGCTCGCGCGCGTCGCGATCGACATCTCCGGCCGCCCGTTCCTCGTCTGGAAGACCGAGTTCAGCCAGAAGCGCCTTGGCGAGATGGACACCGAGATGTTCGAACACTGGTTCCACAGCTTCGCGCAGACCGCGGGCGTGACGCTGCATGTCGAGACGCTCTACGGCAGCAACAACCACCATATCGCCGAAGCCATGTTCAAGGGCCTCGCCCGCGCGCTGCGCGAGGCGATCGAGATCGACCCGCGCAAGGCCGACGCAATCCCCAGCACCAAGGGCGTACTGTGATGATCATCGTGCTGCTCCGCTACACCGGCGACGTGACGCCGCACCGCGACGCGCATGTCGCCTGGCTGCGCGAAGCGCTGGCCGAGGGCCGGCTGGTCACCGCAGGCCGCCAGCCCGACACCGGCGGGGTGCTGATCGCGCGCGGCGACCGCAGCGAAGTCGAGGCCTGGGCGGCGCAGGATCCGTACCGGCTGGCCGGGGTGGCGGAGAACACCTTCGTCGAGTTTACCCCCAGCATGGCCGCGCCGGGGCTCGAGTCGCTGCTGCCGTGAGCGTTGCGCTGATCGATTACGGCGCGGGCAACCTCCATTCGGTCCACAACGCGCTTAAGGCCGCAGGTGCGCAGGGACTGGCGATCACCGCCGATCCCGATGCCGTCGCCAAGGCTGATCGCATCGTGCTGCCGGGCGTCGGCGCGTTCGGCGCCTGCGCGGCGGGGCTGCGCGGCATCGACGGGATGATCGAGGCGCTCGAAGCGCGCGTGCTGCGCGAAGCCGCGCCGTTTCTCGGCGTCTGCGTCGGCATGCAATTGATGGCCACCACCGGCGAGGAACTCGGCAGCCATGCCGGACTCGGCTGGATCCCCGGCACGGTCCGTCATCTGCCGCCCGCCCCCGGCGTCCGCGTGCCGCATATGGGCTGGAACGACGTCATTCCCGCCGCCGAGCACCCGCTGATCGAAGTCGGCGAGGCCTATTTCCTCCACAGCTTCGCCTTCGAAGGCGATTCCGTGCTGGCGACTACGCAGCATGGCGGCCAGGTTACCGCGGCGATCGGCCGCGACAATCTGGCCGGCGTCCAGTTCCACCCCGAAAAGAGCCAGCGCTACGGCATCGCGCTGCTGGAGAGATTTCTCGCATGGCGTCCCTGATCGTCTTCCCGGCCATCGATCTCAAAGGCGGCCAGGTCGTCCGCCTCGCCGAAGGCGATATGGACCGCGCCACCATCTATGGCGACGATCCCGCCGCCCAGGCCGAGATCTTCGAGAATGCGGGCTCGGAATGGCTCCACGTCGTCGATCTCGACGGCGCGTTTGCGGGGGAGTCGGTCAACGGCGCCGCGGTCGCCGGCATCCTTGAGCGATTCGGCGGCAAGATCCAGCTGGGCGGCGGCATCCGCACTCGCGAATCGATCGAGCGCTGGCTCGATCTCGGCGTTACGCGGGTCGTGATCGGAACCGCCGCGCTGGAGAATCCCGAGCTGGTGCGCGAAGCCGCGCACGACAATCCGGGACGCATCGTCGTCGCGGTCGATGCGCGTGACGGCTTGGTCGCAACGCGCGGCTGGGCCGATGTCTCGACCGTCCGCGTCGAGGATCTCGCCCGCCGCTTCGAGGATGTCGGAGTCGCAGCGCTGCTCTTCACCGATGTCGGTCGCGACGGGCTGCTCAAGGGGTGCAACGTCGAGGCGACCGTGGCGCTTGCCCGCGCGGTATCGATCCCGGTGATCGCCAGCGGCGGCGTCACCGACATCGGCGACATCCATGCGCTCAAGGGGCATGTCACCGACGGGATCGAAGGCGTAATCACGGGGCGCGCACTGTACGACGGCCGGCTCGACCTGCGCGAGGCGATTGAGGTGGCCAATCGGATCAATACCAGCCGCCGCTAGACGAGGTTGTTTATAGCCTCCGATACGCGCCCCGGATTGACATTAAATCTTTGAGCAACGTCACGCTGGTGCCAATTCGGATGTTTATCGACAAATTTTCTTATTTTTTCGGCGAGCCCAGGTGTAAGAGCCGCACTCTTGTTTCTAGCCCGCCTGAAAGGAGACTGCCGATAAGTTTCATCGGCGAGATCATGCAACTCATCGATGCCATGCTCATCAGCAAGCTCACGAAGACGATCACGTATCTGCGGAATCGTTCTTTTGTTTCGCATCATTCCCTCCCCATAGGTGATGCTGCTTTAATGGGTAACACAAGATGCCTCAAGATCTCCGCAAGCAACGGCGAATTTCGTCACCAGGACGCAGAGTGTGTTTGATTCTTGAGTTCAGGCCTACTTTTCAGGAACGCACAGCATGACCGTCCGCGCTCGCGTGATCCCCTGCCTCGACGTGGCCAATGGCCGCGTCGTCAAGGGCGTCAACTTCGTCGAATTGCGCGACGCCGGCGATCCGGTCGAGCAGGCGCGCGCCTATGACGCCGCAGGCGCCGACGAGCTCTGCTTCCTCGACATCACCGCCAGCCACGAGGCGCGCGGGACGATCCTCGACGTCGTCCGCCGCACTGCCGAAGTGTGCTTCATGCCGCTCACCGTGGGCGGCGGGGTACGCAGCGTCGAGGATGCCCGCGCACTGCTCCTCGCTGGTGCCGACAAGGTCGCTGTGAACAGCGCCGCAGTGTCGCGCCCCGAAGTCGTCGCCGAGATCGCCGAGCGAATGGGCAGCCAATGCGTCGTCGCCTCGGTCGATGCCCGAAAGGTCGCCGAAGGTCGCTGGGAAGTCTTCACGCATGGCGGCCGCCGCGAGACCGGCATCGACGCGGTCGAACACGCACTCAAGCTCGCCGAGCTCGGCGCGGGCGAACTGCTGCTCACCTCGATGGACCGCGACGGCACGCGCGACGGCTATGACCTCGACTTCATCCGCACGGTCGCCGACCAGGTAACGGTGCCGGTGGTGGCGTCGGGCGGCGTCGGCGGACTGCAGCATCTCGTCGAGGGCATTCGCGAGGGCCATGCCAGCGCGGTGCTGGCGGCTTCGATCTTCCATTTCGGCGAAGCGACTATCGCCGACGCCCATGCTGCGCTTGCGGCCGCCGGAATTCCGGTCCGACGCTGACTCGTGCTCCGGCGAAGGCCGGAGCACGGCGCGTTTAACCCTTCCCCAACATCGCCGCGCTAGAAGCGACACATGTTCCGCCTCGCGCTCGCCCTGATGATCGCCACCCCCGCCTTCGCCGCGGCGCATAGCGGCGTCGCCGGAACGCGCTCGATGCCCGAGCTTTCCGACCTCGCATTGTTCGCCTGCGCCGCGTTCGGCATCTGGTTCGTCCGTAACCGCCTGCGCGCCCGCTTCCGCCGCAACGCCGAGGATTGACAGCGCCGCGCCGCTCCCGCAGCCGGAGCGCATGGCCGACACATTCAACGCACTCGAAGCCGTAATCCGCGAACGCCGCAGCGGCGACCCGTCCGCCTCCTATGTCGCCAAGCTCACCGCGCGCGGCCGCGCCAAGATCGCGCAGAAGCTCGGCGAGGAGGCCGTCGAGACGGTGATCGCCGCGATCGAGGACGACAAGCCCGGGATCGTCAGCGAAGCCGCCGACCTGGTCTTCCACCTCGCCGTGCTGCTCGCCGACGCGGGGCTCAGCCTCGACGACGTCCGCGCCGAACTCGCCCGCCGCGAAGGCGTGTCGGGCATCGATGAGAAAGCCAGCCGCCATGCCGATTGACGCCACCCAGCCTTATGACGACCAGAATATCTTCGCCAAGATCTTGCGCGGCGAGATCCCGTCGAAGCGGGTGTACGAGGACGATCACGCCCTCGCCTTCCACGACATCAACCCCCAGGCGCCGCAGCATATCCTGGTAATTCCCAAGGGATCCTACGTTTCCTGGGACGATTTCGCTGCCAAGGCTCCCGATGCGGAGATCGCCGGCTTTGTACGCGCCGTCGGCCACGTCGCGCGCGAGGCCGGCATGGTCGAACCTGGGTATCGGCTGCTCGCCAATGTCGGTCAGGACGGGCACCAGGAAGTGCCGCACCTCCACGTCCACATCTTCGCCGGGCGCCCGCTCGGCCAGATGCTGGCGCGCTAGACCTCGCGCTTTGCCG
Organism: Sphingomonas sp. HF-S4; assembly: GCF_032911445.1. NCBI lineage: Bacteria > Pseudomonadati > Pseudomonadota > Alphaproteobacteria > Sphingomonadales > Sphingomonadaceae > Sphingomonas > Sphingomonas agrestis. The sequence continues at coordinate 541,377 of NZ_JAWJEJ010000002.1, read as the reverse complement.
GTGCGCGCCGCGTCGCCAGCGCGACCATCACGCCCGACACGCAGATCACCAGCATCCCGACAAGGGCGATGCCGTCCGGAATATAGCCGAACACCAGCCAGCCGAGCAGCCCCGCCCACAGGAGCTGGGCGTAGTTGATCGTCGCAAGCAGCGAGGCGGGCGCATAGCGAAAGGCGGCGGTGTAGAGATAATGGCCCAGCCCGCCATAGACGCCGAGGCTCAGGAACAGCAGTGCCTCGATCCAGGACGGCACACGCCCGGCCCAGAACCAGGGCCCGATCAATCCAAAGAGGATGCTGCCTACGAGCGCTGAGTAGAACAGCATCGCGATCGTCGATTCGCTGCGCGCCAGCACCCGCGACAGCAGCTGGTAGGTCACATTGAGGCCCACACAGGCAAAGGCGAGCAACGCGCCCGTCATCGCCAGCCCGCCGCCGGGCCGCGCGATGAGCAGCACGCCGGCAAAACCCATCAGCGCCGCAACCCAACCGACCGCGCCGATCCGCTCACCCAGCAACGGCCCCGCGGCGACCACCACCAGCAACGGCGCAAGGAAGTTGATCGCCGTTGCTTCCGCGACCGAGATAGTTTGCAGCGCCAGTCCCATCAGCAGCGACGTCGCGGCCAGCGCCAGCGCGCGCACAATCACCAGTCCGGTCCGCTGGGTTTGCATGATCGCCCTGCCATAGGACGGCGCGACCAGCGCAAGCATCAGCAGCAGGTTCACCAGGTAGCGGCACGCGACGATCAACGGAACGTCATAGCGCGTCGCCAGATATTTGGTGGTGGTATCCATGCACGCAAACAGCATCAGGCTCGTCGCGGCGAGCAGCGCCCCGCGCAAGGGTTGGGCTGTTTGCATGGGATCTCCGCTGGCCGTGCCTCGGCCCCTCGACCACTACGCATCACATTGCAATGCGGCGATTCGAACACGACAGGGATTGCGCCTCCCCGATTAGCGGCTAGGCTCGCGCCTTTCCAAACATGGGGCGGCGCGAACCGGCGCCGCGAAGGGGACCACTCAATGATATTCGGGCGCGTTAAGCCACTCGATGCCATTTTGGCGACAGCGGAGAAGAAATCGCTCCACCGGTCGCTCGGCGCATTCCAGCTCACCATGCTCGGCATCGGCGCCGTCATCGGCACCGGCATCTTCGTTCTCACCGCCGAGGCCGCGCAGAAAGCCGGCCCGGGCATGATGGTCTCTTTCATCATCGCCGGCGTGGTCTGCGCCTTTGCCGCGCTCTGCTATGCCGAAATGGCCGCGATGGTCCCGGTCTCGGGCTCGGCCTACACCTATAGCTACGCCGTGATGGGCGAGCTGATCGCCTGGATGGTCGGCTGGGCGCTGATCCTCGAATATGCTGTCGCCGCGGGCGCGGTGTCGGTCGGCTGGTCGGGCTATGTCGTCGGGCTGATAGAACACAGCTTCGGCGTCACCATACCCGATACGCTGGTGCTCGGGCCATTCGACGGCGGGCTGATCAACCTGCCGGCAATGGCGATCGCGGGCCTGGTAACCTGGCTGCTGGTGATCGGCACCAAGGAGAGCGCGACGATCAATGCGATCCTCGTCGCGATCAAGGTCGCCGCGCTTACCCTGTTCATCGTGCTGGCCGTACCGGTGATGAACAGTGCACAGTTCTCGCCCTTCGCGCCGACTGGCTTCGTCGGCATCTCGATGGCGGCGGCGTCGATCTTCTTCGCCTATGTCGGCTTCGACGCCGTCTCGACCGCGGCCGAGGAAACCAAGAACCCGCAGCGCAACATGCCGATCGGCCTGATCGGCTCGCTCGGCATCTGCACGATCTTCTATATCCTCGTCGCCGCCGGCGTGATCGGCGCGCCTGGTCTCTCCACCCAGCCGGTGGTCGATGCCGCCGGCGCGGTGCTCGAGCCCGGCAGCCGCGATCTCGCCGCACAGTGCGCCGCGCGCGCTGCCGAGGGCATGAAGGACGTGGTCTGCTCGAAGGAAGCGCTGGCGTTCACGCTGCGCGAGATCGGCTGGCCGCAGATCGGCAACCTGCTCGGCCTCGCCGCCGGGCTCGCGCTGCCTTCGGTCATCCTGATGATGATGTTCGGCCAGACCCGCATCTTCTTCGTGATGAGCCGCGACGGCCTGCTTCCCCAGGCATTCTCGAAGATCCATCCCAAGTTCAACACGCCACACGTGATCACGATCATCACCGGCGTGGCGGTAGCGCTGTTCGCAGCGTTCTTCCCGGTCGGCCAGCTCGCCAACATCTCGAATTCGGGCACGCTGTTCGCGTTCGCCGCGGTCTCGATCGCGGTGATGGTGATCCGCAAGAAGGATCCGACCCGCAAGCGGCCGTTCCGCACCCCGGCGGTGTTCGTCACCGCGCCGATCGCGATCCTGGGCTGCGCCTATCTGTTCATCAGCCTCGATCACAAGAGCATCATCCTGTTCCTGATCTGGGCGGCGATCGGCCTGCTCGTCTATTTCGGCTACAGCCGCAGCCGCAGCCATGTCGGCCGGGGCATCATCGATGTCTCCGAGCACGAAGCCTATGAGGATCTCGATCCGCCGGTTCCCGGCACGCGCTGAGGATCGAAGCGATCGTTTCGAAACGGGCCGGGGGAGCGATCCTCCGGCCCTTTTTGTTGGCCGGGGAATGATACAGGATATCATTCATCTGCGGGTCATCGCAGGCGCGCAAGATTGATCGCAGCGGCCCGCAAGCGGCCGGCACTTGGGGAGACTCACATGGCACGTAGCGCACTGATGCTCGGCTGTTCGGCCGTCCTGCTCACCTCCGCCGCCCCGCCGCAGCTTCCTCGGGTGGTTCCTGCTGCGCAGGATCGCCACTCGCCGGTGCGCTGCATCCAGATGCAGGCCGACGCCGAGACACGCCGCAAGTCGGGCGGCGCGCCGCCGCCGGTGTATCTGGCGCCGCCACCCCCGCCACCCCCGCCCGCGCCGATCGCACCGCCACCACCGATGCCCGCGCCGCCCGTCGCTTACGCGCCGGCGCCTCCGCCGCAGGAGATGGCCGTCACCGCGAAGCGCGTGGTCACTGCATCGGATATCGGTCGCTTTCCCAGCCGCCCCGCCCCCTATGGCGCGCCCAGCAACACCGAGCGCTACGAAGGCAAGGAAGTCGCCTCGATCCAGCAAGTCGCGGCAGCGCCCGTCTCCACCTTCTCGGTCGATGTCGACACTGGCGCCTATGCCAATGTCCGCCGCTTCCTGACCAAGGGGCAGGATGTCCCCGCCGCAGCAGTGCGCACCGAGGAAATGATCAACTATTTCCGCTACGATTATCCGCGCCCGGGATCGCGCGACGCGCCGTTCAGCATCACCACCGACGTGGCGAAGACGCCGTGGAATCCGGATACGCGGCTGCTCCGCATCGGGCTGCGCGGCTATGACGTGAATGCCAGGGGCCGTCCTCCCGCGAACCTGGTATTCCTCGTCGACGTGTCGGGATCGATGTCGAGCCAGGACAAGCTGCCTTTGGTCAAGAAGGCGCTGACGCTGCTCGCCGACCGCCTCGCGCCCGGCGACCGCGTGTCGATCGTCGCCTATGCCGGCGCCGCGGGCACCGTGCTCGAGCCGACCAACAACAAGAACTATGTGAAGGCTGCGCTCGACTGCCTCGAATCAGGCGGCTCGACTGCGGGCGGACGGGGCATCGAACTCGCGTACTCGATCGCCCGTGCAACCTATGTCCAAGGCGGAATCAACCGCATCTTCCTCGCCACTGACGGCGATTTCAACGTCGGGGTCAGCGACAACAAGGCGCTCGAGGCGCTGGTCCGGAAAAACCGCGACGACGGGATCACGCTGACCACGCTCGGCTTCGGCACGGGCAATTACAACGAGGCGCTGATGGAGCGCATCGCCGATCTCGGCAACGGCAACTACGCCTATATCGACAGCGCGATGGAAGCGCAGAAGGTGCTCGACGACGAATTGAGTGCGACGCTGTTCACCATCGCCAAGGACGTCAAGGTCCAGGTCGAGTTCAATCCCGCCCAGGTCAGCCAGTACCGCCTGATTGGCTATGAGAACCGTGCGCTCGCCGAGGAGGACTTCGCCAACGACGCGATCGACGCCGGCGATATCGGCGCGGGGCACCAGGTCACGGCGCTCTACGAAATCGTGCCAGCCGGCGCGGCCGGCTGGCTCCCCGAGCGCCGCTACGAGGCCAACCGCCCCGCTGCACCCGCCTCGACCGGCAACGAGCTCGCGCATGGCCGCCTGCGCTACAAGCTGCCCGGCCAGGATGCCTCGAAGCTGATCGAGCGACCTGTCCCCGCCGGCCTGCTGCGCAGCGCGCAGGCGCCGCGCGGCGACATGGCGTTCGTCACTTCGGTCGCGGCGTTCGGCCAGCGGCTGCGCGGCGACAAATATCTCGGCAGCTACAACTATGCCGACATCGCCGCGCTCGCGGGCAGCTCGGACAATTACTGGCGCAGCGAGTTCACGCGGCTGGTGCGGCTGGCCGACAACGGCCGCGGCAGCCGTCCTTCAGGCGACTGAGCATGCTGGACGCTGCGGAATCCTTCGCTATGCAGTTGCGATTGCGTGTGACTGCATGGCGTCGGGAGCGGAAAATATGAACGATACGGCTTGGCAGACCGGGGGTCCGATCGTCGATGGCGGGCCGGTGTGGCTCACGGCGTCGTTCGTGCTGATCGGGCTCGGCGTCCTGTTCGCGCTGTTCGTCCTCGCCTGGGGCACGCGGCTGGCCAAGAAGCGCGCGCAGGCGCGTGCCGAGCTTGAGGAACGCGGCGAGATCGCCGAACACGTAACGCCAGCGGCCGAACTCCGCGAGGTCGCGCCGCCCTCGGTTGCCTCGCCCCCCCCACCGGTAGCCCCCTCGCCACCACCAATCGCCGACGTGCCGGTAATGGCGCCTCCGGCGACGCCCGAGCCTGCCGAACCCGCGCCGCTGGCCGATGAGCCGATTGCCGCCGCCGCGCCGCTCGACGCCTCGCCCGCCACGCTCGCGGCTTCCGAGCCCGCACCCGCCGACACCGGCGAGGACCAGCTCACCCGGATGAAGGGCGTCGGCCCCAAGCTCGCCGAGCGGCTCAATGCGCTGGGGATCACCAGCTTCGCCCAGATCGCCGCGCTGTCACCCGAAGAAGCGAGCGTGCTCGACGCCCAGCTCGGCACCTTCCAGGGGCGCATGCAGCGCGACCGCTGGATCGAACAGGCCGGCTTCCTCGCCCGCGGCGACCAGGCGGGGTACGAGGCGGTGTTCGGCAAGCTCTGAGTTCCACTAGCCCCTCGTGAAGTAGAGGCGCTTTAGATCTACCCCTCGCGCACCAGCAGCTTGTCGATCTTCCGCCCGTCCATGTCGACGATCTCGAAGCGCCAGCCCTGCACGGCGAACACTTCGCCCTCCTCGGGCAGGTGCTTGAGCACTGCCAGTGCAAGCCCCGCGACGGTCGCGTAGTCGCGATCCTCGGGCAGATCGATGCCGAGCCGGTCGGCGAGCGCGTCGGCGGGCATCTGCCCGGAGACGAGCAACGATCCGTCCTCGCGAACGATCAGGCTCGGCGTGTCGCCCGGATCGGCGTCCGACGCGAAGTCGCCGGCAATCGCCGCGAGCAGGTTGGCCGGGGTGACGATGCCTTCGAAATGGCCGTATTCGTCATGGACGAGGCCCATCGGCACGTCGGCACGGCGCAGCGCGCCGAGCGCGTCCATCGCATCGACCTGGTCGGGGAGCACCGGCGCGGCGCGCATCAGCCGACGCAGGTCGAGCGTCTCGCCGCGGAACAGCGCCGCCGCGATGTCGCGCGCCTGGACCACCCCGATCACCGAATCGACCGAGCCTTCCGCCACCGGCAGCCGGGTATGCTGCGTCGCGAGCAACGCGTCACGGATGCCGTCGGCGTCGAGATCGACGTCGAGCCAGTCGACATCGGTGCGCGGCGTCATCACTTCGCGCACCGGGCGATCGGCCAGGCGCACCACGCCCGAGATGATCGAGCGCTCATGCTCCTCGATCACCCCCGACTTCGATGCCTCGGCGACGAGCAAATGGAGCTCCTCGGCAGTGACCCGGTTCTCCGATTCGCGATTGAGCCCGACGATCTGGAAAACGAGCGCGCTCGACTTGTCGAGCAGCCACACCACCGGCGCCGTGATCCGGCTGAGCCACAGCATCGGAATCGCCATCACCGCGGCGATCGGCTCGGGCGAGCGCAGCGCGAACTGCTTGGGCACCAGCTCGCCAACGATCAGCGAGGCATAGGTGGTCAGCGCGATCACCAGCGTGAGGCCCACCGTCGCGGCGGTCTCGGGCGAGAGGCCAAGCCAGATCTCGAACCGCTGCGCCGTCGGCGTGCCGAGGCTCGCGCCCGAATAGGCACCCGCGACGATGCCGATCAGCGTGATGCCGATCTGCACGGTAGAGAGAAACTTGCCGGGATCCGAGGCGAGCAGCATCGCGGTCCTGGCGCCGCGGTTCGTCCGCGCGAGCGCCTCCAGCCGGGCGGGCCGGGCGGAGACGATTGCCAGCTCCGACATAGCAAAGAGGCCATTTACGGCGATCAGCACGAGGATGATCGCCACGTCGATCCAGGGAAAGGGTGCGGGCATGGGCGACGTCCTCCATATCCGCACTCGGCCACGCTTAACAACCGCTGTTAAGTCGAAGTTCAGTGCGCAACCGGAACAAGGCGGCGACAAAACCGGTTTCCCAACATCAGGGTCCGCAATTTCAGGAGGAATTATGACCATCGCCCGCAAGGCGCTCATCGCCGCCGCGCTTGCCGCGACCACCCTCACCGCAGCCTGCGTCACCGATCCGGTGACCGGCGAGAAGCGCGTCTCGCGCGCCGCGATCGGCGCCGGCGCCGGCGTGGTCGGCGGCTACCTGCTCGGCGACCTCGTCGGCGGTCGCAACGATCGCACCGAGAAGATCATCGGCGCAGGCATCGGCGGCCTCGCCGGCGCAGGCATCGGCACCTATATGGACCGTCAGGAGCAGGAACTCCGCCGCCGCACCGCGGGGACCGACGTCCGCGTCATCCGCCAGGGCGACGATCTGGTGCTCAACATGCCTTCGGGGATCACCTTCGCGACCAACGAATCGAGCATTCAGCCGCAATTCCGCAACACCCTCGATCAGGTTGCCGACGTGCTGCGCCAATACAACCAGACCTATGTCGACGTGTACGGCCACACCGATTCGACCGGCAGCGACAGCTACAATCTCACCTTGTCGCAACGCCGCGCGGGTTCGGTCGCCGACTATCTCTCGTCACATGGCGTCCAGAGCGCCCGCATCGGCACGCGCGGTTTCGGCAAGACCCAGCCGATCGCGAGCAACGACACCGAGGAGGGCAAGGCCGCCAACCGCCGCGTCGAGATCAAGCTCGTGCCGATTACCCAGCAGGATCTGGGCTGAGCCCGCCTCCTGTCGAAGGGTCGCTCTTCTTTCCTCCGCTGGGAGAAGAACGGTGCTTCGACAGGCTCAGCACGAACGGCGTTTGGGACTAGGCGCGCCGCTCCCTGAAGAAATCGCGCAACAGCGCGCCTGCCTCGTCTTCGCCAATCCCCGAATAGAGTTCGGGCCGGTGGTGGCAGGTCGGCTGCGCGAAGAACCTTGGGCCATGCTCGACCGCGCCACCCTTGGGATCGCTCGCCCCGTAATAGAGCCGGGCGATCCGGGCGTGCGCAATTGCCCCCGCGCACATCGCGCATGGCTCAAGCGTAACCCACAGGTCGCAATCCTCCAGGCGCTCGCGGCCCAGGATGCGCGCCGCCTCACGGATCGCCAGCATCTCGGCATGCGCGGTCGGGTCGTGGAGCGTGCGCGGCGCATTGGCGCTGGTGGCGATCGCCTTGCCGTCGTGGATCACCACCGCGCCGACTGGCACTTCGCCCGCCAGTGCCGCGGCACGCGCGGCATCGAGCGCCCGGCGCATCGGTTCGGGGAGCGGGAACATGGCGATGATCTACCGCGCCTGCCCTATTCCGTCATCCCGGCGAACGCCGGGATGAAGAGATAAAGTCAGGCCACCGCAACCACTCGCCGCTCGTCGCGCAGCACGGTCCACAGCGCGAACGCCACGCCCGGCAGGAACCCGAGCACGGTTAGGCCGCAACTGATCAGGAACTCCCGCCCCGGTCCGCGCGCCAGATACGCCCCAAGCGGGGGCAGCAGCACCGCCGCGGCGATTCGCCCGGCCTGCATTACTTCGCGGCGGGCGTGGGCGACGCGGCCGGCGCCTGCTTCACGTCGATCGTCGGCAGCACCACGGTGGCCTTCTTCATCTCGACGGTCGGCACCTCGACGGTCTTGGCGGTGTTGCCGATCCCGACGCTGCCTGTCTCCGCGCTGACCTTAGGCAGTTCGCCGCCCTGCACGCTCACCGTGGGCAGGCTGCCGCCAGTCTGTTGGTTGATCGTCAACATGCCGGTTGCCATCGCCGCCACTACGCCCAGGGCCAGCAGCCCGATCAGCACGAGTATTGCACGCATCGCCTTTGTCTCCCGAACTCGAATCGTTTGCGTAATAACGCCGCAACCGCCATGCGGGTTGCGTCGGCCCACCGCTTTGATTGGGGAATCGGTTGACGCCCCCGGCCATACCCGCTATCGGCGCGGCCTTTCCGGCGTATGCCAAGAACCAGGATTTAAAGCGATGTCGCGCATTTGCGAGCTGACCGGCAAGGGCCGGCAGGTGGGACACAACGTCTCCCACGCCAATAACAAGACCAAGCGTACGTTTCTGCCCAACCTGCAGAACGTCACGCTGATCTCGGATTCGCTGGGCCGCAGCATCCGCCTGCGCGTTTCGACGCACGGCCTGCGCTCGGTCGAGCACAATGGCGGCCTCGACAATTGGCTGCTCAAGGCAAGCGACGACGATCTGTCGCTGCGTGCGCGCCGCCTCAAGCGCGAAGTGCGCAAGGCGTCGACGGCCGAGAAGACCGCGGCCTAACAGCCCGTTCGGTTTGAAGCGTCAGCCCGTTCCCTTCGCGGGAGGCGGGCTTTTCGCTTGCCTGAATTCCAGCCGGAACTTGAGCAGCAGCGAGTCTTCCCAGAACTCGCCATTGTCGTCCGCTGCGATCCACACGATCGTGTCGGCGCCTTCGCGCGTCACTGCCAGCGCCTCGAAATTGTCGTGCTGCACCGGGCGCTCGAAGCTCGCCAGCTCGCGGCCCCGCACCACACTGCCGGCGAGCACGCGCAGATCGACCAACTCCAGCTTCGCGGTGAACAGGCCGCTTAGCGACAGCCGGCGATTGAGCACCAGCAGTCGCCCATCGGGCAACTCGGCGGCGTCGGTGGGGTCGTAGTTCGCCGGCGGCACATAAGCGAGCCGCTCGGGCGGCCTCCCCTTCTCGGTCGGATCGCCAGCGAAACGCAGCACGATCCGCGCGTTGGGCCTGCCCTTCGGCCGCGCGGTCTCTCCGAAAACCAGGAAGGCGCCATCGCGCAGCCGCACCATTGCCTCGGGCCCGCCCGCGATCGGCCAGTCGGCCATCGCCGCAGGATGCGCGATCCGCTGCGGCTGCGCGAGATCGGCATCATAGCGCCAGATCGCGTTGCGGTTCTCGAACCCCACCCAGGTCCGTCCGCTCGCCGGATCCCAGGTCAGCGATTCGGAATCGCGGTGGCGCTTGATGAGTCCGGTTCCTGGCCCCGACAGGTCGGAGAAGCGTATGTTGAACGGGCGGAAATCGGCCCCCATGCGGAACCGCACGACGTTGCCGCCGTCGCTGAGCAGCGTGAATTCGTCCCCGACCACGCGCATCGACGAGAAACCGCCGAATGCGGGATCGCGGCTCGTCAGCTTCACCCCGCCGAGATAGGTCAGCGCGCCCAGCCGCGTCCGCGCCGGATCGGTCCGATCGAGCGGCACCCGCGTCGCGAAAATCTCGGTTGGATCGCCCAGAACGGCGCGCGGCTCGATCCCCGAAGCGGTCGGTGACAACATCAGCAGCACGGAAAGCGGAAGAGCGAAACGCATTCGCCCGGTCATAGCCACTCCGCGCCTTGGGGCCAGCGGGGAAAGATGAACCTCAGATAACGGCACGTTCAGGAAAGTGCCAAGCCGGCGCAGCTATACCGGCATTTGTAATAGCGTTTCGATCTCCTCGCGTTGCGTATCGAGGGTCGAGGGCCGGCTCCCTTCCGGGAGCCGGCCCGTTTTCGTTTTGACAGCCAAAATTCCTCCCTCGCTAAACGGGGGAGGAATTTGCCGTCAGTACATATGCTGCCCGCCGTTGATCGACAGCGTCGATCCGGTGACGAACCCAGCCTCTTCAGAACACAGGAACGCCACGCCGCGCGCGATCTCGCTTGCCTGGCCCAGACGCCCGACGGGAATCTTGGCAACAATCTTCTCGAGCACGTCGGCGGGCACCGCGGCGACCATGTCGGTGTCGATATAGCCCGGCGCGATCGCATTTACGGTCACGCCTGCACGCGCGCCTTCCTGCGCCAGCGCCTTGGTGAAGCCGTGGATGCCGCTCTTCGCCGCGGCATAGTTGACCTGGCCGTATTGGCCCGCCTGGCCGTTGATCGAGCCGATATTGACGATCCGCCCCCATTTCCGGCTGCGCATGCCGGGGAAAGTGGCGTGCGCCATGTTGAAGCACCCGCCCAGGTTGATGCGGATCACGTCCTCCCACATGTCGCGGCTCATCTTGAGGATCGTGCCATCGCGCGTCACGCCGGCATTGTTGACCACGACGTCGACCGGACCGAGCTCGGCCTCGACCTGCGCCACGCCCGCCGCGCACGCATCGAAATCGCCGACGTCCCACTTGTACGCCTTGATCCCGGTCCGCTCGGTAAAGGCCTGCGCCTTCTCGTCGTTGCCGGCATAGTTGGCGGCGACTGTCATGCCGGCCTCTTTAAGCGCCAGGCTGATCGCCTCGCCGATACCGCGCGTTCCACCCGTCACGATCGCTACGCGTGCCATGTCGCCATCCTCTCCTTGGTTGTTCTGACAACGCTAGGCAGCGTCTGCCCAGCCTGCAAGCTCTCGCCACAATATCTTACGAAGCATCTCGATCCCTACGGCGCTCGCATTGAGGCAGGGCAGGACCGCGAAATGCGTGCCGCCCGCGGCAACGAAGGTCTCGCGTCCGCGGATCGCCAGCTCTTCCAAGGTTTCGACGCAATCGGCCGAGAAGCCCGGTGCGACGATCGCAATGCGCTTCACGCCTTTGCCCGGCAGGCTTTCCAGCACTTTGTCGGTTGCCGGCTCAAGCCACTTCGCCCGGCCGAAGCGCGACTGGAATGTGATCGTCAGCTCGCGCCCGAGAGCTGCGCCCAGCAGCCGCGCGGTCTTCCGGCAGTGGCAATGATAGGGATCGCCGAACTCGAGCGTCCGCTGCGGCATGCCATGGAAGCTCGCCAGCACTGCCTGCGGCTCGAAATCGAGCCCGGCAAGCGATGCCTCGACCGATTGCTTGAGCGCGTCGATATGCTCGGGCGCATCGTAATATGGCGGCAGCGTCCGCAGTGCGGGCTGCCAGCGCATCAAGGCGAGTTCGGCAAAGGCGGCATCGTTGGCCGTCGCCGTCGTCGCCGCGCAATATTGCGGATAGAGCGGCGCGACCAGGATGCGCTCGCACCCGGCTTCCTTCAGCGCGCGCAGCCGCTCGCCCAGCGCCGGTCGGCCATAGCGCATCGCATAATCGACGATCACGTCGGGCCCGAACGCCCCCTGCAACGCCGCGGCCTGCGCCTTGGTGATCGCGGCGAGCGGCGAGCCGTCCTCGGTCCACACTTGGCTGTAGGCATGCGCCGACTTGGCCGGCCGCGTGCGCAGGATGATGCCGTGCAGGATCGGCTTCCATACGAGCCGCGGGATCTCGATCACCCGCGGATCGGACAGGAATTCGGCGAGATAGCGCCGCACCGCCCCGGCGTCGGCGGCGTCGGGCGTACCGAGATTGGTCAGCAGCACCCCGACTTTAGCGGTCGGGACTGCCGGGTGGTCTAGAGGCTGGGTCATTCGATTTCCGAAAGGAGGGGCAGCCGGCGGAAGCGCACCCCAGTGGCGGCCTGGAGCGCGTTGGCGATCGCGGGCGCCACCGGCGGCACGGCAAGCTCGCTCACCCCGCCGGGCTCGGCGCCGCTATGGATGATCTCGACGGTGATGTCGGGGCAGTCGGCGAGCGTCGGCAGTCGCAAGTCGGTGATGTCGCGCACATCGGCGACATTCTCGCTGAACCCGGTCGAGCAGCCGACCGCACCCGCCATCCCGAACAGCAGCCCACCCTCGACCTGCTGCATCACCAGGTCGGGATTGACCACCCGCCCGCAATCGACCGCCGCGACCAGCCGCTCGACCTTGACGCGCCGGTCGCTGGTCAGCTGCGCCTCGGCGAGCACCGCGATATGCGATCCGCGGAAGCTGTGGCAGGCGATGCCCTGCCCACTCCCCGGCTGGCCGCCCTGCCAGCCGCCGAGCTGCGCCGCGGTCTGCAGGCAGCGTGCAAGCCGCAGCTGGCTCCCAAGCATCGCCATACGGAACGACAGTGCGTCCTGCTCGGCGACATGCGCGAGCTCGTCGAGGAAGCTCTCGGTGAAGAACGCCGTGTAGCTATGCGCGCCCGAGCGCCAATAGCCGGTCGGCACCCCGATCTCGGCGGGGTGGTGATCGACGGCGAAATTGGGAATCGCGTAGAAGGGCGCCGCCCCGGCCACCGCGCTCGGATCGCCACCGCCGATCGCTAGCCCGGCACTCGGCAGCGCGTCGCCGTGGAGCAGCCGCGCGGCCAGTTCGCGCCCGGTGGATGGCGCGGCGATCTTGGCGAGCCAGCCGGTCAGCCGGCCCTTCGCGTCCAGCCGCGCGTGCATCCGTCCCGCCGCCGCCGGGCGGAAACGGTCGCGCCGGAAATCCTCGCCGCGCGGCCAGGTGACTTGCACCGGCCGCCCGATCCGCATTGCGATCACCGCCGCCTGCGCCGCGGCATCGGTCTCGAGCTTCGCGCCGAACGATCCCCCCGCCATCGTCGGATGGACGATCACGTCACTTTCGCCGAGCCCCGCCGCCCGCGCCGCCGCCGCCCGCGCCAGCCCCGGCGCCTGGGTGGGTAGCCACAAGGTCACCCGCCCGTCACGATGTACCGCGGTCGCGGTCATCGGCTCGAGGGGGGCGTGGAGCGCCAGCCCGACGCGATATTCCGCCCCGACGAGCTGCGCGCCGCGGAACTGCGCCGCGAGGTCACCTGCCTCGGCGACGCGCGTGCCCTTGCCCTCGAATGCGCTGCTCAGCGCCTGCTCGATCGTGTCGCTGTTGACCACCGGCTCGGGCGTCTCGAACCGCGGTCGCATCGCATCGATCGCGCGGTCCGCCGCCCACCAATTGTTCGCTACCGCCGCGACCCAATCGTCGCTTGTCATTACTGCGAGCATCCCCGGCACCTTATCCGCAGCGGCACGATCGACCCTGGCGAGCCTGGTCTCGCCCACCGGCCCCTGGCGGATCGCGGCATATACCATGTCGGGCAGGCGGATATCGGCGGCATAGGCCGCGCTGCCGTCCACCTTGGAGGGCGCGTCGAGCCGCGGCAGCGGCTGGCCGTGTAGCCGGGTGCCTTCGTCGGTGCGCAGCGGCACGTCGTCGGGCAGGCTCTGCGCCGCAGCTTCCTCGGCCAGCGCGCCGAAGCCGAGCTTCTGGCTGCCCTGGAACACGAGACCGTTGAACGTTCCGCATGCCTGCCAGTCGACGCCCCAGCGCGCCGCCGCCGCCTTGCACAGCAGCGTGCGCGCCGCCGCGCCGGCATGGCGCAGCGTGTCCTCGAAATTGCGGATCGAGCTCGATGCGCCGGTGAGCACCAGCCCGGTCCGCCGCACATAGCGTTCGCGTAGCGTATCGGGCAGCGGACCAAGCGCGCTCCCAAGCAGCTCGAGCGCGCCGAGCTGGTTTGCGTAAAGCGGATTGAACGGTGCGGGCTCGACGCCCACCATCTTCCAGTCGGCGCCCAGCTCGTCGGCGACGATCTGAGCGAACGCGGTATAGATGCCCTGCCCTTCCTCGCATTGCGGCACCGCGACCGAGACATGGCCGTCCTTGCCGATCTTGATCCATGCGCCGAACAGGCTCTCGCCGGGCGCCGCGGTGAGATTGGGGAGATAGGTGCGCGGCAGCACCGCCCAGGCGACGACCAGCCCCGCGCCGACGCCGCCGCCGATCAGCAGCGTGCGCCGATCGATCCTGGTGCGCGAATTGGGTTTCACCGCCATCGCAACGCTCTATCGCGCAGCATCGCCCCGCGCCAGCCACTTGCGGACTTGGGTTTGCGCCGAGGCTGCTCTATCGCAAGCCGACGAACGATTGCCGGGGAACGACGACACGTGCTGCTCCATCTCCTCGCCGCCGCGGGCGACCATATCCAGTTCAAGGATCTCGGGCTGAGCCCGGTGGCGCTCAATCTCGGTTTCTTTCAGATCAAATGGTATTCGCTGGCCTATATCGCCGGGATCCTGGTGGGCTGGTGGTATCTGCTCAAGCTGCTCGCCCAGCCCGGTGCGCCGATGGCGCGGCGCCATGCCGACGACCTCGTCTTCTACGCCACGCTCGGCATCATCCTGGGCGGCCGGCTCGGCTATGTCCTGTTCTACGCGCCCGAGATGATCTGGGAATCGCCGCTCCAGATCGTCCGGCTGTGGGATGGCGGCATGTCGTTCCACGGCGGCGTGATCGGCACGACGATCGCAATCATCGTCCTCGCACGGCGCAACGGGCTAAACTGGCTGCGTATCCACGATTATGTCGCCTGCGTCGTGCCCTTCGGGCTGTTCTTCGGCCGCCTCGCCAATTTCGTGAACGGCGAGCTGTGGGGCAAGCCCGCCGACCTCCCCTGGTCGATCGTGTTCCGCAACACGGTGCAAACCGGCCTTCCGGAGCCTGCGCGCCATCCGAGCCAGCTTTACGAGGCCGGGCTCGAAGGCGTGCTGCTGTTCGCGATCCTCTGGTTCCTCTTCTGGCGCACCGATTCGCGCTATGCCCCCGGCAAGCTCGTCGGGGTGTTCGTGCTCGGCTATGGCCTGTGCCGCTTCCTCGTCGAATTCTTCCGCGAGCCCGACGCCCAGCTCGTCTGGCTGGTCGACGCAACCGGCCTCCACATGGGCCAGTGGCTGTGCATCCCGATGATCGTCGGCGGCGCCTATCTGATCGCCACCGCCAAGGGCCGCCGCCAGCGGGTGGAGTCGATCGCGGGATCGCAGAGCGTCGCGTAATCCGAAGCCCCTCTCCTCTTGGGGAGGGTTTGACCACACTTACCGCGTCAGGCTGCACAATTCGGCCGGGCTGATCCCATACAGGTCGCAGATATGGTCGCGCAGCCGCTGCTTGGCGGCTTCCATCTCGGCATAGGCAGCCTCTTCGGCCGGCTCGGCGTCGTGGTTGATCTCGTGCAGCGACGGGACCAGTTCGCCCCAGGCGAGGCGGTGCCGCGCCGCCGCCGCGCGCACCGCGGCCACCAAATCCTGCGCATCTTCCATCGCGTGCACAACGCGCAAGCGCGCGCCGGGCTCCGAAAGATGACGCGCGCAGCCCGACGCGTTAGAGACGCCGCGTGACCGATCCCGATCATCCCCTCGCCGCTCCATCCAGCCCGCGTGCCGACAACGCCGCCGAACCCGCGCTCGCCGAGCGCCTCGCCCGCGCGATCACGCTCGCCGGGCCGATCCCGCTCTCGCAGTTCATGGGCGCAGCCAACACGCATTACTACGCCACGCGCGATCCGCTGGGCGCGCGCGGCGACTTCACCACTGCGCCCGAGATCAGCCAGATGTTCGGCGAACTGATCGGGCTGTGGCTCGCCGACCTGTGGGACCGTGCCGGCCGCCCGGCCGCGCGCTATGTCGAGTTCGGCCCCGGCCGCGGCACCCTCGCCGCCGATGCGCTGCGCGCGATGGCGAAGGCCGGGTTCGAGCCCCCGGTCGATTTCGTCGAGAACAGCCCGGTGCTGCGCGGCCTCCAGGCCGAGCGCGTGCCGACGGCCGAATGGCATCTCGACCTCATTGGCCTGCCCGACGACGCGCCGTTGCTGGTCGTCGCCAACGAATTCTTCGACGCGCTGCCGATCCGCCAGCTCATCGCCACGCAGGAGGGCTGGCGCGAGCGGCTGGTCGCCTGCCAGGACACGCTGTTCCTGCCGATCGCCGGCGACCGCAGCTTCGATATGATCATCCCACGCCCGCTGCTCGACGCTGCACCCGGCTCGGTCCTCGAGACCTCGCCGGCCAGCGTCGCGATACTGCGCAACCTCGCCGCGCGGCTGGTCGAGCAGGGCGGCGCCGCGCTGGTGATCGACTATGGCTATGAAGGCCCGGCGATCGGCGACACGCTCCAGGCGGTGCGCGGCCACCAATATGTCAACCCGTTCGAGATGCCGGGGGAGGCAGATCTCACCGCGCATGTCGATTTCGCCACGCTCAAGGAGGCGGCCGAGGCCGAGGGGCTGATCGTCCATGGCCCGGTGACGCAGGGCGCGTTCCTCCAGGCGCTCGGCATCGATGCGCGGACCGAGGCGCTCGCCGCCGCCGCGCCTGAGCGCGCCGAAGCGCTCGCCGCCGACCGCGATCGCCTGGCCGATCCCGAGCAGATGGGCGATCTGTTCAAGGTCGTCGCGTTGACTGCGCCGGGCTGGCCGGTGCCGGCGGGGTTCGCATGATCGACTATCGCCACGCCACCCCGGCCGATCTCCCGGCGATCGACGCGCTGTTCCGTGAGAGCTTCGTCGCGACCTTCGGCCACCTATACAGCGCCGAGAATCTCGCTGCCTTCCTCGGCAAGTTCACCCCCGAGGCCTGGACGCACGAATATGCGAAGCCCGGCAATCTCTTCCGTCTCGCGGAGGACGGCGACGGCCTGGTCGGCTATTGCGCGATCGGCCAGGTCACGCTTCCGATCGAACCTGGTCCGCCCGCGATCGAACTGCACCAGCTCTACCTCGCCGAGCGCGGCAAGGGCAGCGGCGCCGCCCAGTCGCTGATGACCTGGGCGCTGGAAACGGCGCGCACACAGGACTTCGCCCGCATCGTGCTCAGCGTCTTTGTCGACAACCACCGTGCCAAGCGCTTCTACGAGCGCTACGGCTTCGTCGATCGCGGCCCCTACACGTTCATGGTCGGCGATCATGCAGACGAGGACCGACTGATGAGCCTGACGCTGTGAGCGAGGTCGAAATCGTCCGAGCCCGCGCGCTCGACGGCGTCGACCATGGCTTTCTCGGGCGCCGCGGCGGCGTCTCGACGGGGGTGGTTGCCGGGCTCAATGTCGGCACCGGCTCGACCGACGACCCGTCAGCGATCGCCGAGAACCGCCGCCGCGCCGGCGATGCGGTGCTGCCCGGCGCGCGTCTTGTGACGCTCTACCAGGTCCATTCGGCCGATGCCGTCGCGGTGATTGAGCCGTTCGAGGAGCGTCTGCGCCCGCGCGCCGACGCGGTGGTCACCGACCGCCCCGGCCTCGCGCTCGGCATCCTCACCGCCGATTGCGCGCCGGTGCTGCTTGCCGACAGGGAGGCCGGCGTCGTCGGCGCCGCGCACGCCGGGTGGAAGGGCGCGATCGGCGGCGTCACCGATTCGACGATCGCGCTGATGGAGACGCTGGGCGCCAGGCGCGAGCGCATCGCCGCCGCGGTCGGCCCGTGCATCGCGCGCGCCAGCTACGAAGTCGATGACGGCTTCTTCCGCCGCTTCGCCGACGCCGATCCTGCCAACGAACGCTTCTTCGCCGATGGCCGGGCCGGCCATTTTCAGTTCGACCTCGAAGCCTATGTCGCGCATCGCCTCGCTTCGGCCGGTATCCGCACCGTCGAGGCGCTGGGGCTCGACACCTATTCCGACGAGAGCCGTTTCTACAGCTTCCGCCGCGCCACGCATCGCGGGGAGCCGGATTATGGCCGGCAGATCGCGATAATTGGTATCAGTTGATACGGCTCTTCGGCTAGGGAGCGGTCAACCAACAGAATTTGGAGAGCCCGATGACCGACGAAACCGAAGCCGAGCTGACCGGCGCCTCCCCGCGCCGCCGCCCCAAGCCGAGCGTCGACAAGGTCGGCAGCCGGAAGCTCAGGCCATCGACGATGATGATGGGGCACGGCTATGATCCGGTGCTCTCCGAAGGCTCGCTCAAGCCGCCGATCTTCCTGACCTCGACCTTCGTCTTCCCCAATGCCGCGGCCGGCAAGCGCCATTTCGAGGGTGTCACCGGCAAGCGCCCGGGCGGCGCCGAGGGGCTGGTCTATTCGCGTTTCAACGGCCCCAACCAGGAAATCCTCGAGGATCGCCTCGCCATCTGGGAAGAGGCCGAGGATGCGCTGGCCTTCTCGTCGGGCATGTCGGCGATCGCCACCCTGTTCCTGTCGATGGTCAAGCCGGGCGACACGATCGTCCATTCGGGCCCGCTCTATGCCGCGACCGAGACGCTGATAGGGCGCATCCTCGGCCGCTTCGGCGTTAAGTGGCTCGATTTCCCCGCGGGCGCCACCCGCGAGGAGATCGACGCGGTGATGCGTGAGGCGCAGAGCAGCGGCGACGTCGCGCTGATCTATCTCGAAAGCCCCGCCAACCCGACCAACGCGCTGGTCGATGTCGAGGCCGTCGCCGCCAGCCGCGACGCGATCTTCACCGGTGCCAAGCCGCCGATCGCGATCGACAACACCTTCCTCGGCCCGCTCTGGGCGCAGCCGCTCAAGCAGGGCGCCGACATCGTCGTCTATTCGCTGACCAAATATGCCGGCGGCCATTCGGATCTCGTCGCGGGCGGGGTGCTTGGATCGAAGGAGCACATCAACACGATCCGGCTGATGCGCAACACCATCGGCACCATCTGCGATCCCAACACCGCCTGGATGCTACTGCGCTCGCTCGAGACGCTCGAGCTTCGGATGAGCCGCGCGGGCGAGAATGCCGCCAAGGTCTGCGAATTCCTGGCCGGCCACCCCAAGGTCGAGAAGGTCGGCTATCTCGGCTTCCTCGAGCGCGGCGAAGACGCGCGCCAGGCCGACATCTACAGGCGCCACTGCACCGGCGCGGGCTCGACCTTCTCGCTTTATCTCAAGGGCGGCGAGACGGAGGCGTTCGCCTTCCTCGACGCGCTCAAGATCGCAAAGCTCGCGGTGTCCCTCGGCGGCACCGAGACGCTTGCCAGCCATCCCGCAGGCATGACGCATCTGTCGGTGCCGCAGGCCCGCAAGGACGCACTCGGCATCTCGGACAATCTCGTCCGCATCTCGATCGGCGTCGAGGACGCGGATGATCTGATCGCCGATTTCGAGGAAGCGCTGAAGACGGTGTGACTTCCCGCCAGATGAGGGTGACGTTCGCCATTCATGGACTGTCAAAGCCCCCTCCCCTCAAGGGGAGGGGCTAGGCGCACCCGCGCGTTCAGCCGCCCTCGCTAGTTCCGCAGCGTCACGTCGCGCGTGCGATCGGTCGCCGGCGGCGTTACCGGCCCGCGCGCGAAATAGGCTTCGAGCGCGTCGAGGTCGCTGATCGCGGTCAGCATCTCGTCATGCCCGATCAGCGTGCTGAACCCGTCGCCGCCATTGCCCAGGAAGTTGCTCATCACCACGCGATACACCCGCTCGTCGACAAGCGGCGCGCCGTTCAGCCTGGGATCGATCACGCGCTGCCCCACCGGCTTGCCGAGATCGTAGCCGAAGCCAAACCCGCGCGAGACCAGCAGCAGATTGCGCCCCCCCGCCTTGTTCTCGTCGAACTGCTGCTCGAGCACCGCCCGCAGCTGCCTGCCGGTCATCCGCTTGATCACCATCACGTTGCCGAAGGGCTGGGCCGCATAGATGTCGCCGAAGGTGATCGTGCCGTCTGCGCGAGGGGTGAGCGCGGCGCGAACGCTGCCGGCGTTCATCAGTGCGATCTCCGCCCCGCCATTTGCCGGCGCGGCGGTCGCGGCAAGCTGCGCGTCGGCGACCAGATTGCCGAGCACCTGCTCCTGCAAGCCGTCCGCGCGCGGCGCCGGGGCAGTCATCCGCCCGATCGGCCGCTCCTCGTAGCGTTTCGCGGCCGCGGCATAGCGCGCGACCAGCGCCGCCACGCGGGGCTCGGGCACATAGCGCGCATAGCGCTCGCTGATCGGCACCGGCCCCTTGGCGCTGGTGAACGCCTCGCCCTGGATCATCACATTGTTCGCGCGCTTGGCGACGACGCGCCCCGCCACCGGATCGATGTCGAGCCGGATGTCGGTGAGCAACGTGCCGCCATAGCCCGCGCTGGTCAGCAGCAGCGGGCGGTTCGCGTCGATGCTGCCATAGTCGCAGACATAGGCATTGTGCGTGTGCCCCGACACGACAAGATCCACGCGCGGATCGAGCCGCTCGAGGATCGGGAAGATGTCGCCGGTCATCCCGTCACAGCTGTTCGCGTCGAACGCCGCCTTCGAATAGCCGCCCTGGTGGATCAGCACGACGATCGCATCGGCGCCCTCTGCCTTGAGCCTCGGCACCAGCGCGTTGACCGTGTCGGCCTCGTCCTCGAATTTCAGCCCCTCGATCCCGCTCGCCATCACCAGGGTCGACGTTCCCTTGAGCGTCATCCCGATGAAGGCGACCTTCACCTGGCTCGCGCCGCTGCCGAAGCTGCGCATGCCGTAGCTGGGGAAAAGCGTCTCGCCGCCCGCCTTGACCACATTGGCGGCGAGATAGCCGAAGCGCGCGCCGGGGAAGGGCTCGACCGCGCAGGGCTTGTGCTTGGTGTTCTGCTCGCAGCCGCCGTCCTGGAGCCGGTGAAGCTCCTTCTGGCCCCGGTCGAACTCGTGGTTGCCGACTGCGTTGAAGTCGACGCCGACCAGGTTCATCGCGTGGATCGTCGGCTCGTCGAGGAACATCGAAGAGACCAAGGGACTCGCGCTGATCATGTCGCCTGCCGAGACGGTGATGCTGTTGGCCTGCCCCTCGCGCAGCTTGGCGACCGCCGAGGCGAAATAGGCCGCGCCGCCCGCGGGGACGCGCGTCGGCGTATCGCCCGGGATATCGACCGCGAGCTTGCCGGCTTCGAGATTGCCGTGAAAATCGTTGAACGCGATGATCTGGACCGACACCGGCGCGGATGCGGGCACCGCTCCCGGTCCGGCGACCTGCCCCGCGCATCCCGCGAGCATCGCCGCCGCCACCAATCCGATCAAACCGCGCATCTTCATCTCCGAACTGCCACGCCCGTGGCCGGGAGATGTTACCGCGCGATGTCCGTTTGCGTCAGCCCCAAAGCCGCGCGCGATACGCCTCGAAGCAACGCTCGCCGCACTTCAATCGGATCAGCGCACCCTCGGCCATTGCGGTCGCGCGGCGCGGGTCTTCCTCGACTGCCGGACGGATCGCCTCGCGGTTCCAGTCCTCGCTATGCTTGATGTCGAGCACCGCGTGCAGCGTGAAGTAGCGCGCTTCCTTGGGACTGAGCCCAACGCGCTTGAGTCCCTCGGCAACCATCGCCGAACGCCCCGGCGCGGTGAGCTCGACCACGCCGAGCGCACCCACCGAATGCCAGGCATAGCGCCGGCTGGTCGCCATCGCGGTCATCGCATTGGCAAGGCACAGGCTTTCCCACACGGTGTTCTCGATCACCGGATCGACCTGCAGCGTCTCGACCAGCGCATCGAGCATCGGCCCGTGCATCCCCTTGGCCGTGCCGTGGCCCATCTCGTCCCAGTAATTCCGGGCGAGCTCCAGCTTGGGACGCACCGGCAGCTTGACCTGGGTCATTGCCACCAGATCGTCGAACCCGGCTTCGCCCGCGGCCTCCTGCTCGAAGAACCATCGAAGCTGATCCCGGTCCGCCTCCTCGGCGAGCCAGGGGAACAGCGGATCGCCCTGGCCGGGGCCCCGCGCCTTCAGCCCTTCGAACCAGTCGATGAAGCCCGCGACATCGGTCGGTGCCGCGGCCGCCTCGTCGATCACCTCGGCGCGCAGCTCCTCGAGGAATGCACCCTCGAGCCGCTGCATCTTCACATCGCGCTCGAAGGTCCGGCTCCATTCTGCCTCGGGGAAGCCGGGTTCGAGCCGCTCGCGGTTCCAATGCGCCAGCCCGCGCTGGAAGCTGTCGGTAAGGAATTGCGACCCCGCATCGTGTGCGAAGTCGCGAAGACGTGTAGCCATTTGGATTGCTCTCCTGCCGGGCCGTTAAACCGGCAAGGCGATGGGAGAGTTCCGCGATTGTGGCCGTGCCGTGGGCTAACTGATTTGGATCAGTACGATTTCCTCAACCGTCGCCGACACGCTCGATATCGGCGCCGACGCCCTGGAGCTTCTCCTCGAGCCGCTCATAGCCGCGATCGAGATGATAGACCCGGCTGACCTGCGTCTCTCCCTCTGCGACGAGGCCGGCGATGATCAGGCTCATCGACGCGCGCAGGTCGGTCGCCATCACCGGCGCGCCGACCAGCTTGGCCGGGCCGTGCACCACCGCGGTGCGCCCACGAACATCGATATGCGCGCCCATCCGCGCCAGTTCGGGAACGTGCATGTAGCGGTTCTCGAAGATCGTCTCGGTGAACACGCTGGCGCCCTCGGCGACCAGCTGCATCGCCATGAACTGCGCCTGCATGTCGGTGGCGAAACCCGGGAACGGGGCGGTCGACAAGGTCAGCGGCTTGAGCTTGCCCTCGGCGGCGATGCGGATGCCCGTCTTCGTTTCCTCGACGGTCACGCCGGCCTGGGTGAGCGCGTCGAGCGTCGCGCGCATGTCGTTCGCCGCCGCGCCGACCAGCTCGACATCGCCGCCGGTGATCGCCGCGGCGCAGGCATAGCTGCCCGCCTCGATCCGGTCGGGCATCACGGCATAGGTCGCGCCGTGCAGGCGATCCCTGCCTTCGATCTCCAGCCGCTCGGTGCCGATGCCGCTGATCTGCGCCCCCATCGCGACGAGCAGGTTGCAGAGATCGACGATCTCGGGCTCGCGCGCGGCATTGTCGAGCACGGTCGTGCCCTTGCAGGTCACCGCCGCCATCAGCGCATTCTCGGTCGCGCCGACCGACACCACCGGGAAGCTGAAGCGGCCTCCGGTGAGCCGCCCGCCGGGTGCCGAGGCCTTAACATAGCCCGCGGCGACTTCGATCTCGGCGCCCATCGCCTGCAGCGCCTTGAGGTGCAGGTCGATCGGCCGGTTGCCGATCGCGCAGCCGCCGGGCAGCGACACCGTCGCCTCGCCGGCGCGGCCGAGCAGCGGCCCGAGCACCAGGATCGACGCGCGCATCTTCCGCACGATGTCATAGGGCGCGACGGTCGAGGTCAGCTTGCCCGCGCGCGTCGTCAGCACCCGGCCGAAATCATTGGGCCGCGTCCCCTCGATCGCAGTCGAGGCGCCGAGTTCGTTGAGCAGATGTCCGAAGCTGTCGACATCGGCGAGGCGCGGCAGGTTGCGCAGCGTCAGCGGCTCGTCGGTCAGCAGCGCGCACGGCATCAGTGTGAGCGCCGCGTTTTTTGCGCCCGAAATGGCGATTTTGCCGGAGAGGCGGTTTCCGCCGCGGATAAGGATACGGTCCATGTCCGAGCTTCTAGCCGCTCCGGGCGCACGCGCAAGCGCGCCGGACCGTGGGCGGGATTGATCGACTTTAATGCATTGATTCCGCGGCACTGCTTTGCACGTGGCTCGGGGGGAATACGATTGCGTGTCGGGTAGTTGTTTCGCGGACATATTGAACGAGCTGGTCGCGCTCACCCCCGGTGAGAGTGCCGCGCTCGACAACCTGGAGGAACGCCAGCGGCATGTGCGCCGCGGGGCGGTGCTTCAGCGCGAGAACGAGGCGTGCAACGAACTGTTCATCCTCCGCAAGGGGCTGATGATGAGCTATGTGCTGCTCGACGACGGCAGCCGCCAGATCCTCCGCTTCCTCTTTCCCGGCGACATCCTCGGCATCTCCAGCGCGATCTATCAGGAGGCGCCCGAGACGCTTGCCGCGCTTTCCGACTGCGTCGTCTCGCCGTTCGACCGCGCCGCGCTCGCCGATATCATGACCGGGCATCCGCGGCTCTCGGCGCTGATCCTGGTCTATTCGCAGATCGAGCGCGTCGCCCTGACCGATCGGCTTGCCGCGCTCGGCCGCACCAGCGCCAGGGCGCGCGTCGCCGCGCTGCTGCTCGAACTGCGCAGCCGGCTGCGCGCGACCGACAAAAGCATCGACAACGCCTTCCTGCTCGGACTGACTCAGGAGGAGATCGGCGACGCCACCGGGCTCACGGCGGTCCATGTCAACCGCATGCTGCGCCAGCTCGAGGAAACCGGCCTGATCGGGCGGGAAGGCGGCAGGGTCACCTTGAAGGACGAGCCGGCGCTCACGCGCGCGGCGAATTTCGTCAATCGCTATGTCGGGCTGGATCTCAGCTGGCTGCCCAAGCCGCGGAGCTAGCAGGCCAAAGAACTCATGTGCTCCGGCGAAGGCCGGAGCCCTGGCGGCCCGCGATGCGCCCGGTTACCCAGCGCTCCGGCCTTCGCCGGAGCACATGGATGCTTTAACGTCGGGAAAGCCCCGCTTACGCCTTCTCCAGCGTGCACTGGAGCGGATGCTGGTTCTGCCGGGCGAAGTCGATCACCTGGCTCACCTTGGTCTCGGCGACCTCGTAGCTGAACACCCCGCACACCCCCACGCCGCGCTGGTGGACGTGAAGCATCACCTGGGTCGCCTCCTCCATGCTCATTCGGAAGAAGCGCTGGAGGCACAAAACGACGAACTCCATCGGCGTGTAGTCGTCGTTGAGCATGAGGACGCGGTACGGCGTCGGCTTCTTGGTGCGCGTGCGGGTGCGCGTCGCCAGCCCGACCGCGGGATCGCGCGTGCCGGTGTCGTCGTCGCCGTCCTCGGCCATCCGGATATTTTTGCTGATTTCGGCCATGACGCTCGAAAATATGGGTTCGGCAGGGGCGAAGCAAGGCCACAGCCGTCCCGTTAAGCTTCAAAAAGCGCACGCACCGCCGGAAAGCGAAAGGGCGGCCGCCTTTCGGCAGCCGCCCCGTTCTACGCGGTCACTCGAACGCTGCGTGCGTTCAGGCGGCGGTCTTCACCTTTTCGACGGCGACCGCGAAGCGGTTCGAGATCGGCTGCGCGGCGTCGCCGGCGAGCTTGATCACGGCTTCGGTGTTCTTCGATGCTTCGGCGACATAGGCGTCGAACGCGCCGCGAACGAAGTCGCTCTGCAGCTTGAAGAACTCGGTCGGCGACTTGACGGTCGCGAGGGTCTTCATCGCCGAGGTGGCGTTCTCGAAAGACTTGCGGCCATATTCGGCAGCGTCCTGGCCCAGGCTCTCGAAGCCCTTGGCAGCGATGCGGCCCGACTCGACGACGGCCTCGAGGTTGCCCTTGGCGAACTCGCCGGCTTCTTCGACCAGCTTGGTCGACTTCTCGACGGCAGCCTTGGTGCGATCGTTGAAATCGCTGAACAGGGCCTGTGCCTTGGCGGTGTTGGCAGTGGCGGTGTTTTCGAAATTGGTAGCCATGGTGATGGTTTCCTTGACGATGGGTTCCGAAACCGCCGCGACGGCGACCTCGGCTTCGTTGACGGTTTCCGCGACGGCGGCTTGTGCCTGCTCTGCCGCGGCTTCGACGGTTTCGACTACTTCCTGCGACGCTGCTTCCACGACCGGGGCCGGTCCGGCCTCGTTCACCGGAGCTGCTGCTTCGATGATTGCGGTCGGCGCGGGCTTCTCAGCCTTGGGAGCAACAGCCACAGTCTTGGGCGCGGCCGGCTTCTTGGCGCGCGCCGCGGGCGGTACGGCGACGGGCTTTGCCGGCGCTTTTGGTCCCTTGGTGGCCATGCGAATCGTCCCCTGACTATTGCTGCAATGCAGCATGTAAGGAGCTGTTGCATGCATTGCAATAGCATTTTTGTGCACTGCACAATGATGTCTTTTACGTTACGGAATGTTGCTTGTCAGCGGGTGCGAACGTAGCTTCCCGGCGCATCCTCGATCGCCTTGAGCTTGCCCCTGCCAGGCACGCGTGCGCCTTTTGCATCCACTTTGGCGCTATCGACGTCCTCGATCCATTCCACCCAGTCCGGCCACCAGCTTCCCTTGGTCTCGTTGGCGCCCGCCATGAACTCGGCAAGCGTCTCGACCTTCGAATCGTTGACCCAATATTGGTATTTCCCCGCCGCGGGCGGATTGACCACGCCGGCGATGTGACCCGATCCGGCGAGAACGAACTTGATCGGTCCCTTGAAGTGGTGGGTGATCTTCCACACGCTCGCCGCCGGCGCGATATGGTCCTCGCGCCCGGCCTGGACATAGGTCGGCGTCATCACCCTCCCCAGGTCGATCGGCGTGCCGTCGATGGTCAGCGCGCCCGGCACCGCCAGCTTGTTGTCGCGGTACAGGTCGGTCAGGTAGCTCAGATGCCAGGTCGCCGGCAGGTTGGTGACGTCCGAATTCCAGTGGAGCAGGTCGAACGGGGCATAATCCTGCCCCATCAGGTAATTGTTGGTGACGTAGTTCCAGATCAGATCGCGCCCGCGCAGCAGGTTGAACGTCGCGGCCATGTAGCGCCCGTCGAGGAATCCCTCCCCGCCCAGCGACTTGATCAGCGCGAGCTGGTCGTCGTCGACGAACATCGTCAGGTCGCCGGCCTCGCTGAAATCGACCTGCGCGGTGAAGAAGGTCGCGCTCGTGACCTTCGCGCTCTCCCCGCGTGCCGCCAGCACGGCGAGCGTCGCCGCCAGCGTCGTCCCCGCCACGCAATAGCCGATCGCATGCACGCCCTCGACGCCGAGCAGGTCGCGCACCGTGTCGATCGCATCGATCTGGCCGCGCTCGACATAATCGTCCCAGACGACGTCCTTCATGCTCGCATCGGCCGACTTCCACGACACCACGAACACGGTCAGCCCCTGCGCCACTGCCCAGGCGATGAAGCTCTTCTCGGGCGTGAGGTCGAGGATGTAGAAGCGGTTGATCCATGGCGGGAAGATGATCAGCGGCGTGGCGTGGACCTGCTTGGTCGTGGGCGCGTACTGGATCAGCTCATAGAGTGGCGTGCGCTTGACCACCTTGCCCGGGGTCATCGCCAGGTTCTTGCCCAGCTCGAACGCGCCCTCTGCGGTCTGGGTCATCTGCCCCTTGGCGATGTCACCCAGCATGTGCTGCAGGCCCTTGAGCAGGCTCTCGCCCTTGGTCTCGACGATCTTCTCGAGCACCTGCGGATTGGTCGCGGGGAAGTTGGTCGGGCTCACCGCGTCGATGAAGCCCTTGGTCGCGAAGCGGATCTGGTCCCTCTGGCGGGGATCCATGCCTTCCAGCGCATCGACGCCCTTCAGCATGTGATCGGCGATCATGAAATAGCTCTGGCGCAGGAAGTCGAACACCGGCTCTTCGCGCCATTGCGGCGCCTTGAAGCGCTTGTCGCGCGCCTGCTCCGGGGTCTCTTCGAACGGCGTCGCGTTGGCGGGATCGAGGAAGCGCTGCCACAGCTGCATCGTATCGGCCCAGAAATTGGCGCTCGCGCGCAGCGCGCCTGTCGGGTCCATCCCCGGCGCCGCGGGCATCTGGCCCATCAGGTCGAAGCCGTGCTCGAGCATCATCTGCTGCGCCTTGCCCAGCACCCAGGTCCAGTGCTGCAGGTCTTCCAGGCTGGGCAGCGGAGTCGTGGTGTCGGCCATGCAGTTCCTCTCCGGCAGCGCGTATCGACGCTTTAGCGCCGACAAGCCAACTCGTCATTCCCGAGTTGGCAGGAATGGCGTAGGAACGCCCCACGGCGCAATGCAGCGCCCAAACCCGAAGAGAGAAGTGGGAATGTCCGAAGAGTTCTACCGCATGAAGCGGCTGCCGCCCTACGTCATCGCCGAAGTCAACGGCATGCGGGCAGCGGCGCGTGCGGCAGGCGAGGACATCATCGATCTCGGCATGGGCAATCCCGATCTGCCTCCGCCGGCTCACGTCATCGAGAAGCTGTGCGAAGTCGCGTCCAAGCCCGACGCGCACGGCTATTCGCAGTCCAAGGGCATTCCCGGCCTCCGCCGCGCCCAGGCGAACTATTATGGCCGCCGCTTCGGCGTCGATCTCGATCCCGAGACCGAAGTCGTCGTGACGATGGGATCGAAGGAAGGGCTCGCCAGCCTCGCCACCGCGATCACCGCGCCGGGCGACGTCGTGCTCGCGCCCAACCCGTCCTACCCGATCCACACCTTCGGCTTCATCATCGCCGGGGCGACGATCCGCGCGGTGCCGACCACTCCCGACGATCACTATTTCGAGAGCCTCGAGCGCGCGATGAACTTCACCGTTCCGCGCCCGAGCATCCTGGTGGTGAACTACCCGTCGAACCCCACCGCCGAGGCCGTCGACCTCGCCTTCTACGAGCGCCTCGTCGCCTGGGCGAAGGAGAACAAGGTCTGGATCATCTCCGACCTTGCCTATTCCGAGCTCTATTATGACGGCAATCCGACGCCTTCGATCCTCCAGGTCAAGGGCGCCAAGGACGTCGCGATCGAGTTCACCTCGCTCAGCAAGACCTATTCGATGGCCGGCTGGCGGATCGGCTTCGCGGTCGGCAACAAGCATCTGATCGCGGCGATGACGCGCGTGAAGTCGTACCTCGACTACGGCGCCTTCACCCCCGTCCAGGCGGCCGCCTGCGCCGCATTGAACGGCCCGCAGGATATCGTCGAGAAGAACCGCCAGCTCTATCACAAGCGCCGCGACGTCATGGTCGAGAGCTTCGGCCGCGCCGGCTGGGACATCCCCTCGCCGCCCGCCTCGATGTTCGCCTGGGCGCCGCTGCCGCCGGCGCTCGCGCATCTGGGCTCCCTCGAATTCTCGAAGCAGCTGCTCAGTCATGCCAAGGTCGCAGTCGCACCCGGCGTCGGCTATGGCGAGAATGGCGAAGGCTATGTCCGCATCGCGATGGTCGAGAACGAGCAGCGCCTGCGACAGGCCGCGCGCAACGTGCGGAAATATCTCCAGTCGATGGGCGTCAACACGCCCAGCGCCAACGCGGGGTAATTCGTTCAGCGGGGCGGGTTCGCCCGCCCCGTCAGGCCAGTTCGCTGTCCAGCAGCTCGCGCACGTCGAGCCCGAGCAGCGCGATATGCTCACGCACCCGCGGCCAATGCCCCTTCAGGAAGCGCTCGCGCTCGGCGACGCGCAGCCGCTCGACCGCACCGGGTAGCACGAACATGCCGACGCCGCGGCGCACCTCGACATAATCGTCGTCCTGGAAGCTCTGATACGCCTTGGCGACGGTCAGCGGATTGGCGCCATGCTCGGCGGCGAGCGCCCGGACCGAAGGGAGCTGGTCCCCCGCGCGATATTCGCCGCGCAATATCGCCGCAGCGATGGTGGCGCGAAGCTTGAGGTACACGGGTGAATCGTCGTGCTCGAGCGCTGTCATGCTGCGATAATACACCGATTAGCGATCAGGTCCATACCCGGGATTCCACTGATGTACGATTTCGGACAGTTCGCCGCGCGGCCGCTCCTCGAGTTCGCGCCCGGGCGTGCCGATGAACACAAACCCGGCAATTCGCTGCGAAACATCGCCAAAAAGGTCGCGCACTGCGTTCGAATAAGCCGCCCAGCCGGTCAGCCATCCGCCGACGAACCCCATCGCATGCGCGGCATGGAGCAGGTTCATGCACGCCGCCCCGGCCGACAATTCCTGCTCCCACAGGGGAATCTTATGCGGAATCACCGGCGCCGAAAGCACCACCACCAAGGCCGGCGCCTGCGTGACGAACTGCGCCGCCGCCTCGTCGTCCCGCGCACTACAGTCGGGCTTCTCGGCACGCTGGATCTCGACCAGCTTCTTCGCCAGCGCCGGCCGCGCGTCGTCGGGAACGATCACGAACCGCCACGGCGCGAGCTTGCCATGATCCGGCGTCCGCGCCGCGATCGCGACCATCTCGTGCAGCTGCTCCGGGCTCGGCCCGGGCGCGACCATGTCGCGCGGCTTGCCCGATCGGCGAGTCTGGAGAAGGCTTAGCGGCGTAGTGCGATCGTTGAACATCCCCGCCATCTAGGGTGGCCGGCCGCGCCCGCCAATATGCGTGCGGCGCAACAAAAATACGCGCGCCTTTACAGCGGCTTCATTCCGTCTAGTTTGGCCGCCCATGCGCCGGGCCCGCTCCCGGAACCCCATTTGAAAGCAATTCACGCATGGTAGAAAGCCCCACCGCCGACAGCCCGGCAGAACCCGATATCACCCGCGTCAATCCGGCCGCGGAGAAGACCTGGTTCGGTCATCCCCGCCAGCTCGCGCGGATGTTCACCACCGAGATGTGGGAGCGGTTCGGCTTCTACGGCATGCGGGCGCTGCTGACGCTCTACCTAACCCAGCATTTCATGTTCGGCGATCGCCAGGCGACGGGCATCTATGGCGGGTTCACCGCGCTGGTGTACCTCACCCCGCTGGTCGGCGGCTATCTGGCCGACCAGTTCCTCGGCTCGAAGCGCGCGGTCAAGTTCGGCGCTATCGTGATGTCGCTCGGCTATCTCATCCTGTGCTTCGGCGGCCCCACCGCGCAGCCCCACGCCAAGATCGATGGCCAGCGCTACGAAGTCTCGATCGAGCAGGCCGGCGACAAGCAGGTCCGCTACGTCGTCGACGGTACCCGGAAGCTCGAGATCAAGGGCAATGAGGACGGCACAGTCGACCTGCTCGAGAACGGCCAGCTCGCGCGCAAAGTCGCCAAGGGCAACTTCGAATCCGACGCCGATCGCAGCCCGCTCTACGTGATGATCATGCTGATCGGCCTGTCGATGGTCTCGACCGGCAACGGCTTCTTCAAGCCTAACATCTCGACGATGGTCGGCGAGCTCTACGAAGTCGGCGACCGCCGGCGCGACGCCGGCTTCACGATCTTCTACATGGGCATCAACATCGGATCCTTGTTTTCGCAGATCCTATGCCCGCTGCTCGCGGTGCTGTTCGGCTGGTGGGCGGGCTTCGGCCTCGCTGCGATCGGCATGATGGTGTCGTGGTCGCTGATCCAGTTCAACGGCAACACGCTCGCCGGCTATGGCGAGCCGCCCGCACGGCCCGAAGTCGAGCGGCAGCAATGGTTCATCTATGCCGGCGCGCTGCTGATCGTCCCGGTCTTCTATTTCCTCTACGTCAACCTGATGAACTCGGTCGAGCCCGAGCCCGGCTCGGGGATCCTCGGCTACATCGCGTCGCTGCCGATCATGGGCAAGTTCCTGTTCGGCACCTTCGCGCTCTCGGTCCCCGGCATCCTGATCTGGTCGTTCCTCTCGGGCAGCCGCCAGGAATTCCAGATGATGCTCGCGGCGATGACGCTGATCGTGTTCAACGTCGTCTTCTGGACGCTGTTCGAGCAGGCGGGCTCGTCGCTGACGCTGTTCGCCGATCGCAATACCGACCTGTCGGTGTTCGGGCTGTTCAGTATCACCGCGCCGCAGACCCAGTTCTTCAACGCCGCCTTCATCGTGCTGCTCGCACCGTTCATGTCGATCCTGTGGACGTCGCTGGCCAAGCGCGGGCTCGAGCCGTCGATCCCGGTCAAGTTCGGCATCGCGCTGATCGGCGTCGCGGGCGGCTTCCTGCTGCTGGTCTGGGGCGCGCAGTTCGCTGATGCCGGGTTCCAGGTCGGCATCTGGTGGCTCGCCGGGCTCTATTTCGTCCATAGCTTCGCCGAGCTCTGCATCTCGCCGGTCGGTCTCAGCATGATCACCAAGCTGTCGATCGCGCGTGTCGTCGGGCTGATGATGGGCGTGTGGTTCTTGTCGATCTCGGTCGCGCAATATGTCGCGGGGATGATCGCGCAGGTCGCCAGCGTCGAGACCGTCGGTGGCCAGGTCACCAACCTGAAGGTCAGCCTCGACGTCTATGTCCACGTCTTCACGCTGATCTCGTACTGGGCGATCGGCCTGGGCGTGCTCCTGCTGTTGCTCAGCTGGCCGCTCAAGAAGTGGATGCACGGCGTCCAGTAAGTCGCCGGATACGAAAAGGGGGAGCGTTTCCGCTCCCCCTCTTTGCTTCAGGCAACGTTGCGACGCCGCGCCACGAATAGCGCAATTAACGAGAACATCGGGCAATCCTTTGGAAGGTTCTTGCTGCAATGCAGCATAGGACGCATCTGGGTCGCCGTGGGATTTCCCGCAAATGCAATGTTTCCGGCGGACGGTTGCAATAATTGCAACCTTGCAATCAGCCCACTCGGTTCGCCACCAGATCGTCGACCACCGCGGGATCGGCAAGCGTGCTCGTGTCCCCCAGCGACGACACGTCGCCCTCGGCGATTTTCCGGAGAATCCGCCGCATGATCTTGCCCGAGCGTGTCTTGGGCAACCCCGGCGCGAACT
This sequence comes from Sphingomonas sp. HF-S4, assembly GCF_032911445.1. NCBI lineage: Bacteria > Pseudomonadati > Pseudomonadota > Alphaproteobacteria > Sphingomonadales > Sphingomonadaceae > Sphingomonas > Sphingomonas agrestis. Next base: position 509,156 of record NZ_JAWJEJ010000002.1, on the reverse strand, counting down.
GGAGCGCGTCGGGCGTCGCGATCGGCCCGATCTCGGCCCGTACCCAGTCGCGCAATTCCTTGCGCAGCGCCTCGTCGGCCACGACATGCGCGTTCAGGGTGACATAGGCGTAGATGCCCTGCCCCTTGATGTCGTGCGGCATGCCGACCACCGCCGCCTCGGCGACCTTGGGGTGGAGAACCAGCGCGCTCTCGACTTCGGCAGTCCCCATCCGGTGCCCCGAGACGTTGATCACGTCGTCGACCCGCCCGGTGATCCAGTAATAGCCGTCCTCGTCGCGCCGACACCCGTCGCCGGTGAAATACTTGCCCTTGTAGATGGTGAAATAGGTCTGGAAGAAACGATCGTGATCGCCCCAGACGGTGCGCATCTGCCCAGGCCAGCTCTTGGCGATCACCAGATTGCCCTCGGTTGCGCCGTGCAACACGTTGCCCTCGGTATCGACGATCTGGGGATCGACGCCTGGCAGCGGCAGCGTCGCCGATCCCGGCTTGAGCGCGGTCGCGCCGGGCAGCGGTGTGATCATCTGCCCGCCGGTTTCGGTCTGCCACCAGGTATCGACGATCGGGCAGCGCCCCTCGCCGACCACTTCGTGATACCAGCGCCACGCCTCGGGATTGATCGGTTCGCCCACCGTGCCGAGCAGCCGCAGCGATTTCCGGGATGTCTTGGCGACATACGCATCGCCTTCCTTCATCAGCGCACGCAACGCAGTCGGTGCGGTGTAGAGTATCTCGACCTGGTGGCGGTCGACCACCTGCCAGATCCGCGAGGCGTCTGGCCAATTGGGCACACCCTCGAACATCAGCGTCGTCGCGCCATTCGCCAGCGGTCCGTAGACGATATAGCTGTGCCCGGTGACCCAGCCGATATCGGCTGCGCACCAATAGACCTGACCTGGCCGGTAATCGAACACGAGTTCGTGCGTGTAGCTCGCCCAGAGCAGATACCCCGCCGAGCTGTGGAGCACGCCCTTGGGCTTGCCGGTCGATCCCGAGGTATAGAGGATGAACAGCGGATCCTCGGCGCCCATCGGTTCGGCCGGGCATTCGGCGGAAACCTTCGCCGCGGCCTCGTGATACCAGACGTCGCGGCCCGGCTTCATATCGACCGCGCCGCCGGTCGCCTGCACCACGATCACCTTCTGCAGGCACCGCGTGTGCCCAGCCGCCGCATCGACATTGGCCTTCAGCGGTACGCGCTTGCCGCCGCGCCGGCCTTCGTTGGCAGTGATCACCACGGTCGAATCGCAATCGGTGATCCGTCCCGCCAGTGCCTCGGGCGAGAAGCCGCCGAACACCACCGAATGGATCGCGCCGATCCGTGCGCAGGCGAGCAGCGCGAACGCCGCCTCCGGAATCATCGGCATGTAGAGCGTGACCCGGTCACCCTTCTGCACGCCCTCGCCTTTGAGCACATTGGCGAAGCGGCAGACTTCCTCGTGCAACTGTCGATAGGTGTAGCGCCGCGGTTCCTCGCTCGGCTCGTCGGGTTCCCAGAGGATCGCAATATCGCCGCCGCGGCTGGCCAGATGCCGGTCGATGCAATTGGCCGCGACATTGAGCTTGCCGTCGGCGAACCAGCGGATGTGGAAATCGTCTTCTTCGAACGACCAATCGCCCGCGACTTCGGGCCGCTTCATCCACTGCAGCCGTTTGGCCTGCTCGAGCCAGAAGCTTCCCGGATCGGCGATGCTGCGCCCGTACAGCTTTTCATATCCCGCCGCGTCGACACGCGCGGTGCGCGCCCACGCCTCGGATACAGGGTACAGGCTGTCGCTCATTATCGCTCCGCTCCCGTTCTTATGCGCTCCCCTTGTCCCCAACCGCGCGCCGCGCGCAAGTCGCAGAATCCGTTACGTCGCCGCTCCAAGCGGCAGTTTTTCTAGGGCTGCGACAATCTGCGACATAATTTCGGTGGAACCGATCCCGGCTACCGACCATCTAGGCAGCCATGGCCAGACGCCCGATAGCCCTGACGCTCGTCCTCGCACTGCCGCTCGCCGCCTGCGCCGCGGGGCCGGACTATCGGCCGCGCACCGCGCCCGAGCTCGGCGTGCCCGACGCCTATTCGGTCCCTGCCGACCAGCGCGCCCGCGAAGACCTCACCCGCTGGTGGGAGAAGTTCGACGATCCCCAGCTCGCCTCCTTGGTCCAGCGCGCCCAGGCCGCGAACCTCGACATCGCCCAGGCGATCACGCGGCTGCGCCAGGCGCGCGAATCGCTGATCCAGCAGCGTGCCTCGCTGCTGCCCAGCCTCGGCGTGTCGGGCGGTGCCTCGCGCACCGATTCACTGCGCGGGGGCACCACCACCACGACCCTCCCCGACGGCACCGTCACGTCCTTTTCACAGGGCGGACGGACCAGCTTCTCGATCGGTGGCGACGCCAGCTACCAGGTCGATCTGTTCGGTGGAGTCCGCCGCGGCGTCGAGGCGTCGCGTGCGGCCTATGAATCGTCGGGCTTCGATTATGCCGCGGTCCTGATCTCGATCGAGGCGGAGACCGCGCGCAACTACGTGCTCGCCCGCGCCGCGCAGGCGCAGCTTGCGAATGCGCGCAACTCGCTCGCGCTCCAGCAGGACAATGTCGAGATTGCGCAGTGGCGCGTCCAGGCCGGGCTGGTTTCGACGATCGATCAGGAACAGGCGCGTGCCCAGCGTGCGCAGACCGCGGCGACAATCCCGACGCTTGAAGCCAATTACAACGGATTCGTCTCGCGGCTCGGCGTGCTGACCGGCCAGGCGCCCGGCGCGCTCAAGACCGAGCTCGAAGCGGCCAAGCCGATCCCGCGCGGCCCGGCGCAAGTCGCCGCCGGCATCCCGGCCGAGGCGCTGCGCCAGCGCCCCGACATCCGCGTCGCCGAGCGCAACCTCGCTGCGGCCACCGCACGCATCGGCGTCGCCGAAGCCGCGCTTTATCCTTCGCTGTCGATCGGCGGCAGCATCAACGGCGGCAGCAGCGCGCTCGACTCGATTTTCGACGTCATCACCGGCCGGCTGTTCGCCAATATCGCCCAGACGATCTTCGACGCCGGCCGTAGCCGCAGCCAGGTCCGCTCGGCGCAGGCCGCGGCCGACGGCGCGTTCCTTTCGTACAAGCAAACCGTGCTTGCCGGGCTCGAGGATATCGAGAATGCGATCTTCGCGCTCCAGGCAGCCCAGCGCCGCGAGGCCGAGTTCCGCACCGCGCTCGAAGCGTCGGACAACCAGGCGTTGCTCGCGCGGCTGCAATATCGCTCGGGCCTCACCGATTTCACCACGCTCAACCAGGCCGAGAGCGCATTGCTTTCGGCCCGCAACGGGCTGGTCGGCGCGCAGTCCGATCAGTCGACCGCGCTGATCCAGCTCTACCAGGCGCTCGGCGGCGGCTGGGACAGCAGCGTCACTCCCACGGCCCCCGATCGGGCCCAATCGACCACAGGCGGCACCGCGGATGGCAACTGATCCCAATTCGAACCTCAACGAATTCCTCGGCACGCCCGCGCGGCCGTGGTGGCGGCGTTGGCTCAAATGGATCGTCATCGGCGTGGTCGTGGTGTTGCTCGGGCTGCTCGTCTCGCGCTGCTTCGGCGGTTCGACGGCGACCGAATATGCCACGGACGAGGCCGAGCGCGGCAATCTGACGGTCAGCGTCTCGGCGACCGGCAAGCTGGCGCCGACCAACCAGGTACAGGTCGGCTCCGAACTTTCGGGCCTTGTCGAGACCGTCACCGTCGACGTCAACGATCGCGTCGTAAAGGGCCAGCCGCTCGCGGTGCTCGACGTGTCGCAGCTCGACGACGACATCACCCAGGGCAAGGCCCAGCTCAACGCGCAGCAGGCGCAGGTCGCCCAGGCCCAGGCCACCGTTGCCGAGTCGCAGGCCCAGCTCAATCGGCTTGAGGAAGTCAGCCGGCTCTCGGGTGGACGCGTCCCCGCCAAGGTCGAGATGGAACAGGCGCGTGCCGCCGTCCAGCGCGCCAACGCCGCGCTCAAGGCCGCGCAAGCCAATGTCGTCGCCGCCCGCGCCGCGCTCTCGTCGAACGAGACCCGTCGCTACAAGGCCGTCATCCGCTCGCCGGTCAACGGCGTCGTCCTCGCCCGCCAGATCGACGCCGGCCAGACCGTCGCCGCCTCGTTCAACACGCCGACCCTGTTCGTCATCGCCGAGGATCTGTCGGCGATGGAGCTGCAGGTCGCGATCGACGAGGCCGATGTCGGCTCGGTCAAGGAAGGCCAGCTCGCCAGCTTCACCGTCGACGCGTTCCCCGGCAAGACCTTTCCGGCGACGATCACCCGCGTCGATCTCGGCTCGAACCTGTCGGCGCAGGCGAGTTCGTCGTCGAGCGGGACGACGAGCACGACCACCCAGTCGCAGGTCGTCTCTTATGCTGCGACCCTGAGCGTCGCCAATGCCGACCAGCAACTTCGCCCCGGGATGACCGCGACCGCCGAGATCATCACCAAGGCCAAGCCCAACGTGCTGCTCGTCCCCAATGCGGCGCTGCGCTTCAAGCCGAGCGACCCGGCCCAGGCTGCGAGCGGCGGCCAGGGCGGCATCACCGGCGCGCTCGCCCCGCCGCGCGGACGCCGCGGCAACCAGGCGCAGAAGTCCGCCACCATCGCGCGCGGGGCGGGCCAGACGGTCTATGTCCTCGATGCGGAAAACCAGCCCCAGGCCGTGAAGGTCACGATCGGCGACACCAACGGCACCGTCACCGAGATCACCGGCGGCGATCTCAAGCCCGGCATGAAGGTGGTCACCGGCCAGCTTGCCGCCGGCAGCACCGGACAGCAGCGCCAGGGGGGCGGCCAAAGGCGTCAGGGCGGTGGCCAGGGCGGCGGAGCCGGAGGCCAGCGTGGCGGCCAGTGACGCGCCGATCATCCGCCTGCGCGGTGTCACCAAGGTCTATGGCGAGGGCCCGACGGCGTTCCAGGCGCTGAAGGGCGTGGACCTCGACATCCAGGCGGGCGATTTTGTCGCGGTGATGGGCCCTTCGGGCTCGGGCAAGTCGACGACGATGAACATCCTCGGCTGCCTCGACGTGCCTTCGGGCGGCGAGTTCCAGTTCAAGGGCGTCCATGTCGAGCGCCTCGGCCGTGACGAGCGCGCACTGCTCCGGCGGAAATATCTCGGCTTCGTTTTCCAGGGCTTCAACCTGCTCGCGCGCACCTCGGCGCTCGAAAATGTCGAGCTGCCCCTGCTCTATCGCGGCGATCCCAAGAAGGCGCGGCGCGAGGCGGCGATGGCCGCGCTCGACAAGGTCGGGCTCAAGGAGTGGTGGGACCATACTCCCGCCGAACTTTCCGGCGGCCAGCAGCAGCGCGTGGCGATCGCCCGCGCGATCGTCACCAACCCCGACGTGCTTCTCGCCGACGAGCCCACCGGCAATCTCGATTCGGAGCGCTCGGTCGAGATCATGAAGTTCCTGACCGAGCTCAACCGGACCAGCGGCATCACCGTCCTGATGGTCACGCACGAGCCCGACATGGCCGCCTTCGCGCGGACGATCATCCACTTCAAGGACGGGCTGGTCGAGCGGATCGAGAACCATGCGCAGGGTGAGGTGGTGGCCTGATGTTCGGCACCACCTTCATCCTCGCGATCCGATCGATCTTCCGCCACAAATTGCGTTCGTTCCTGACGACGCTCGGCATCATCATCGGTGTCGCCGCGGTGGTCGCGATGGTCACGCTCGGCAACGCCACGACCAAGGCCGCGCAGCAGCAGGTCGCCAGCCTCGGCACCAACATCCTCCAGGTCCGCCCCGGCCAGGGCTTCGGCCGCGGCGGCGGCGGCCCGCGCCCGCCCGATTTCGAAGAGGGCGATGTCGAGGCGATCGCGCGCCAGGTCGCCGGGGTGACTGCAGTCGCGCCGCAGGCGCAGTCGACCGCGACGGTGATCTACCAGGGCGCGAACTGGTCGACCACGATCAACGGCACCACCGACGATTTCTTCAAGGTCCAGCCCTGGCCCCTGGCCTCCGGCCGTACCTTCACGCGGCTCGAGGAACAGGCCGGCAAGGGCGTGTGCATCATCGGCAACACGATCCGCACCAACCTGTTCCGCGGCGGCGAGGCAGTGGGCGAGCGGATCCGCGTCAACGGCATCTCGTGCGACGTGATCGGCACGCTCAGCACGCGCGGCCAGGGCGGCTTCGGCGATCAGGACGATACGATCATCATGCCGATCAAGCAGGTCCAGCGCCGCTTCACCGGCAATCGCGACATCCGGCTGATGCTGGTCGGCACCGACCCGGCCTATGACGGCGCCCAGGTCCAGGAATCCTTGAAGCAGGTGCTGCGCGAGCGCCGCCGGATCACCGGCGGCAAGGATGACGATTTCAACATCTTCGACACCGCCCAGATCAGCGCGACGCTGACCGGGATCACCACGCTGCTCACCCAGATCGTCACCGCGGTGGCGGGCATCAGTCTGGTCGTCGGCGGCATCGGGATCATGAACATCATGCTGGTGTCGGTCACCGAGCGCACCCGCGAGATCGGCATCCGCCTCGCGATCGGCGCGGTGGCGAGCGAAGTGCTGATGCAGTTCCTGATGGAGGCGGTGGTGCTGTCGTGCCTGGGCGGGCTGGTCGGGCTGCTCGTCGCGCAGGGCGTGGTGCTCGGGCTGGCGCCGCTGATGAAGGTCGAGTTCATGTTCGAGCCGCAGATCAACTTCGTCGCCTTCGCGATCTCGGCGCTGATCGGCGTGGTGTTCGGCTATTTCCCGGCCAGGCGTGCCGCGAGCCTCAACCCGATCGACGCATTGCGGCACGAATAAATCCTTCCCGGGACGGGGAGGATTACTTCCCGTCGCTCTCCAGCCCGTAGAGCTTGCGCAGCTTCTCCAGGTCCGCCCGCGTATCGACATCGACCAACTCCGCCGGGCTCGTCACGACATGGTGCCCGCGCTTGATCAACTGCCGCGCGCCCTCATCGCCCTCGAGGTCGAGCAGATCGTCGAACATGTTCCTGCCGAACAGCGCCGGCGGGCGCGGCTGCACCCCGTCGCTCGACGCGACGATCGTCCCCGCTCCGTCGGCGGCATCGAACATCCGATAGACATGCGCCGCCGTCACCCGCGGCATGTCGGCCAGCGCGACCAGCACCGCCTCTGCGCCCGCTTCCTTCGCGACCGTCACCCCGTGGCACAGCGACCGCGCCTGCCCGAGCGACGGATCGGGATTGGGCTCGACCTGATAGCCCAGCGCACCGAAATCGAGCCCGGTGTTCGAGACCACGGCGATGCGCGTCAGAAACGGCACATTCTCCAGCGCCGTGACGACGTGATAGGCGAGCGGCTTGTCGAGGAACGGCTCGCTCAATTTATCGCCCTCGAACCGGTGCGAATGCCCCGCGGCGAGCAGCACCAGTGCGGTCCGTTCAGGTGTCAGCATGAAAACTCCTCACCATCGCCGCGGCGATCGACAACGCGATCTCGGCCGGGCCGATCGCGCCGATACGCATCCCGGCCGGACCCTCGATACGGCCCAGATCGGTTTCGGCAATCCCCGCCGCGCGCAACCGATCGAGCCGCGCGGCATGGCTCTTGCGCGATCCCAGCGCCGCGACATAGCCGGTGGGGTGCGCCAGCGCGGCGATCAGCGCGGCATCGTCGATCTTGGCATCGTGGCTCAGCGTGACCACCGCGGTCGCCGGATCGGGCTTGAGCGCCGTCACCGCCTCGTCGGGCCAGCGATCGTCGAGCGTCACTCCGGGAAAGCGCTCCTCGGTAAGAAATCGCCCGCGCGGATCGATCACATAGGTGACGATCCCCAGCTCGCGCGCCAGCCCGGCGAGCCGCTGCGCAATCTGCACCGCGCCGACGATCAGCAGCCGCCGCGGCGGATCGTAGCGATTGACGAAATCGCCCTCGCTTCCGGCAATGCTCTGGCCAGTGCCGAGGTCGGTCGCGACATCGAGTGGCGTACCTGCAGCCTGCGCCGCCTCGATCGCGTCGAACAATTCGGGCGGAAATCCCCCGGTCGACACCGGCTGCACCAGCACCGCGATCTGCCCGCCGCACGGCAACCCGACTTCCCAAGCGGCGGCATCGGCGACGCCATAGGTCTTCACCACCGCCGGCGCCCCGGCGATCACCTCGGCGGCGGTGGCAAGGATATCGGTCTCGACGCACCCGCCCGAAACCGATCCCTCGAACCGCCCATCGGCGTGCACCAGCATATGGCTGCCGCGCGGCCGCGGCGCCGAGCCCCAGGTCGACACGACCGTAGCCAGCGCCATCCGCGCGCCGTGCCAATCGCGGGCAGCGGCCAATACCACGTCGTTTTCCGCCAAGCTCCGCCTCGCTACCGTCACAACCACTCGATAACGCCTGGCCCGTGGAAAGTTTCGTGAAAAGATCGTTGGCGCTCGCGGCAATGCTGCTGGCACAGGGCTGCGCACACGTCCAGGAGGCCGGCATGGCAGCAAGACCGATCGTCATCGCGCATCGCGGCGCCAGCGGCGAACGCCCCGAGCATACCTTGCTCGCCTACAGCCTCGCGATCGAGCAAGGCGCCGACTTCATCGAGCCCGATCTGGTCCCGACCAAGGACGGCGAACTCGTCGCGCGGCACGAGAACGAGATCTCGGGCACCACCGACGTCGCCGCGCATCCCGAATTCGCCGCGCGGAAAACGACCAAGACGATCGACGGCGCCAAGGTCACCGGCTGGTTCACCGAGGATTTCACGCTCGCCGAACTCAAGACGCTGCGCGCCAAGGAGCGCCTTCCGCAGCTTCGCCCCGGCAACACCAAATATGACGGTCAGGCCGAGATCCCGACGCTCGAAGAGATCATCGCGCTCGCCAAGGCCGCCAAGCGCCGCGTCGGCATCTATCCCGAAACCAAGCATCCGAGCTATTTCGCCTCGATCGGCCTGCCGCTCGAAGCGACGCTCGTCGCCAAGCTGCGCGAGGCCGGCTGGGACCACGCCGACGCGCCGGTGTTCATCCAGTCGTTCGAAGTCGCCAACCTCAAGAAGCTCAAGGGCATGACGCGCGTGCCGCTCATCCAGCTGATGGCCGCCAGCGGCGCCCCCGCCGATGGCACCGAACCGAGCGATGCCGCGATGGCAACGCCCGAGGGGCTTAAGCGCATCGCCGATTATGCCGCCGGGATCGGCCCCGAACGCGCGATGCTCCCCGACACATCCCTCGTCGCCGACGCCCATGCCGCGGGCTTGAAAGTCCATCCCTGGACCTTCCGCGCCGAGAATTACTTCCTGCTGCCCGCCTATCGCGCCACCGGCGGCCCGGCCGGGCACGGGCGACTTACCGAGGAAATCGCGTATTTTATCGGACTTGGCGTAGACGGCGTGTTCAGCGACTACCCATATGCTGCCGTATCCGCGCGCGCCGCTTCGGTGCCGGCGCCCCAGCCAAGGTAAAGCTCATGCGCAAGTTGCTTCTCCCGATTGTCGCCACGCTGCCCCTGCTTGCCGGCGGCTGCATCGCCAAGACCGCGTGGGACGTCGCCACGCTCCCGGTCAAGGCCGGCAGCCAGGTCGTCGACTGGTCGACCACCAGCCAGGAAGAGGCCGACCGCAACTACGGCAAGAAGATGCGTGAGAAGGAAGCACGCGAGGGCAAGGAGCGCCGCAAGCGCGAGAAGGAATGCCGCAAGAACCCCGACAAATGCGGCCCCTATGACGGCTATCGCGCCGGCGATCCGGACTGACCCAGCACCTGCGCCACCGCGCGCAGCACCTCGGGCTTCATCTGCACCCATAAATGGCTGCTGCTGACTTCGATCGCCCGGCCCTCCGCGCCCTCGGGCTCGCGGCAGATCAACCCGTTGACCAGCCCGTCGCTGCGGCTCCAGATCGACGTCGCGGGCACCGGCAGCGGCTTTGCCGCTTCTTCCAGCCGCGCGCTCACTGCCGGGTCGCCGATCTTCTCGCCAGTCAGCACCTCGAACGGCCGCCAGACATTGGTGCAGGTCGGCGGCCCGGCAAAGGGCGAGCTGATGGTGATGACCTCGCGCACCAGTTCGGGATGCCGGTGCGCCGCGATCCGTGCCATGATCCCGCCGAGCGACACCCCGATCAGCGTCACCTTCTGCCCGGTCTCGGCGTGCAGCGCCGCAATCCGCGCCATCAGCCGCTCGCCATCCTGCCCGATCGCGCGCACGCCCAGATTGCGCCCGAGTTGCCAGCCCTCGGCGCGATAGCCGAGCCGCTGGAGATAGCGCCGCATCACGAAGTTGGACCGGTCCGAATTGACCAGCCCGGGCAGCAGGATCACCGGCCGCCCGTCGCCCTTGGGCACATCGTCGAGCGTCTTCCACTGCGCGATCAGCCGTCCCAGCCCCCAGGCGGCGCGCGGCCATTCGGAAAGCAGCGCCAGCCGCGGCGGCGGGACGCTCGCCGAACTCGGGGTCGCCAGCTTCAAAGCCATCGCATCACTCCAAAAGCGAAGGGCGTCCATGCCCCCATCCGCACACCGGCAGCGCGCAGACCACCCGCGCTCCACTCGTTGCACGTCCCCAACGCACTGTAACCGCCGCGCGCCGCATAAAAGGCGTCGTGCGCGCCATAACCGCGCACCGGCGCGCCCGCGAAGGTGGCGCGGACATAGGCGACCAGCCGCGCATATTCTTGCGGACGCAGCCGCAGCGCCCGCAGCTTGGGCCCCGCTTCCGGCACTGGGCTCGCCGTGACATGGAGCACCGTCTTCCCCGCCCCGGCCAGCGCGCCCAGCACGCGGATCGGGTTAACGTCGCGCCAGCGCGGGGTGTTGAGATAGAAGTCGCGATCGCCCCAGCCGAACATCCGCATCGGCTGCGCCGCCTGGCGCGGATCGGCGAAATGTTCGGCCCGGACCAGATCGGCAAAGTCGCGCGCTGGCAGCACCAGATCGGTATGGATGCCATTGTCGGCGACATAGATCGTCACCCCCTGCGCCGGCGGCGTCCATCCGCGGTTGACCAGGATCGCGCTTCCCACCAGCGCTGCGACGCCATAGCATAGCAGCACGGCGCCCAACCCCAGCAGCGCCCGCACCAAGCCATTTCGTATCATTTGCAACAATGCTATGCCGGTTCCGATGAGCAACGACAGCCACGTACTAGAACGCCCGCCCGAGGGCGCCGCGGCCGACTGGACGATACCCCAGAACTGGCGGGCGTACACCGCGCAGGAACACGCGACCTGGGACACGCTGTTCGAGCGCCAGGCCAGGCTGCTTCCCGGCCGCGCGTCGCAGGCGTTCCTCAGGGGGCTCGACGCGCTAAGGCTCTCCGAATCGGGCATTCCCAATTTCGAGGAACTGTCCGAGCGGCTGATGAAGCTCACCGGCTGGCAGGTCGTCGCGGTGCCCGGGCTCGTCCCCGACGACGTGTTCTTCGATCACATGGCCAATCGCCGCTTCGTCGCGGGCAACTTCATCCGCCGCCCCGACCAGCTCGACTATCTCCAGGAGCCCGACGTCTTTCACGACGTGTTCGGCCATGTGCCGATGCTCGCCGATCCGGTCTTCGCCGACTATCTCGAAGCCTATGGCCGCGGCGGCGTCCGCGCGATGGAGCTGGGTGCATTGAAGCAGCTCGGCCGGCTCTATTGGTACACGGTCGAATTCGGGCTGGTGCGCGAGGCCGAGGGGCTGCGCATCTACGGCGCGGGCATCGTCTCGAGCTCGGCCGAGAGCCGTTTCGCGCTCGACGATCCGAGCCCCAACCGCATCGGCTTCGACTTGAAGCGGGTGATGCGCACCGACTATCGGATCGACGATTTCCAGCAGAATTATTTCGTCATCCCGAGCTTCGACGAACTGCTCCGCGCGACGATCGAGACCGACTTCGCGCCCCTCTACGAAGAGACCCTGCCGCTGGCCGACATCCCGATCGCCGAGATCCTGCCGGACGACGACGTGATCACGCGCGGCACGCAGGAATATGCGCGGTCGAAAAGCTGAAGGCCGCCATCCCGGCGAACGCCGGGATGGCGGGGTATCAAATATCCAGCGCCCACCCGTCGCGTCCCTTGGGATCGGGCGGGGTGCTCGGCACATAGCGAACGGCGCCGGCGGTCAGCCGCAGGATCGTCCAGTCGCCGCGGCGATCGACTTCCTGGAGCGCACATCCACACGCCTCGAACGCCGCGACCACCTGCGCGCGCTGCGTCTCGAGCAGCCCGGCAAGCACGATCGTGGCATCGGCGTCCGCGATCGCCGCCAGCTCGGGTGCCATCGACACCAGCGGTCCGGCGAGGATGTTGGCGATGACGAGGTCATAGGGCGCCTGCGCCGTGATCGCATCGCTCAGCGCGCCGTCGGCGACGATCAGGTCCAGCCCCGCAATGCCATTATCGGCAGCGTTGACCCGCGTCACGTCGATCGCCGCCGGATCGATATCGGTCGCGACGATCTTTGCCTCGGGCCAGAGATGCGCCGCGGCAAACGCCAGCAGTCCCGTCCCCGTCCCCACGTCGATAGCCTTGGCAAAGTCGAGCGCCGCCATCGCGTCGAGCATCCGGAGACATCCCGAGGTGGTCGCATGATGCCCCGTCCCGAACGCGCGCCCGGCATCGATCAGGAACGCGCGGCCCCCCTCGGGCGCATCGACCGGATGCGCGCTGGTATGCACGACGAAGCGCCCCTCGCGGATCGGCTCGAGCCCTTCCTGGCTCATCTTTACCCAGTCCTCGGTGGTCAGCGCCTCGATGACCGGCGCGATCCCTTCCGCGCTCGGCACCAGCGCGCGCAACGCGTCGAGCATCGCCGCGTCGGGTTCCGCCTCCATATAGGCGTCGAGCCGCCAGCGCTCGACATCGTCCTCCACTTCCTCGGTGGTCATCAGCACCGCGTCGAGCGCGAACTCGCCCGCGTCGATCGCCTCGGCCTCCGCGCGCGTGCACGGCAGCGTCACTTTCCAGCTATCGACTTCAACGGACATAGCTGGCCCCGTTGATGTCGAGCACCGCGCCGGTCATCGACGGCGGCGCCTCCAGCGCGCAGAAACGCGCGAGCTTGGCGACTTCCTCGGGATCGGCGACGCGGCCGAGCGGGATATCGGCGAGCAACTTGTCGCCGCCCCGGCTCGCCAGATAGTCCTCGGCCATGCCGGTCATCGTGAAACCCGGGCAGATCGCGAAGGCGAGGATGCCCTGCGCCGCATAGCCGCGCGCGATCGACTTGGTCATGCCGACCATCCCCGCCTTCGACGCGGCATAATGCCAGTGCGCCGGCGAGTCGCCGCGATAGGCGGCGCGGCTGGCGACGTTGACGATCCGCCCCGGCCGCCCCTCGGCCTGCCAGTGGCGCACCGCCAGCCGGCAGAGTTCGGCCGAGGCGGTGAGGTTGACGCGCATCGTCCGCTCCCAGCCCGCGACCCAGTCGTCATGGTCGAGATCGAGCGGGGTCGCTTCGAAGATGCCGGCATTGTTGATCAGCACGTCGAGCCGCCCGTCGAGCGCATCGAGCGCTTGCTGCCACAGGGCCTGCGGTGCGGCGGGATCGGTGAAGTCGGCGGAGAACGCGCCCCGCGTGCTCTGGCCGATCAGGGTGATGCCGTCGCCGCTGAGCGACTGCGCGATCGCCGCGCCGATCCCGCGGCTGGCGCCGGTGAGGAGGATGTTGGTCATGGCGCGGCAGTAGCGACAACGCCTCGGTCCGTCATCCCGGCTTTCGCCGGGATGACGGTCAGGCCGCCACCGAGCTCGAGAAGGTCTCCGCGGCAGCGCGCAGCTGGTTGAGCCGGTCGTCGACTTCGGCGACGTCGTGCTGGAGCGTGTCGATCTCGCTGGTAACGGTCTTGGTATCCTCGCGGATCGCGCCGATCGTCGCCGACATCGAATCGGCGGCGAGCGCGGTCTCGTCGACCGCCGCGGTGATCGCGGTCACGGTCTGCGCCTGGACTTCCATCGCTGTGCGGATGCGGTTGGCGCTTTCCTGGACCTCGTTGACCGTCGAGCGGATCGACGCGTTGGTTTCGACCGTCGATCGGGTCGCCGACTGGATCGAGGCGATCTTGGCGGCGATGTCGTCGGTCGCGCGCGCGGTCTGGCTGGCGAGGCTCTTCACCTCCTGCGCGACCACGGCGAAGCCGCGGCCGGCGTCGCCCGCCCGCGCGGCCTCGATCGTGGCGTTCAAGGCAAGCAGATTGGTCTGCCCTGCGATATCGCGGATCAGGCCAAGGATCGATTCGATCGACTTGGCATGCTCCGAAAGCATCTCGGACATGCCGACCGCGGTGCCCGCCTGGCTCGACGCCCGCGTGGCGATATCCGCCGCCGCCTCGACTTCGGTGCGGGCGTCCTCGATCGCGCGGATCAGCCCCGCCGCGGTCTGCGCCGCCTCGCGCATCGCCACCGCCGACTGTTCGGCCGCCGCGGCGACTTCGCTGGCCTTGCCGAGCATGCCCCGCGCCGAACTCGACGCACCCTGCGCCTGGACGCGGATGCGGTTGCCGAGCGCGGTGGCGCCTTCGATCGATTCGCTGATGCTCGCGCGGAAGCGCGCCGAGCTGTCGCGGCGTTCCTCGCTGACATGCGCGGCGTCGGTCGCGCCGAGATGCCCAGCCATCACATCGGCTTCGGCCATCGCCAGCCGCGCGACGATGTCGCAATAGCGGCCGAGCTGCTCGGCGTCGGTCACCTTCGAGCGCAGCACGCCCATCGTCGCGCTGTGCGCATAGGCGAAGGAAGCGAGCACCGCGGGGAGCGGTATACCCGCCTTGTAGGTCTGGCTGGCATAGCCGCACGCCATTTCCACCCAGGCTTCGGTGAATGCGGCGGTGAACTTGAGGCGGGCATAGCGGGCACCAAGCTGGACCTGCTCTTCGAAGGCGCTGGGCTTCTCGAGGATGCCGCGCATCGGCGCGCTGGCGGGCATGTCGAGGAAATGCGTCCACCAGGCGCGTGCGATCTCTTCGTAATGCCCGTCGAGCAGCTGGCTGATTTCGGCACAAACCGGCGCCATCGCGCCGTCCCAGTCATAGACTTGCCGATGCTCGTCCAGCGAGCGGGTGCCCCCGCTCCACCGTCCAGGTTCGCGCCGTCCCGTCATCTGCGTCTCTCCTAGGCCGCGACTTTCGATACGAAGTCGCTGGCGCTGCCCTTGAGGGTGCCAAGCTGGCCGTCGAGAGCGGCGAAGCCCTGGCCGACCCGGTCGATTTCGGAAGCCACCGTCTCGGTATCCTCGCGGATCGCGCCGATCGTCGCTGACATCGAATCGGCGGCGAGCGCGGTCTCGTCGACCGCCGCGGTGATTGCCGTCACGGTCTGCGCCTGGACTTCCATCGCGGTGCGGATGCGATTGGCGCTTTCCTGCACTTCGCTCACCGTCTCGCGGATCGAGGCGTTGGTCTCGACCGTGCCGCGCGTGGCCGACTGGATTGCCGCGATCTTGGCGGCGATGTCGTCGGTGGCGCGTGCGGTCTGGTTGGCCAGGCTCTTCACTTCCTGCGCGACCACGGCGAAGCCGCGGCCGGCGTCACCGGCGCGCGCAGCCTCGATCGTCGCATTGAGCGCGAGCAGATTGGTCTGCCCGGCAATGTCGCGGATCAGCCCGAGAATCGATTCGATCGACTTGGCGTGCTCCGAGAGCATCTCAGACATGCCGACCGCCGCGCCCGCCTGGCTCGACGCGCGCGTCGCGATATCGGCCGCCGCCTCGACTTCGGTGCGGGCATCCTCGATCGCGCGGATCAGCCCCGCCGCGGTCTGCGCCGCCTCGCGCATCGCCACCGCCGACTGCTCGGCTGCCGCAGCGACTTCGCTTGCCTTGCCGAGCATCCCGCGCGCCGAGGCCGAAGTATGCACGGCCTGGACGCGGAGCTGGTCGCCCTCGCGCGAGGCGTTCTCGACGGTCATTCCGATCGAATCGCGGAATTCGGCGGCGAGCCGGTCGCGCGCGCGTTGCGAGCTGTGCTCGCGATACATGTTGTAGATCTCGACGGTGATGTCGCCTTCGAGCGCCGACAGCCGCATCAGCGTGTCGATCAGCCCGGCGAGCCCGGCATCGTCGCTGCCGATTCGACGCATCAGCACCTGCAGCGCCGCACGATCGCTCGCGCTGATCATCGACAGCAGGGCCATCGGAGGCACGTCGGCCGCATAGGCCGCGGCGACCGAGCGCTCGATCGATTCGATCCAGGCACTGCCTTCGAGGTCGAGGAAGCGGTTCTTGAGGAAGACCACGCCGAGATCGATCATCTTCGCGGTATCGTCGGTCGCCCAGCTGCGCTCGTCGGCAAAGCAGCGCAGCCATTGCTGCCAATAGGCTTCGGAGACCGACCGGATTTCCGGCTCCAGCGCGGCCCAGGCGTCGCGGCTCGAACGCACCAGCGATCCCTCGACGTCGAACACGCGCAGCCGCGCGCGCATGTCGATCCGGGCGCTCATCGTGCCGGCAACCGGCAAATCCTTGGTCGAAGCCACAGTCAACTGGTCCCCTGACGCGGCCGCGATGGAATGCGCCGCCCCTCGCACCCGCTATGCCGCTGGATTGGTTAAGAGGGGGTTAGAGCCCGCGCCGCGGACGTATCCCGACTTGCATCCGTTGCATCGGGGACTAAGGAAGCGGCGACGACCCGAAAGGAATATTCTTGGCCAACGTCCGCAACCCAGCGCGACCGCTCTCGCCGCATCTGTCGATCTGGAAATGGGGCCCCTCGATGGCGGTCTCGATCCTTCACCGTGTCACCGGCTCCGGCATGGCGACCGTGGGGACGATCCTGTTCGTCTGGTGGCTCGCGGCGCTGGCCTCGGGCCCGGCGGCCTATGCCGCGTTCCTCGACCTGTTCACGCTCGAATCGGGCAAGCTCAACATCGCCGGCTACGTCGTCGGGATCGGGCTGACGCTGTCGTTCTTCCAGCACATGGCCTCGGGCGTGCGCCACCTGTTCCTCGACACGGGCGCCAATTTCGAGCTCAAGGCGAACAAGGCCACCGCGCTGTCGACCTTCCTCGTCTCGATCGCGCTGACCGCGGCCTTCTGGGCCTGGATCCTGGAGAAGACCAATGGGTGACGGCACTCCTCTCGGCCGCGTCCGCGGTCTCGGTTCGGCGCACCAGGGCGCAGAGGGCTGGTGGCACCACAAGATCAGCGCGGGATCGAACCTCGTACTGGTCCTCTGGTTCCTGCTCTCGATCGCGCTGCTGCCCGCCTATGACTATGCGACGATCAGCGGCTGGCTTGCCCAGCCCTGGGCGGCAGTGCCGCTGATCCTGCTCGTCGTGAGCACCTTCTATCACTTCCACCACGGCCTCACCGTGGTGATCGAGGATTACCAGCACGACCACAGCCGCTTCGTGCTGCTGCTCCTGCTCAAGTATTTCACGATCGCGACCGCCACGCTGGCGATCTTCTCGATCCTCAAGGTCGCCTTCACTGCCGGAGCCGTCGCCTGATGTCCGCTGCGTACAAGATCATCGACCACACCTACGACACCGTCGTCGTCGGCGCGGGCGGTTCGGGCCTGCGCGCGACGATGGGTTCGGCCGAGGCCGGGCTCAAGACCGCGTGCATCACCAAGGTGTTCCCCACCCGTAGCCACACCGTGGCCGCGCAGGGCGGCATCGCCGCTAGCCTCGGCAACAACTCGCCCGATCACTGGTCGTGGCACATGTTCGATACCGTCAAGGGTTCGGACTGGCTCGGTGACCAGGACGCGATCGAATATATGGTCCGCGAGGCCCCGCAGGCCGTGTACGAGCTCGAACATGCCGGCGTGCCGTTCAGCCGCAACGACAACGGCACGATCTACCAGCGCCCGTTCGGCGGCCACATGCAGAATATGGGCGAAGGCCCCCCCGTGCAGCGCACCTGCGCCGCCGCCGACCGCACCGGCCATGCGATGCTCCACGCGCTCTACCAGCAGAGCCTGAAGTACGACGCCGATTTCTACGTCGAATATTTCGCGCTCGATCTGATCATGGAAGACGGCAAGTGCCGCGGCGTGATCGCGCTGTGCATGGAAGACGGCAGCATCCACCGCTTCCGCAGCCACGCCGTGGTGCTCGCCACAGGCGGCGGCGGGCGCGTCTACCAGTCGGCGACCTCGGCCCACACCTGCACCGGCGACGGCAACGGCATGGCGTTGCGCGCAGGCATCGCGCTGCAGGACATGGAGTTCGTCCAGTTCCACCCGACCGGCATTTACGGCGCCGGCGTGCTGATCACCGAGGGCGCCCGCGGCGAAGGCGGCTACCTCACCAATTCCGAGGGCGAGCGCTTCATGGAGCGCTATGCCCCCTCGGCCAAGGATCTCGCCAGCCGCGACGTCGTCGCGCGCTCGATGGCGATGGAGATCCGCGAGGGCCGCGGCGTCGGCAAGGAGAAGGATCACATCTTCCTTCACCTCAACCATATCGATCCGAAGATCCTCGCCGAGCGCCTGCCCGGCATCACCGAGACCGGCAAGATCTTCGCGGGCGTCGACCTCACGCGCCAGCCGCTGCCCGTGGTCCCGACCGTCCACTATAATATGGGCGGCATCCCGACCAATTATCATGGCGAAGTCGTCCACAATAAGGACGGCAATCCCGACACCGTCATCCCCGGCCTGTTCGCAGTCGGCGAGGCGGCATGCGTCTCGGTCCACGGCGCCAACCGCCTCGGCTCGAACTCGCTGATCGATCTCGTGGTGTTCGGCCGCGCCACCGGCCTGCGCCTCAAGGAAATCGTCAAGCCCGGCACCGCGCACGCGGCGCTGCCGGCGAATTCGGAGGAGTATTCGCTCACCCGTCTCGATCATTTCCGCAACGCCAAGGGCGCGCGCCCGACCGCGGAGATTCGCCGCGACATGCAGAAGACGATGCAGCGCCACTGCGCCGTGTTCCGCGACAGCGCGCTGCTGGCGGAAGGCGTCACGCACATGGACGAAGTCTATAAGGGCTTCGGCGATGTCGGCATTACCGATCGCTCGCTCGTGTGGAACACCGATCTGGTCGAGACGCTCGAACTCGACAATTTGATCGGCCAGGCCGTGGTGACGATCCAGTGCGCCGCCAACCGCAAGGAAAGCCGTGGCGCGCACATGCACGAGGACTTCCCCGACCGGAACGACGCCGAGTGGATGAAGCACACCGTCGCGACGTTCGAAGGCTGGGGCGGCAAGGGCGGCGCGGTATCGATCGATTATCGGCCGGTGCACGACTACACGCTCACCGACGAGATCGAGTATATCAAGCCCAAGAAGCGGGTGTACTAGCGGAAACACCCTGCCCGAGATCGCGCCTTCCCGGCAAGGGTGGCGCTACCGGGCAGGTTCTTCCGCGGGTGTCTTGCGGAACAGCGCCCGGTCCTCGGGGCTGAAGCCGAACTTGATCATCACGAACAGAAAGGTGACCAGGATCGCCGGCATGCCGAGGCTCAGTTCGGCCCATTCATAGCGGTGCGGCAGCGACGT
Organism: Sphingomonas sp. HF-S4; assembly: GCF_032911445.1. Classification (NCBI taxonomy): domain Bacteria; kingdom Pseudomonadati; phylum Pseudomonadota; class Alphaproteobacteria; order Sphingomonadales; family Sphingomonadaceae; genus Sphingomonas; species Sphingomonas agrestis. Next base: position 489,823 of record NZ_JAWJEJ010000002.1, on the reverse strand, counting down.
AAACGCCGCGCCGACCAGCCCCGCTGCACCGATCGCGACGAAGAAGGCCGGGCGGATGCTCACCACCGGCGCGCCGAGCAGCCGCCGCAGCATCACCGCCTTGACCACCGATCCGATCGTCACCGCCGTCGCTAGCGCCGCCGCCGGCCCCGCCGCCTGCACCGGCTCGGACCAGCCCTGCGCCCGCGCCACGAAGACGAAGCCGAAGCTCAGCGCGATCTGGAGGAGCAGCACCGCGAGCGAGATCATCAGATTGCGGTGCCGCGCGACATAGATCAGCCCGGTCTCGCAGACTGCCCCGGTCGAGGCGAGCACCTCGGCGACGAGCAGCACGCACATCACCCCGGCGCCGATCACGAATTCGGGCCCGATCAGTCCCATCACACCCTCGGCGGGGATGCCGAAAACGACCAAGCACGCCGCCTGCGCGCTGACGATCCAGAAGCCGACCTGGCGCACCTGCTTGGCGACGGCCTTGCGGTCGTTCTCGGCAAGGCTGTGCGTCACCACGGGGGCGAGGATCGGATCGAAGCTCGATTTCAGCCGCTGCGGAATCGAGGCGACCTGCTGCGCCATGTAATAGATGCCGACCACCCCCGGGCTGAACAGCAGCGCCAGGATGAAGCGATCGACATTGCGCGTCCCCCATTCGATGGCGTCCGCACCGGCCAGCGGCGCGTTGCGGCGGGCGAGCGCGACGATGTCGGCGAAGCGCGGATGCCAGCCGCGCGGCATGCCATATTCGCGCACGAACGGCACCACCGACGCAGCCAGCGCGGCGAGCATCGACAGCACATAGGCGTACATCAGCCCATCGCGCGTCGAGACATAGGAGAAGCCCCATGCCGCGATGCTGATCGTCCACGGCTCGACGACCGCGCGCGCGGTCACCGACGCCCCGATATTGTGGCGATAGGCGAGTGCGGCCAGCGTCACGTCGGAGATCGCCACCGCGAACACCACCAGGGGCAGCAGCCGCTCGAGCCCCATCACCGGGCTGTTGGGATACATGACCTGCGGAAACGCGATCAGCACCGCGCTGGCGATCGCCGAGGCGCCGCACGCCACCAGTACCGCGTCCCACACGACATGCGCGTGCGGCCGGTCGGTGGCGGCCAGCGCCTGCGCCAGCCCGCGCTTGAGCCCCAGCGTCGCGAGCAGCGCGGCGACTTCGATCACCAGGACCGCGATCGCATAGCGCCCGACGATATCCGGCCCATAAGCCCGCCCGGCGATGAACAGGAACGGCAGCCGCGCGGCGAGCCGCAGCAGGAAGCCCAGGATGTTGGTCCGCCCGCCCTTGGCGAGGGCGTTGATGTCGTCGGCCGCCGGTGCGGCGGGCTCGCTCAATGCGCCGCGCCCCAGCTCGGGCCTACCCCGATCTCGACACCGAGCGGGACGGTGAGCTTGATCGCGGGCTCGGCCGCCGTCGCCATCACGCGTTCGATTACCCCGCGCGCCTTCTCCACATCGGCTTCGGGCAGTTCGAACACCAATTCGTCATGCACCTGCATCAGCATCCGCACCTTGGGCAGCCCTGCGTCGAGCAGCGCCGGTCCCATCCGCGCCATCGCGCGCTTGATGATGTCGGCGCTGGTGCCCTGGATCGGCGCGTTGATCGCCGCACGCTCGGCGCCCTGGCGCTCGTGCTGGACGCTCGACTTGATCCGCGGGAAGTGCGTCTTCCGGCCGAACAAGGTGGTCGTATAGCCCCGCGCGCGCACTTCCTCGGTCGTCGAGACGATATAGTTGTTGATGCCCGGGAAGCGCTCGAAATAGCGGTTGATCATGTCCTGCGCTTCGTCGGGCGTCACGTCGAGCCGGCCGGCTAGGCCCCAGCGCGAGATGCCGTAGAGGATGGCGAAGTTGATCGTCTTCGCCCGCCCGCGCGTGTCGCGATTGACTTCGCCGAACAGCTCCATCGCAGTCATGGAGTGGATGTCGTCGCCATTCTCGAACGCGGTGCGCAGCGCCGGCACGTCGGCGATGTGCGCGGCGAGGCGCAGCTCGATCTGCGAATAGTCGGCGGCGAGGATCACGTTGCCCGGCTCGGCGACGAACGCGTCGCGGATCTGGCGGCCGACTTCGGTGCGGATCGGGATGTTCTGGAGGTTGGGGTCGGTCGACGACAGCCTCCCGGTCTGCGCGCCGGTCAGTGAGTAACTCGTGTGGACGCGGCCCGTCTCGGGATTGATCTGCGCCTGGAGCGCGTCGGTATAGGTAGACTTCAGCTTCGAAAGCTGGCGCCAGTCGAGCACCTTGACCACCATCTCGCGGCCGGGAGAATCCTTGTCCGCCGCGATCCGCTCGAGTTCGTTGACGTCGGTCGAATAGACTCCCGACTTGCCCTTGCGCCCGCCCTTGATCCCCATCTTGTCGAACAGCACGTCGCCCAGTTGCTTGGGGCTGCCGATGGTGAACTTGAACCCGGCAATCGCGTGGATTTCCTCCTCGAGCGTCGCCATCTGCCTGGAGAATTCGTCCGAGAGCCGCGCGAGCGTCGCGGCGTCGACCTTGACGCCTTCGCGCTCCATGCCAGCGATCACCGATACCAGCGCCCGGTCGACCATCTCGTAGACGCGCGTGACGCTCTCATAGGCCAGCCGCGGCTTGAGGCGCTGCCACAGCCGCAGCGTGACGTCGGCGTCCTCGGCGGCGTAGCGAGTCGCCGCCTTGAGATCGACTTCGCGGAAGCTCAATTGCTTCTTGCCGGTGCCGACCACGTCCTTGAACGCGATGCAGCTGTGCGTGAGGTGCGTCGCCGCGAGCTCGTCCATGCCGTGGCCGTGCAGCCCCGCATCGAGATCGAAGCTCATCACGATCGTGTCGTCATACGGCGCGACGTCGATCCCGCGCTGGCGCAGCACGATCAAATCGTATTTGAGGTTGTGCCCGATCTTGAGGACCGCCGGGTCTTCGAGCAGGACTTTCAGCTTGGCCAGCACCAGCGGCTTGTCGAGCTGGACCGGCTTCTCGGCGAACATGTCGCTGCCGCCATGGGTGAGCGGGATATAGCACGCCCTGTTGGGGGCCAGCGCCATCGAGACACCGCACAGCCCGGCGCGCATCGCGTCGAGCTCGCTCGTCTCGGTATCGATCGCCACCCAGCCCTGGTGCGTCGCTTGCGTGATCCAGCGGTCGAGATCGGCCTCGGTGACCACCGTCTCATAGGCGTCGTGATCGCAGGGCGGATCCTCGGGCAGGCCGGGCGTCTCGTGCTTCTCGACCGGCGCATCGGCGACCGCCGAGAGCCGGTTGAGCAAGGTGCGGAAGCCGTGATGCTCGAGGAACGCCCGCAGCGGCGCGTCGGGAATGCCCTTCAACTCGAGCTCGTCGAGCGGATCGGGCAACGGCACGTCGCAGGCGAGCTCGACCAGTTTTCGCGACAGCCGCGCCATCTCGGCATGCTCGATCAGATTGTCGCGCATCTTCGACGGCTTCATGTCGGGCGCCGCTGCCAGCACGCCTTCGACATCGCCATATTCGAGGATCAGCTTCGCCGCGGTCTTGGGCCCGATCCCCTTCACGCCCGGCACATTGTCGACGCTGTCGCCCATCAGCGCGAGCACTTCGCCGAGCTTCTCGGGGCCGACGCCGAACTTCTCCTCGGTGTCCTTGGGCCCGAGCCGGCGGTTGTTCATCGTATCGAGCATGTCGACCGACGGATCGGTCATCAGCTGCATCAGGTCCTTGTCCGAGCTGACGATCGTCACCGACCAGCCCTGCGCCAGCGCCGCCTTGGTGTAGCTCGCGATCAGGTCGTCGGCTTCCCAGCCCGCCTCCTCGATGCACGGCAGGCTGAATGCGCGCGTCGCGTCGCGGATCATCGGGAACTGGGGGACCAGGTCCTCGGGCGCGGGCGGACGGTGCGCCTTGTACTGGTCGTACATCTCGTTGCGGAAGGTGTGCTCGCTCTTGTCGAGGATCACCGCCATGTGAGTCGGGCCGTCGGCCTTGTTGAGCTCGTCGACGAGCTTCCACAGCATCGTCGTATAGCCATAGACCGCGCCGACCGGCTCGCCATGCTTGTTGGTTAGCGGCGGCAGCCGGTGATAGGCGCGAAAGATATAGCCGGAGCCGTCGACGAGATAGAGATGGGGCATCGGCGCGGGGATAGCCGAGCCGGAAGGCCGGGCAAAGCCTTCGTTAACGCATGCGCCCTGCAACTCGCCGCCGCCCTACGCTGCTTGCGTTCGAACTTGGCTTTGCCCTGGCGCTGGCCTAAGGGCGCGCTCGTGGGGCGGCCAGCCGCTCCGCAAGATCGCGCCGGTGCCCCGACAAGGGGCTTAATCGGGAATGCGGTGCGGACCTCCAGGTCCAACTCCGCGGCTGTCCCTGCAACTGTAAGCGGCGAGCGCGATGCACTGGCTCCCTTCGAGGGAGCGGCCACTGGGCGACAAGCCCGGGAAGGCGTGCATCAAGCCCCGACCCGCGAGCCAGGAGACCTGCCGGCGCACTGGTCGCTCTTGCCTTGGTCCAGGGGATGGTCACGGCACGGTACTCCGTCTGAGCGACGACCAAGCGGCCGGGGCCGCTTCGGTGCGCGCGTCAGGCGTCCAAGCGCCCGCCCGACGCGTCACCGGCCGTACGCGGCAGGACCCGGCAGTCGTTGCGGCGCCGGGGGAATACCATGTTGAAGACCTTCGTTTCGATTCTCGCGATCGCCGCGGCCACGCCCGCGCTCGCCCAAACAGACGCCGGGCCGCAGGACGAGATCCTCGTCACGGCATCGCGCTCGGGCGAAGGCGTGCCGCTCAGCGCGCTCGCCGCCTCGGCCACCGTGCTCGACCCTGCCGCGCTCGAGCTGCGCCAGACGCGCATCGTTTCGGACATTCTGCGTGACGTCCCCGGGCTGTCGGTCAGCCGCATCGGCGGCATCGGCGGGCAGACCCAGGTTCGCGTCCGCGGCAGCGAGAGCAACCACGTCCTCGTCCTGATCGACGGCATCGAGGCTGCCGACCCCTATTATGGCGAATATGATTTCGGCACGCTGATCGCCGATCCCGCCGCGCGAGTCGAAGTGCTGCGCGGGCAGCAATCGTCGCTCTACGGATCCGACGCGATCGGCGGCGTGATCAACTACATCACCCTCTCGGGCGCCGAGGCACCGGGAATCAGCGCCCGCGCCGAGGGCGGATCGTTCGGCACCTATAGCGGCGCGGCGCGCGCTGCCGGCACCTCGGGCAGCTTCGACTATGCGCTGTCGGGCTCCTATTACCACACCGACGGCACCCCCACCGCGCGTGGCGGCAGCCGTAACATCGGATCGGACAGCGTGGGTGCCAGCGCCAAGCTCAATTGGGCGCCCTCCGCCAATTTCAAGCTGACCGGCGTCGCGCGCTACAGCCACACCGATGCCGACACCAACAACAGCGAGAGCGATCCGACGAGCCCGTTGTTCGGCTACACCGTCGACAGCCCCGGCGTGCGCTTCACCAACGAGGCATTCTATGGCCTGCTTCGCGCCGAACTGAGCGCGCTCGACGGCCGCTGGACCAACGCCGTCTCCGGCCAGATCGCCGACACCACCCGGAAGGGCTTCACTGCCACCGGATCGGACTATGGCGACAAGGGCCAGCGCTACAAGGGATCGTTCGTGTCGAGCCTGCGGCTGGGCACCGACACGATCGTCCACCGGCTGACCGGCGCCCTCGATTGGGAGCGCGAGCAGTTCCGCAACACTGCCCCCTCCACCGGCTCGCCGTTCGACGCGTTCACCGGCACGCGCAGCACCGACAATCTCGGGCTGGTCGGCCAGTATGAGCTGACGGTCGCGGGGCTCTCGCTCGGCGGCTCGGTGCGCTACGACGACAACAACCGCTTCGACGACACCACCACCTGGCGCGTCCAGGGCAGCTATCGCCTGCCCACCGGCACGCGGGTGCGCGCCGCCTACGGCACCGGCGTCAAGAATCCGGGCTATTACGAGCTGTTCGGCTATTCGGACGGGACCTATATCGGCAACCCGAACCTCAAGCCGGAAAAGTCGGAGGGCTGGGAAGCCGGGCTCGAGCAGAGCTTCGCCGATGGCCGCGCGACGATCGGCGCGACCTACTTCGATTCCAGGCTGACCGACGAGATCTACACCAGCTATCCCGCGCCCGATTTCGTCGCGACCCCGGCCAACCGCACCACCAGGTCGAAGCAGCACGGCGTCGAAGCCTTTGCCAGCGTCCGGCCGATCCCGCAGATCCGGCTCGACGCGGCCTATACCTGGCTCGACGCGCAGGAGAACGGCGTCGAGGAAGTGCGCCGCCCCAAGCATGTCGCCAGCTTCAACGCGAGCGTGTTCAGCACCGACGAGCGCTTCTCGACCACGCTCACCGTCCGCTACAACGGCCGCACCAACGACGTCGCCTATATCGATCCCAGCTTCGTGCCCGTGACCGTGTCGATGCAGGAATTCGTGCTGGTCAATCTCGCCGCGGACTACCGCATCACCGAGCGCGTCTCGCTGTTCGGCCGCGTCGAGAACCTCTTGAACGAGGAGTATGAGGAAGTGTTCAGCTTCGCGACGCCGGGCCGCGGGGCCTATGGCGGCGTGCGCGTGCGCTTCTGATGCGCAGCGAGGCCGAACACACCGCCCGGATGAAGAAGGTCCAGGCGGCGCAGGCGAAGAAGCTCGCCACCAAGACGATCGAGAAGGGGCTGGTGATCGTCCACACCGGCCCCGGCAAGGGCAAGACTTCGGCCGCGCTCGGCATGGTCGTGCGCGCGATCGGCCACGGGATGAAGGTCGGCGTCGTCCAGTTCGTCAAGGGCGCGATGGCGACCGGCGAGAAGGCGGTGTTCGATCGCTTTCCCGAGTTCGTCGAGTTCAAGCCGATGGGCGAAGGCTTCACCTGGGATACCCAGGACCGCGCCCGCGACATCGCGGTCGCGCGCGAGGCCTGGGACGAGGTCAAGCGGATGATCGCCGATCCGAGCTACCGGATGGTGGTGGCCGACGAGCTCAACATCGTCCTGCGCTACGACTATCTGCCGCTCGACGAAGTGCTGGAGGCGCTCGCCGCCAAGCCCGAGCTGACCCACGTCATCGTCACCGGCCGCAACGCCCCCCAGGCGCTGATCGACGCCGCCGACCTCGTCACCGAAATGGCGCAGGTAAAGCACCCCTTCCGCGAGCAGAACGTCAAGGCACAGGCGGGGATCGAGTTTTGAGCCGGGGCGCCCAACCAAATCCTCCCCCGGAGGGGGAGGGGGACCACGCGAAGCGTGGTGGAGGGGTATTCTCCGCGAGCGCCGTCGCCCGTGGAGAGCTACCCCTCCGTCAGCCCTACGGTCTGCCACCTCCCCTTCCAGGGGAGGATTTGGGGGCGAAACTACCGCCCCGTGGCGATCTGGGCCGCCATCCCCTGCGCCGCCTGTACATAGGCCGGGCTCCCGCACACCGTCCAAGCCTGCGGGATGCTGATCCGCGGAATCCCCGCCAGCGCGGGGTGGTGGAGCATTTCGGTGCCCTGGTCGCGGACCGTATCGGTCGCGCTCTCGACGATCAGGTAATCGGGCTGCGCGGCGACCATTTCCTCGAGGCTCATCTGCGAGAGCGGCGGCTTGCCGAGCTTGCCCGCCAAATTGACCAGCCCGACGCGCTGCATCAGCGCGTCGATCAGCGTGCCGGTCCCGGTCATGAACCCGCGCCGCTGGTAATAGGCCGCGACCCTGCCGCCGCCGGGCTTGCCGACCTTCGCGAGATCGGCCTGCATCCTCGCGATCAGCGCCTCGCCGCGCTCGGGATGGCCGACCGCGACGGCGGTCTGGCGGATCGAGGTATAGATTGCCTCGATCGTGTCGGCGGTCTCCAGGTCGAGGATCGCGAAATCCTTGTCCCCCAGCGCACGCAGCGCCGCGCTGCGCCGCGCGGGCATGCCGATCACCAGGTCGGGATCCATGTCGAGAAGCTGCTCGGCCGAATTGCGCAGGATCGGCAGCCCGCGTGCCTTGGCCGCCTCGCCCGACATTTCGGGATCGGCGGCGTTGCGCGTCAGCCCGGCGATCTGGTCGCGATCGGCAAGCGCAAGCACGAGCTGGTCGGCGCACAAATTGATCGACACGATCCGCTTGGGCTTGGCGGGTGCCGCCGCCGGAACGGCGTTGTTCGCCCACAAGGCCGCGCCGCCCAATGCGGCGAGCGGCAGCGCCAACAGCCAGTATCGATTTCGAACCATGCCGGCTTCCATACTGGACTCGCACTGCCCGGCAAGCGCATCCGAGGGCTGGCATGACCGCATCGCGCTCCCTGCTGCTCACCGCGCTGCTTGCCCTCACGCTCGCGGCGGCGGTCGCCTCGCTGCTGTTCGGCACGGTCAGCCTGTCGCTGCCGCGGATGATCGCTGCCGTCACTGGCCATGGCGACCGCATCGCCACGACGATCCTGCTCGACCTGCGGCTGCCGCGGACGATCCTCGGCCTCGCGGTCGGCGCGATGCTCGGGCTCGCCGGTGCCGCGCTGCAGGGCTATCTGCGCAACCCGCTTGCCGAACCCGCCGTCCTCGGCACGTCGAATGCGGCCTCGCTCGGCGCGGTCGCGGCACTCTATTTCGGACTCGCCGAGCTCCATGTCGTAGTGCTGCCCGCACTGGCGGTGGCCTGCGCGTTGCTGTCGCTGGTGCTGCTCTTCGCGCTCGCCGGGCGATCCGAAAGCCCGCTGACCCTGATCCTCGCGGGGATCGCAGTCGGTACGCTGGCGGGCGCCGGGATCAGCCTGTCGCTCAACCTGTCCTCCAATCCCTTCGCGGCAATGGAGATCATGACCTGGCTGCTCGGCAGCCTCGAGAACCGCTCCTTCTCGCACCTCTGGATTGCGCTGCCGTGCATCGCGACGGGCATGGTCCTGCTGCTCTGGGACGGCCGCGCGCTCGACGCGCTGACGCTGGGCGAGGACGGCGCGCAGGCGCTCGGGGTCGATCTGCGGCGCACGCGGTTGCGCCTGCTGCTCGGCACGGCGATCGGCGTCGGGGGTGCCGTGGCGGTGTCGGGTGCGATCGGGTTCGTCGGGCTGATCGTCCCGCATCTGATCCGCCCGCTCACCGATCGCAGCCCCTCGTCGATCCTGCTGCCTTCGGCGATCGGCGGCGCAGCGCTGCTCACCCTCGCCGATCTCGCGGTGCGGCTGATCGCGACGAGCAACGAGCTCAAGCTCGGTGTCGTCACTGCGTTTCTGGGCGTCCCCGTCTTCCTCCTCCATCTGATGCGGGAGCGCCGCCTGTGGTGAGCCTGCGCCTAGAAACGGTCGGCGTGAAGCTCGGCCGCCGCATCGTCGTCCGCGACGCGAGCGCGGCCTTCGCGCCGGGCACGCTCACCGGCGTGGTCGGCCCCAACGGCGCGGGCAAGTCGACGCTCGCCCGCGCAATGCTGGCGCTGGTCCCGCACAGCGGCCGCATCCTCCTCGACGAAGCCGACATCGCCTCGCTCTCGCGCGCGGCGCTGGCTCGGCGGGTCGCGTATCTGCCGCAGGGCCAGACCTTGCACTGGCCGCTCGATGTCGAACGGCTGGTCGGGCTCGGCCGGCTGCCGCATCTCGGGCCGATGTCGCGGATCGGCGCCGAGGATGCCGCCGCGATCGAGCGCGCGATGGAACGCGCCGACGTGCTCGGCCTGCGCGATCGCATCGCCACCGAGCTTTCGGGGGGCGAGCGTGCCCGCGTGCTGCTCGCCCGCGCGCTCGCGGTGCAGGCGCCCGCGCTGATCGCCGACGAGCCGCTCGCCAGCCTCGATCCCGGCCACCAGCTCGACGTGATGGAACTGCTCCGCGACGAGGCCCGGGCCGGCGCGCTGGTCATCGCCGTCCTCCACGATTTGACGATGGCCGCACGCTATTGCGATCGGCTGGTGCTGGTCGATACAGGCACGATCGTCGCCGACGGCACCCCCGCGGAGGTGCTGACGCCCGCCAACCTCCGCACGGTCTACGGTATCGACGCTCGCGTCGAACTCGGCGGCGATTGGCCGGCGATCACCACCCTGGGGAGGAGCCGCGCGTGAGCTATCGCGACCAAGGCCATGACACCGTCCCACTCTTCGACCCCGAACTGGTAACCGCCGCGCAGGCCGACATCGCCGAGCATATCGATCGCGTTTCGCGGGCGCTGTACCTTCCCTTCGAGGCGAGCTGCCCCGACGCGCCGCTCGCCGAGCGGCTCGACCGCATCTACGCAAGCGACCGCAGCCAGGCCAACCTGCTGCGCACCGCGATCGTCGCCGACGCGCATCGCGGCCCCCGCCTCCAGGCACTGGCGACCGACCCGCGCCTCCGCGCCGAGGCCGAGCGCGTCAGCGAACGCAAGCTGGAGACGTCGGTCGTCCGCATCCGCGCCAGCATCGCCAGTTTCCCCGAGCATCGCCACCCCTGGCACTCCGACGTTTCCCGCGACGACGGCATCGCCTGCGGCAAGGTCTGGACCACCGCCTGGATCCCGCTCACCGACGCCGGGCCCGGCCGTGGCGGGCTCGAGATCGTCCCCGGCCGCCGGGCCGCCCCGCTCGCCACCCAGACCGACCAGGGCCTCCGCATCACCGAGGAATCGCTCGCCGGCATGCCCCGCCTCCAGCCCGAATGCCCCGCGGGCAGCGCGCTGCTGCTCGATCGCTTCACGCCGCATCGCACCTTGCCGACCACCAGCGCACGCTTCGCGCTTGTCGTATGGTTCAAGGCCGCCTAGAGGCGGCGCCGCGACAGGTTCCCCGGCGACGGGGATGAAAACGGGAACGGATAAAATCCGGCTGCCCCTGCAACTGTAAGCGGTGAGTCATCGGCCACATGCCATTGGGGTTTCGATCCCGAGAAGGCGGCCGAACCGGCGTCGACCCGCTAGCCAGGAGACCTGCCCGTCGCGGTCGTCCTTCGTGCGGACAGGGTGTTCCGGGCGGACGGGGGTGAACCCGAGAGACGACAGGTTTGGCCGCGCGCGTGCGCGGGCGATGCCGTCTGTCCTCGCGACATCGGCACCGCCTGCGCGCGGGCACGGCCGTGTCGACAAGGGTCCTACCGTGAAGTCCGTATTTACGTTTGCCGTCTCGCTTTCCGCTCTCACCGCCGCCGCGCCCGCGCTCGCCCAACAGGCCCCCGCCCCCGACGCCGCGACCACCGAAACCCATGGCGACATCGTCGTAACTGCCACGCGCACGCCCGTGTCGATCGACCAGGTGCCCGCCTCGATCACCGTGCTCGACAAGGCGAGCATCGACCGCAGCCAGGACATCGGCGCCACCGAGCTGCTGCTCCGCACCCCCGGCATCAGCATCTCGCGCAACGGCGGCTACGGCACCTCGACGTCGCTGCGCATCCGCGGCGCCGAATCCGACCACACCGTCGTCGTCATCGACGGGGTCAAGCTCAACGACCCTGCCGCGACCGGCGGCGGCTTCAATTTCGCCAACCTCCTCGCCGGCGACATCGCCCGCATCGAAGTGCTGCGCGGGCCCCAGTCGATCCTGTGGGGCAGCCAGGCGATCGGCGGCGTGGTCAACATCGTCACCGCCGAAGCCAGCTCGGACTATGAAGGCAGCTTCGACGTGGAAGCCGGCTCGCGCCAGACGGTGAGCGCCCGCGCCGCAGTCGGGGGACGCACCGGTCCGCTCAGCTGGCGCCTCGGCGCCCAGGCCTTTTCCACCGACGGCATTTCGGCGATCGCCCCGGCGTTCGGCGGCAAGGAGCCCGACGGCTACACCAACCAGAACCTCGCCGGCCGTGCCAGGCTCGATCTCACCGCCAATCTCAGCGCCGAGGTCCGCGGCTATTACTCCAACGGCCGCGTCGACATCGATTCGACCAGCGGCGACAATGCCGACTATTCGCGCAACGAGGAATTCGTCGGCTATGCCGGCGTCAATCTCGACCTGCTCGACGGCCGCCTGCGCAACCGGTTCGGCTATGCCTATACCGACACCGATCGCGACAGCTTCGGCCCGGCGCGCGCGCGCCCGCTGAGCTTCGAATCCGAAGGCCGCAACAAGCGCCTCGAATATCAGGGCAGCTTCGCCTTCACCCGCGGCATCTCGGCGACCTTCGGCGTCGAGAATGAGCGCTCGAAGTTCCGCAGCCGCTCGCCCGCCGCGTCGCTCGCCACCCCGCTTCCCGCCTTCGCCACCGGCAATGCCGAGATCACCAGCGCCTATGCCCAATTGAGCGTCGAGCCCATCGAGGGCCTGACGCTCAACGGCGGCATCCGCCACGACGATCACAACCGCTTCGGCGGGCAGACCCTGTTCGCCGCGGGCGGCGTCTGGCGGCTCCCCACCGGCACGATCCTGCGCGCCAATTATGGCGAGGGCTTCAAGGCGCCGTCGCTCTACCAGCAGTTCAGCGAATACGGGAACGTCGCGCTCGCCCCCGAGCGCGCGACCGGCTGGGAAGCCGGCGCCGAGCAGCAATTGTTCGGGCGGAAACTCGTGATCGGCGCGACCTGGTTCGAACGCACCACCACCGACCAGATCATCTACAACGGGTGCACGACGACGTCGACCGTGCCGCTCTGCTTCGTGCCGGGCAGCACCACCGTCCGCCGCTTCGGCTATTATTCGAACGTCTCGCGCGCCGAAGCGCGCGGGATCGAGGTCAGCGGCGCGCTCAACCTCGCCGGCTTCACGCTCGACGGCAATTACAGCTGGATCGAGGCCGAAGACCGCTCGGCCGGCACCGCGACCTTCGGCAACTGGCTCCCCCGCCGCCCGCGCGAGACCGCCAACGGATCGATCGGCTATGCCTTCCCGTTCGGACTCAGCACCGGCGCCGCGGTCCGCTGGGCCGGGCACAGCTTCGACAATGCCGCCAACACTACCCGGCTCGACAACTACACGCTGGTCGACCTGCGCGCCGAGCTCAAGGCGAACGAGGCGTTCAGCGTCTTCGCCCGCGCCGAGAACGTGTTCGACGAGGAATATATGACCGCCTATCGCTACGGCACGCTCGGCCGCAGCTTCTATGCCGGCATTCGAGGGAGGTTCTGATGGATCGACGCCACGCATCCACCTTGTGGATCATGCTGCTGACGCTGGCGAGCGTCGCGACGAGCTTCGCGCTCGCCTGCACCGCGCCGGTATCGGCGCTGGCGGCGCTCGCGGCGGTGCATATGCGCCGCCGCGACGGCGTCGCGCTGGCGCTCGTCGCCTGGGGCGCCAACCAGGCGATCGGTTTCGCCTTCCTCCAGTATCCGCACGATCCCAAGACGCTCGCCTGGGGGCTCGGGCTCGGCACCGCCGCGGCAGGCGCGGCGTTCGGCGCCTATGCCGCGCTGGCCCGGCTGCGGGTAGAGTCGGTCGCGGCCAAGCTCGGCGTCGCCTATGTCGCGGCGTTCGTGGCAGGCAAGCTGGTCACCCTCGCCTGGGCGACTTTGCTCGGCGGCGTCGCGATCACGCTCCACCCGGGCTATTCGTTCGACCAGTTCGTCCGCAACGGCGCGATCCTGATCGCTCTGTACTTGTTCTACCGGGTGCTGACCGCCGCCGGCGTCCCCGCCCCGCGCCAGGCGACCGCCTGATGCTGACGCGCGTCGCGGACGGCCCCGCCGTGGTCGCGTGCAAGACGTGCCGATATTCGGCAGACGCACGCGACGACGCGCAGGGCGTCCGCGGCGGCGTGCGGCTGGTGGCGGCGCTCCGCGAAGTGCAGGCCGGCGACACCCGCTATGCCGGCATCGCCGTGCAGGAAATGCCCTGTCTGTTCGCGTGCCAGGATCATTGCACCGTCCATCTGCGTGCACCCGACAAGGTGGGCTATGTCCTCGGCCGCTTCGCCCCCGACGAACAATCCGCCCGCGCGATCCTCGACTATGCCGTCCATTATGCCGCGAGCGATTTCGGTCGCGTGCCCTTCAAAGAATGGCCCGAAGGTGTGAAAGGCCATTTCATCACCCGCACGCCGCCACCGGGATATGTCGCCGAATGATTTTTGCCTCGCCTGAAGCCTTCCGCGCAGCGCTCGCCGATCTGCCGGCGCCCGATGCGAGCGCGACCAGCGCCGCACGTGCACGCCAGGCACAGCTCACCAAGCCGGCGGGCTCGCTAGGCCGGCTCGAGGAAGTCGCCGTGTTCCTTGCCGGCTGGCAGCATCGCGAGCGCCCGCGGATCGATCGCGCCCGCGCCGCGATCTTCGCGGGCAATCACGGCGTGACGGTGCACGGCGTCAGTGCCTTTCCCAGCAGCGTCACTGCGCAGATGGTCGCCAATTTCGAGGCCGGCGGCGCAGCGATCAACGCGCTGTCGGATGTGGCGGGGCTCGAGCTCGAAGTCGTCGCACTCGATCTCGACACCCCCACCGCCGATTTTACTAGCGCGCCGGCGATGACCGAAGCCGAATGCCTTGCCGCGCTCAACGCCGGCGCCGCAACGGTGGCCAGCGATCTCGACCTGCTGACGGTCGGCGAGATGGGAATCGGCAATTCCACCGCCGCCGCAGCGCTTTGCGCGCGCAGCCTGGGCCGCAACGTCGCCGACTGGATCGGCCCGGGCACCGGCGTCGATGCCGAAGGGATCGTCCGGAAAGCCGAGGTCGTCCGGCGCGCGCTCGGCTTCCACGCCGACGCCCCCCGCGACGCCTTCGAGACGCTGCGCCGCGTCGGCGGACGCGAGATCGCCGCGATTGCCGGCGCCGTGCTGCGCGCCCGGCAGCTCGGCGTGCCGGTGGTGCTCGACGGCTTCATCAGCACCTCGGCGATCGCCCCGCTCGCGGCCGACAACCCGGCCATCGCCGCGCATTGCATCGCCGGCCATTGCTCGGCCGAGCCCGGACACGTCCTGCTGCTCGCGCGGCTCGGGCTCGATCCGCTGCTGTCGCTCGGCATGCGGCTCGGCGAAGGCAGCGGCGCCGCGGTCGCGGTCGGCGTGATTCGCTCGGCGCTGGCGGCGCACGACCGGATGGCGACCTTTGCCGAGGCCCAGGTCTCGGCAAAGTTGTGAATCCCTTCACGCTGCACCTGCTGCGCCACGGCGCGCCGCTGTTGCCCGGCCGATTGATGGGCCGCACCGACGGCGAGCCCACCTCGGAAGGCATCGCCGCCTGTGTGGATCAGGCGCGCGACCTCGGCATCGAACGACTGGTCGCCACCGACCTCCGGCGCAGCCGCTGCGCCGCGGAGGCGTTGGCACAGGCCACCGGCACGTCCCTGACGGTCGATACGCGCTGGCGCGAACTCGATTTCGGCGATTGGGACGGCCTTGCGCCGAGTGAGATCGATCCCGAGGCGCTGATGCGATTCTGGGAAGATCCCGACGCCAATCCGCCCCCCGGCGGCGAACGCTGGTCGTTGCTGGTCGCACGCGTGGGCGACGCGCTCGATGCGCTGCCGCCGGTGGACACGCTGGTAGTGACGCATGGCGGCGCGATCCGCGCGGCGCTGCACCTTCTCTGCGGCTTCGACCAGCGCCAGCTCTGGGCGTTCGATCTGCCTTATGCTGCGCTGCTGTCGCTGCGCGTCTGGCCGGGCGACACGCCGAGCGCGCAGATCACCGGGCTGCGCGCATGAAGGGGCTGGTGATCGCGCTCCTGTTCCTCACCCGCCTGCCCATGCCGCGCGTCCAGGTCAGCGATGCCGAGTTCGCCGCATCGATGCGGTGGTTTCCCGCGGTCGGCCTGATCCTCGGCGCGCTGATCGCGGGCGGCACCTGGGCCGGCGCCCAGCTCGATCCATGGGTCGGCGCGCTCGCCGGGGTGGCATTATGGGTGGGCCTGACCGGCGCGCTCCACCTCGACGGGCTCGGCGACGTGGCCGATGCGTGCGGCGCCGCGCACAAGCACCGCGAGCGCGTACTCGAAGTCCTCGCCGATCCGCACCTCGGCAGCTTCGGCGCCGTCGCGATCGGGCTCCAGCTCCTCGCCAAGCTCATCCTGCTCCACGCCCTGGTCGAGGCCGGCGGCTTCGTCGCCTTGCTCCTCCTTCCCTTTGCGGCGCGCATCGGGCCGCTGGTCTGGACGTGCTGGCTTCCCGATCTCCACGCCGGGCTCGCTTCGCGTTTCCGCAACATGGTGCGGCCTGCCGATCTGGCGATCTGGGCGATCGCCCTCGTCGCCGGCGCCTGGTTCGCGCCCGCACTGCTCGCCACCCCGTTGCTCCTGCTCGGATGGGGCTTCTGGCTGCGCGCAAAGCTCGGCGGGATTTCGGGCGACGGCCACGGCGCAGGGATCGAAGTGACCGAGACAGGCCTGCTGCTCGCCACCCTGATCGTCGCCAGGCTCGCATGACCGCCTGGACCTGGCACGGCGGCGGCGTGGAAGCGGCGCGGCGCCAGTTCGGCAGCGGCGACTGGCTCGATCTGTCGACCGGGATCAATCCCGATTCCTGGCCCGGCGTCGCCGATCTCGCGATCGACTGGCAGCGCCTCCCCGAGCCGCACGCGCTTGCCGAACTCGAAGCCGCCGCCGCCGCGCACTTCGGCGTCGATCCCGGCCATGTCTGCGCCGTCCCCGGCACCGAACTCGCGCTACGGCTGGTTGGCCGGTCGATCGGCGGCTCGGCGCGATACCTCGCCCCGGGTTATCGCACGCATGGCGAGATGATCGCCGGCAGCATGCCGATCGCACGCGATGCCCTGGACGACTATGTCGGCACGCTGGTTCTGGCCAACCCGGGCAACCCCGATGGCCGTGTGCTGTCGCCCGCCCAGCGCCGCGCGTTGCTCGACCGCCACGCCCATGCCTGGCTGCTGCTCGACGAAGCCTTTGCCGATGCCGATCCGGCGCTCAGCCTCGCCGGCGAAGTAGGCGACACCCGCCGGCTGGTGATCTTCCGCTCGTTCGGCAAGTTCTTCGGGCTCGCCGGCGTGCGGCTTGGCTTCGTGCTCGGCCCCGACTCCATCCTCGCGCCGCTCCGCACCGCGCTGGGTGCCTGGCCCGCCTCCGCCGCGGCGATTGCGATCGGCACCGCTGCCTATCGCGACCGCGACTGGATCGCCGCCACCCGCGTCCGCCTCGAAGCGCAGGCAGCCGCGCTCGATGCCGTATGGGTCCGCGCCGGATTCCAGCCGAGCGGCGCCTGCCCGCTCTTCCGGCTGATCGAGACTCCCCATGCGCTGTGCCTGTTCGAGCGCCTCGCCCGCCACGCGATCCTCACCCGCCCCTTCGCCGAGCGGCCCGATTGGCTGCGCATCGGCCTGCCGCCCAATGGCGAGGCACTGGCCCGGCTGGAAGCGGCGCTGAGCCGTGGCTGAGCACGTGGCGCTCGTCGCCCTGATGCTCGACGCCACGATCGGCTGGCCGGGCGCGCTCTATCGCCGCATCGGCCATCCGGTCGGCGGCTTCGCGCGTCTGATCCACACCTGCGAGACCAGCTGGAACCGTGCCCGATACGGCTTCGAGACCCGGCGCCTGCTCGGCATCGCGACCGTGCTGCTGCTCGTCGTCGCCGTGGGCGGCGGCGCGTGGCTCGTCCAGCATCTGCTGCTGGCATCGCTCGGCACCTATGGCTGGCTCGCCGTGGCGGCGCTCGCCTGGCCCGCGCTCGCCCAGCGCAGCCTGTTCGACCATGTCCGCCCCGTCGCCACCGCACTATCCGCCGGCGACCTCCTCGCCGCGCGCAACGCCGTCGCGAAGATCGTCGGCCGCGACACCGCCGCGCTCGACGAGGCCGGCGTCGCCCGCGCCGCGATCGAGAGCCTCGCCGAGAGCTTCTGCGACGGCGTCGTCGCTCCCTTATTCTGGTTGCTGCTGGCCGGCCTGCCGGGCGTGTGGATCTACAAGGCGGTCAACACCGCCGACAGCATGATCGGCCATCGCGAGGAACGCTGGCGTGCCTTCGGCTGGGCTGCCGCGCGCAGCGACGACGTGCTCAACTGGGTCCCCGCGCGCCTTTCGGGCATCCTGCTTTGTATCGCCGGTGCCGGCGGCTGGCGCATCCTGTGGCGTGACGCCCGCGCGCACGCCTCGCCCAATGCGGGCTGGCCCGAAGCGGCGATGGCCGGCGCGCTGGGGCTGCGCCTCGCCGGCCCGATCGCCTATGACGGCGCGATGCACGCCAAGCCCTGGATCGGCGATGGCCGCGCCGACGCGAACGCCGCCGATATCCGCCGCGCGCTGCGCGTCTATCTGCACGCCTGCCTGCTGCTCTGGCTGATCGCGGGAGGTGTGGCGTGGGCGCTTTGATGCTCCAGGGCACCGGGTCGGACGTCGGCAAGTCGGTGCTCGTCGCCGGTTTGTGCCGCGCCTTCGCCAATCGGGGCCTGCACGTCCGCCCGTTCAAGCCGCAGAACATGTCGAACAACGCCGCGGTGACGATCGACGGCGGCGAGATCGGCCGAGCCCAGGCGCTCCAGGCGCTCGCCTGCCGGGTCGCGCCGCATACCGACATGAACCCGGTGCTGCTCAAGCCCCAGGCCGACCACACCTCGCAGTTGATCGTCCACGGCCGGGTGCGCGGCACGCTGGGCGCCGGTAATTTCCGTGCGGCGCGCGGCGCATTGCTCGCCGACGTGCTCGAAAGCTACCATAATCTGCAAAAACAAGCCGATTTGGTGCTCGTCGAAGGCGCCGGTTCGCCCGCGGAGATCAATCTGCGCGCCGGCGACATCGCCAATATGGGCTTCGCCCGCGCCGCGAACGTCCCTGTCGTCCTGGTCGGTGACATCGACCGCGGCGGGGTGATCGCCGCGATCGTCGGCACCCGCGCAGTGATCGACCCCGCCGACGCCTCGATGATCAAAGGCTTTATAATCAACAAGTTCCGCGGCGATCCAGCGCTGTTCGAAGACGGCTATCGCGCAATCGAAGAACGCTCGGGCTGGCGCGGCCTCGGCGTCGTCCCCTGGCTCCCCGCCACCGCCCGCCTCCCAAGCGAAGACGCGGTGATTCTCGATCGCCCCCCCGAACCGCATACCGAACGCAAGCGCATCGCCTGCCCGATTCTCCCACGCATCTCGAACTTCGACGATCTCGATCCCTTGAAGCTCGAGCCCGGCGTCGAACTGGTGATGGTGCCCCCCGGCCAGCCACTTCCCGACGCGGCGCTGATCGTGCTGCCGGGCTCCAAGGCGACGATCGCCGACCTCGCCTTCCTCCGCGCGCAGGGCTGGGACATCGACCTGCGCGCACATCACCGCCGCGGCGGCGCAGTGCTCGGGTTGTGCGGCGGCTACCAGATGCTCGGTCGCAGTGTCGCCGACCCGCTCGGCATCGAGGGACCGGCAACGCAGGTGGAAGGGCTCGGCCTGCTCGATGTCGCGACCGAATTGTCCGCGGCCAAGACGCTACGCCCCATGACCGGCACTGCGCTCGGCGCACGGGTCGAGGGCTATGAAATGCACATGGGCCGCACCACCGGCCCCGACACGGGCCATCCCTTCGCGCTGCTCGACGACGGCACGCGCGACGGCGCGATCAGCCGCGACGGCAGCGTGCTGGGCACGTATCTCCACGGGCTGCTCGCCCGCGCCGAGACGCGCCGGGCGCTGCTCGCCCGAATCGGCGTGGACGGATCGGGGGTCGACTATACCGCCGATGTCGATGCCGCGCTCGACGCCATTGCCGCCGAACTCGAACGCCATCTCGACATCGACGTGCTGCTTCGCCTCGCCCAGGAGCCCGCATGACACCGCACAGCCTGTTCGTCCTCGGTGGCGCGCGCTCGGGCAAAAGCCGCTACGCCCAGCAGCGCGCCGAGGCGCTCGCGGGCCCGCACGTCTTCATCGCCACGGCCGAAGCCTGGGACGACGAGATGCGCGACCGGATCGCGCGGCACCGCGCCGATCGCGACGCACGCTGGACCACGATCGACGCCCCGCACCAACTCCCCGCCGCGATCCGCGCACAAGGCCCCGATACGGTGCTGCTGGTCGACTGCCTGACGCTCTGGATCTCGAACCTGCTCCTTGCCGAGCGCGACATCGACACCGCAACGTCCGACCTCGTCGCAGCAATCGAAGCGTTCGAAGGCATGCTGATCCTCGTCGCCAACGAAACCGGCATGGGGATCGTCCCCGACAACGCGCTCGCCCGCCGCTTCCGCGACGCCGCCGGGCGCGTCAACCAGGCCGTCGCGGCCGCCGCGCACGAAGTCGTGCTCGTCGTCGCCGGGCTGCCGATGACGGCGAAGGGCCGCGCGGTCCTTCCATAGCATTTTGGCTGCGCTGCGAAATTCGCCTTATCGGCGTTCCACGTCGGGCATCAGGCGATAACCGACGCCGAGTTCGTTCATGATGATCGCCGGTCGCGCCGGATCCGGCTCGATCTTGTGCCGCAGGTTGCGCACGACGATCCGGAGATAGTCCACCCTGCGGTCATGGTCGAACGGCCATGCCGCCTCGAGAATGCGCTGGTGCGTGACCACGCGCCCCGGAGTCAGCGCGAGGGTGCGAAGCACCTCATATTCCTTGCGGGTCAGATGGACCTCCTCGCCGTTGCGCACGATAGTGCGATTGGCGAGGTCGATGCTGAGCCCATGGGTTTGCACGATCGGCGAGGCGCCCTGGGCAGCGACGTGATCGCGCAACGACGCACGCAACCGCGCGAGGATTTCCTCGCTGTCGAACGGCTTCGTCACATAGTCGCTCGCGCCCAGATCGAGCGCCGCTACCTTCTGGTCGGTCGCGTCGCGCGCCGAGACGACCAGGATCGGCGCCTGGCTATGCTGCCGGAGCAACGGCACGATCTCCAGCCCGTCACGGTCGGGAAGCCCCAGATCAAGCAGGATCGCGTCGGGCGCACTCGCCTTGACCTGCTCGATTGCCTCTGCCGCCGTCGTCGCTTCGATCGGCTGATAGCCGCCCCGAACCAGCGTTCCCTGCAGCAATCTCCGGATGTGCAAGTCGTCGTCCACCACCAAGATGCGCTGGCCACTCATAGTTCGATTCCTTGATCCGATCCGCGCACCAGCAAGTGTTCGGGAAAGTGAATGCTGAAGCGCGCGCCGGCGCGATCGTCGCGATTGGCCGCCTCCACCGTCATCCCCATCGCCTCGGCAAACGCCTTGACGATCGCGAGCCCCAGGCCGGTGCCGCTGACCGACCGGTCCGACCCCTCGAGCCGGCGAAAGGTCTCGAACACTTCCAACTCGCGACCCTCCGGCAGGCCCGGCCCCTGATCGATCACCGAAAGCAGCATCGCCTCCGGCCGACGCTCGGCGCGAATGATGATCGGGGTTCCGGGATCGCCATAGCGCCCGGCATTGTCGAGCAGGTTGAGCAGGCAATGGTGAAACAGCTGCGGGTCGACCTTGACCAGCGGCAGGTCCGGCAGCACCTCGAGTTCGATGGCATGGCCATCGAGCGATCCGCGCGTGTCGTGCACGGCCGCCCCTACAGCGTCGGTCAGATCGATCGCCTCAAGCGCGAGCCGCAGCGCGCCGGCCTCGACCCGCGCCATGTCGAGCAGGTTGGCGACGAAACGATTGAGCCGTGTCGCCTCGCTTTGGATCGTGTCGAGCAGCGGATCGTCGCGCCGCCGGCGCAGTTCCCCCGCGGCGGCGAGCACCGAGGTCAGCGGGGTGCGAAGGTCGTGGCTCACCGAGGACAGCAATGCGGCACGCAGCCTATCGCGCTCTCGCACGGCATCGACATCGCGCATCTCCGCTTCCAGCCGCAATCGCTCGAGCGCCAGCGATGTCTGGTCGAGCAGACTTCCCAGCAGGGCCAATTGATCGGATCGAACCGGATCACGCCCGTCGTCGCGCGCCACGCCCAGGACGGCGAGCACCCGATCTCCCGCGCGTAGCGGCTGGAACTGCCAGTCCGAGGCTGCCAGCGTCCCGGTGCCGCGGCCTGCGGGCTGGGCCGTGTCCCACACCCACTGGGCGGCGGCGAGTTCCATGGTCTCCAAGCGCGTACCGGGCTCGCTTGCGGCCTGGACCGAGAGCCCGGTCGCCGTTTGCTGGAGCAATGCCACCCGTACGCCGAGCAGGTCGGCGATCTCGCCACACGCTGCCCGCGCCACGCCGATCGGGTCGTTCAGCCGGGTGAGCTGGCGTAGATAGCCGGCCAGCGCAGCATTGCTGCGGGCGCTTACGGCAGCGATATCGGCCTGGGCCCGAACTCGCGCGGTAAGTTGGCTGGTGGCTACCGCCACTCCGAGCAGCACGAAGATCGAGATGATGTTCTCCGGGTTGCTCACGGTGAGCGTCCCGGTCGGCGGCAGAAAGAAGTAGTTGTAGCCCAGGCTCGACAGGATGCCGGCATAGACGCCGGTGCGCAGACCGAACAGGCTGGCAGCGGTCATCACCGGCAGCAGGTACAGCAGCGCGACGTTGCCGAGGTCGAGGACATGGAACAGCGCCGATCCCAGCGCCGTCACTGCAGCGACCATCAGCGTCGTCCAAAAATAGCCGCTGGGGGCGCCCCAATCGCCGGTCCGGCGATGCCGGTGTGTCGCCACGGCGTTCGTCGTGAGCGGCAGGACGTGCACCGCCACTCCCGGGGTCTCGCGAACGAGCCGATCGACCACCGACCCATGACGCAGTTCGAACCAGCGGGATCGCGTCGACTTGCCAACGACGAGCTGGGTCGCACGGGCGTCCGCCGCATAGCTCTTCAACCCCTCCACCACCGAAGCCGCCGGGACCGAGGCGACGGCAGCGCCGAGGCGCGAGGCGAGGTTGAGCGTGGCCGCGATCCGGCGAAGCGCCGGCTCGTCGAGCGCGCGGGTGCGCGGCGTCTCGACATGGATCGCGGTCCAGCTGGCATGCGCGGCGTCCGCGATCCGCTTGGCGGCGCGCACCAGTTCCTCGGCGCCGGGCAGCTCGCTTACCGCGACGAGGATACGCTCGCTGCCGGCCCAGGTGCCGCCCAGCGCATTGGCGCGGAGATGGTCGAGCATCTGCGCATCGACGGCCTGCGCCGCGCGCCGCAGCGCCAGTTCGCGCAGCGCGGAGAGGTTGGACTTGGAGAAGAAGTGCGAAAGCGCTCGCGTCGCTTCCTGTGGCAGGTAGACCTTGCCTTCCTTCAGTCGCTCGATCAGCTCGTCGGGCGGGATATCGACGACTTCGATCTCCGCACGCTCGAGGATGCTGTCGGGCACCGTCTCCCGGACGCGCACCCGCGTAAAGCTGGCCACGACGTCGTTGAGGCTTTCGACATGCTGGATGTTGATCGTCGAATAGACATCGATGCCGGCGTCGAGGAGTTCCTCGACATCCTGGTAGCGCTTGGGATGCCGGCTGCCCGGGGCATTGGTATGGGCGAGTTCATCGACCAGCGCGAGCGCGGGGCGGCGATCGAGCAGTGCGTCGAGATCCATCTCGGCGAGCGTGCGGCCTTCGTAGTCGATCGCGCGACGCGGCAGGATTTCGAGGTCGCGGGTCAGGGCCTCGGTTTCGGCGCGACCGTGGGTCTCCACGACGCCGACGACGACGTCCGTTCCCGAACGTCGTCTCGCTGCGCCCTCGGAGAGCATCTCATAGGTCTTACCGACCCCAGGGGCTGCGCCGAGGAAGATCTTCAGTCGCCCCCTGCCTTCCTCCGCGGCGGCGCGGAGAAAGGCCTCGGGCGCGGGTCTTTCGCGTCCGCTCAACGGCCCGTGCCGAGCCTATCGAGCCGCTGGTTGAGGGCAAGCACGTTGACGCGCGGCTCCCCCAGAATGCCAAGGATGGGGCGCTCGACATTGGCATCGACCAGCCTGGCGACCTGGTCCGCCGGCACGCCACGGACGCGCGCGACACGGGCGACCTGCGCGCGCGCGGCTTCCGGCGAGAGATGCGGATCGAGTCCCGAGCCGCTGGCGGTGACGAGGTCGGCCGGCATCTGGCCGGTCACGCCCTCGCCCCGGCGCTTGTCGATATCGGGCTTCACGCGATCGACAAGCGCCTGCGACGTGGGCCCGAGGTTCGAGCCCGACGAGGCGAGCCCGTCATAGCCCTTGCCCGCCGCGGAAGGCCGCGTCTGGAAGTTGCGGTCCGACGTGAACGCCTGGCCGATCACCGTCGATCCGATCACCCGGCCTGCGGAGTCGCGGACCAGGCTGCCATTGGCCTGGGAGGGGAAGAGCGCCTGTCCGATGCCGGTCATCGCGAACGGATATACCAGGCCGAGCAGGAGTGCGAACAGGATCGTGAGCACGATCGCGGGCCGCAGGGAGGATTTTAAGTCGTCGGTCATGAGACTTTCCTTTCTCAAGCCCCTCCTCTTCAGGGGAGGGGTTGGGGTGGGGCCTGTCCGCGAGCGCTGGTCTCTGTGAGACACCGCCCCACCCCCAACCCCTCCCCCAAGGGGGAGGGGCTTTTGTTTGTGGTTACGCCAACCCCAGCCCATTCACGGCGAGGTCGATCAGCTTGATCCCGATGAACGGCGCGATGAGCCCGCCCAGGCCGTAGACGGCGAGGTTGCGTGCGAGCAGCGGCCCCGCGCCCATCGGCTTGTACGCGACGCCCTTGAGCGCGAGCGGCACGAGCAGCGGGATGATCAGCGCGTTGAAGATGATCGCCGAGAGGATTGCGCTCTCCGGCGTCCCCAGCCCCATCACGTTGAGCACGCCGAGCCCCGGATAAAGCACCACGAACATCGCCGGAATGATCGCGAAATATTTCGCGACATCGTTCGCCACCGAGAAGGTGGTCAGCGCGCCGCGCGTCATCAGCAGCTGTTTGCCGAGGCCGACGACCTCGATCAGCTTGGTCGGGTCGCTGTCGAGATCGACCATGTTGCCGGCTTCGCGCGCCGCCTGCGTCCCCGTGTTCATCGCCACGCCGACATCGGCCTGCGCAAGCGCGGGGGCATCGTTGGTGCCGTCGCCGCACATCGCGACCAGCTTGCCGCCCTGCTGTTCCTTGCGGATCAGCGCCAGCTTGTCCTCGGGGGTCGCCTGGGCGAGGAAGTCATCGACGCCCGCCTCGGCGGCGATGGCCGCGGCGGTGAGCGGGTTGTCGCCGGTGATCATCACAGTGCGGATTCCCATTTCGCGCAGCTCGCCGAAGCGCTCGCGGATGCCGGCCTTGACCACATCCTTGAGGAAGATTGCACCGAGCAGCCGGCCATCCTGCGCCACGGCCAGCGGGGTGCCGCCCGCGCGCGCAATCTCGTCGGTGATGCGGCGCAGCTCGGTCGCCGCCGCGGTCTCGCCCAGCCCAGGATTTGCCCTGAGGATCGAGTCTACCGCCCCCTTCTGGATCGTGCTGCCGCCGGTGATCACCCCGGAGATCCGCGTCTGCGCAGTGAACGGGATCACTTCGGCGCCCACCGGCAGCGAGGCGAGCGCGAGGCGATATTTCTCGCGCCCCAACACCACGATCGAGCGCCCTTCCGGCGTCTCGTCCGCGAGGCTGGCGAGCACCGCCGCCTCGGCGAGCTGCGCCTCCGACGTGCCGCCGACCGCGCGGAACTCGCTTGCCTGCCGGTCGCCGATCGTGATCGTCCCGGTCTTGTCGAGCAGCAGCACGTCGACGTCGCCGGCGGCCTCGACCGCGCGGCCCGACTTGGCAAGCACGTTGAAGCGCACCAGCCGGTCCATGCCCGCGATGCCGATCGCCGAGAGCAATGCGGCAATGGTCGTGGGGATCAGCGTGATCAGCAGCGCGGCGAGGATCGCCACGGGCACGCTGCCGCCGGCATAGCTGGCGAAGCCGGGAATCGTGCCGACCGCGATCAGGAAGATGATCGTCAGCCCGACGAGCAGCAGGGTCAGCGCGATTTCGTTCGGCGTCTTCTGGCGCTCGGCGCCTTCGACCAGCGCGATCATGCGATCGAGGAAGCCCTGGCCCGGATCGGCAGTGACGCGGACCGTGATCGCGTCGGAGATCACCCGCGTACCTGCGGTCACCGCCGAACGATCGCCGCCCGCCTCGCGGATCACCGGCGCGCTTTCGCCGGTGATCGCCGCTTCGTTGACCGAGGCGACGCCCTCGACCACTTCGCCATCGGCCGGGATCAGGTCGCCGGTTTCGACGAGGACGAGGTCGCCGGCGCGAAGCTGGCTGGCGGGGACGTTCTCGGTCTTGCCGTTCTTGCGCCTCTTGGCGGTGAGCTCGGCCTTGGTGGCGCGCAGGCTCGCCGCCTGCGCCTTGCCGCGCCCCTCGGCCAGCGCCTCGGCGAAGGTGCCGAACAGCGCGGTCAGCCACAGCCAGACGACCAGCTGGAGCTTAAACCCGGTCGAAAGACCATCCTGCCCGACGATCAGCAGGACCGTCAGCAGCACGGCGACCACCGCGGTGGTGAACATCACCGGGTTGCGGATCAGTTCGCGTGGATTGAGTTTCTTGAACGCGTCGCCGATCGCCGGAACGATCAGTTCTGCCGTGAACAACGACTTTGTCGATGCGCGAGCCATGTCTGGCGCCCCCCGCTTAGAAGAGTTGCCCGCGGATCATCGCGAGATGATCGGCGATGGGACCGAGCGCGAGGCTCGGCAGGAAGGTGAGGCCGCCCAGGATCAGGATGATGCCGACGAGCAGGCCGACCCACAGGCCGCCGGTGGTCGGGAACGAGCCTGCGCTTTCGGGGGTGTGCTTCTTCGCCGCGAGGCTGCCGGCGATCGCCAGCATCGGCACGATGATGAAGAAGCGGCCCAGCCACATCGCGACACCCAGCAGGCCGTTATACCACGGCGTGTTGGCGGTGAGGCCGGCAAAGGCCGAGCCGTTGTTCGCAACCGCGCTGGTATAGGCGTAGAGGATCTCGCTGAAGCCGTGCGGCCCCTTGTTGAGCGGCCCCGCCAGCCCGGCCTCGGTCACCGAGGAAAGCGCAGTGAAGCCCAGGATCACCAGCGGCAGGATCGCGATCGCCAGCACCGCCAGCTTGACCTCCTTCGCCTCGATCTTCTTGCCGACATATTCGGGCGTGCGGCCGACCATCAGCCCGGCGACGAACACCGCGAGGATGGCGAACAGCAGGAAGCCGTAGATCCCTGCGCCGACGCCGCCGATCACGACCTCGCCGAGCTGCATGTTGAACAGCGGGATCATCCCGCCCAGCGCAGTGAAGCTGTCGTGCATCGCATTGACCGCGCCGCACGAAGCCGCGGTGGTGACCACCGAGAAGAGCGCCGAGCCGGCGATGCCGAAGCGGACTTCCTTGCCCTCCATATTGCCCCCGGCGACGCTGAGATCGTGGAGGATCGGGTTGCCGGCGGCTTCCTGCCAATAAGTGACGCTGGTCCCAGCGAGGAACAGGATCATCATCGCCGCGAGGATCGCCCAGCCCTGGCGCGTGTTGCCCACGGCCTTGCCGAAGCACCAGGTGAGGCCGACGCCGATCAGGAAGATCGACAGCATCTGCACCAAGTTGGTGAGCGCCGTCGGGTTCTCGAACGGATGCGCGCTGTTGGCGTTGAAGAAGCCGCCGCCATTGGTGCCGAGCATCTTGATCGCTTCCTGCGACGCGACGGGGCCGAGCAGGATCGACTGTTGCGCGCCCTCGAGCGTGTTGACGGTGACCGCGCCCGCCATCGTCTGCGGCACGCCGCTGGCGATATAGAATAGCGTGATCGCCATGCAGAGCGGCAGCAGCAAATAGAGCGTCACGCGGGTGCAATCGGCCCAGAAATTGCCGATCGTCGCCGCGCTTCGCCGGGCGAAGCCGCGGAACAGCGCGAAAGCGAGCGCGATGCCGGTCGCAGCGCTGAGGAAGTTGTGGATCGTCAGCCCGAGCATCTGGCTCAGGTTCGACATCGTCGATTCGCCGCCATAGCTCTGCCAGTTGGTGTTGGCAGTGAAGCTGATCGCGGTGTTGAACGACAAATGCTCGCCGACGCCGGCCAGCCCCTGCGGGTTGCCGGGCAGCATACCCTGCAGCCGCAGCACGCCGTAGGTGAACAGCATCAGCACGGCGTTGAAGAGCAGCATATGCACCGCGTAGCGACGGCAGCTCTGCTCGGCGCTCGGGTCGATGCCCGCCAGCTTGTAGAAGCCGCGCTCGACGGGACCGAGCACGACATGCAGCGGCGTGCGCCGACCCTCGTAGAGCGCGAATAGCCAGCTGCCCACCGGCTTGGTGAGCGCCAACAGGATGGCAACGAAGCCAAGGATCAGGATCCAGCCCTGAATGGTCATGATAACCCCCTTCAGAAGCGTTCGGGGCGGATCAGAACCGCCACGAGATAGAATAGAAGGCCGAGCGCCGTGATGGCCGCCAGCCAGAGGTCGATGATCATTCTCGCCTCCCTATGCCTTGTCGCACAGGCGGACATAGGCGAGCGTAAGCGCCACCAATCCTCCCATGATCGCGATCCAGAGCAGGTCCTGCATGGTTCTGGTCCTTCGTCAGAAAGCCGCGGTCAGCGAGACCAGACCGGTGCCCTTGGCGATGCTGCCGGTGCCGTCCTGGCCATTGCTGAAGCTGGGTTGGAGATAGGCTGCGTCGCGATCCGAGATGTCGGTGCCGACATACGAGACGTTCAGCGTTAGGTTGCGCCACGTAGCGTCGATGCCGAGCGACCAATCCCAATAGCTGCCGGTCGGAGCGACGCTGGTGGCGTTAGGACCGAGGCCGGGATTGCCATCCGAATGGCCGAGATGGGCCTTGAGGGTGAACGGCGTGCCCTTGATGCCGGCAGCGGCGTCGCCCCACAGATAGAGATTATCATCCTTGGCGCCGGGATTGTTATAGACTCCCGCAGCGGCATCGGCACCGGTGTTGTACCACTTGCCCAGCGCTTCCTGCTTCGGCGCGTAGGCGACGCCGGCGAGCAGGCTCACCGGGCCGGCAGTGCCCGACAGCTTGACATAGGGCTCGGCGAAGTCGGTCTTGTCCGCGCCGCCGGGATAGAAATACCAGGTCAGGCCGATGTCGATCGCGCCGTTGTCGCCAAGCGGGTGCTTGTAGCCGACGATCAGATCGAGCTCCATATTGGCCCCGCCGAACGTTCCCCAGCCGGCGAGGTTCGAGCCCCACACGCCGCCATAGAGGCCGCTCTCATGCGTGACGGTGACGCCGCCCTGCACGACCATCTCGTTGTTGCTCTGCGAGACGCCACGGAAGCGGTAATCCGAGGCGATCGTCGCCGAACCACTGACGGTGACGGCAGGCGTGGGCTCGGTTTCGGCAGCATCCTGCGCAAATGCCGGCGCGGCGATTGCGAAAACGAACATTGCGGCCGCGAGGGCCGGGACGGACTTCATCTTGATCTTCCCCCAGTGACGGGCCGGGCAGAAGCGCGCGGCCGGATCGTGAGGGCTGCCTATTAGGCAGGGGCCGCATTAAGTTTCGAGATCGGAAACCGGAGATTCGCATAGTATTTGCGTAGTGCGCGAAACGATCCCGGCAGGGGTCCGCGGAGGCCCCATCGCCGGTGGCTCAAGCCCGTCACTCCGGTTCCCTTCCCCGGAGCTGCGCTGCAAGGGCGGAATTTCAGGCTCTTAACGGGTAGCGTTCGACCACCTCGTAGGCGGCGCCTTCGCTGCCGAGCGTGCTTTCGAACAGCAGGAAATGATCGAGCGTGAAGTTCGGGCTGGCGAGGCCGGCATGCGCTTCGAGGAAGCGATCGGTGGTGCCGGCGCTGGCGTTCATCCGGGCCAGCGTGATGTGGGGCAGATAGGCGCGGCGCTCGGGCTCCAGGCCGCAACGGACCAGCGCCTGGTCGATCTTCTTGTGGAGTGCGGCGAGCGCGTCGCGCGGGCGGAGACCGGCCCAGAGCGCGTTGGGGCGGCCACGGCTGTCGAACTGGCCGACGCCGGCGAGCGCGACGGGGATCGGCGGGTAGTGGATGTTCGAGAGCGCGATCGCAGCGTCCTCGGCCTGGGGGCGCGCGACTTCACCGATGAAGCGCAGCGTGATGTGGAGCTGGGCGTCGTCCTGCCAGCGCGCATTGGCGACGCCGCCCATCAGCGCAAGTAGCTGCGCGCGGATCGCAGGCGGGGGGCGAAGGCCGACGAAAAGGCGGTGCATGGCGCAGCACTTAGCCCGGTTGCGAGAGCGCGCACACCGGTTTCGCTTGAAAAGGGCCGGTTCAGGCCCGATATTCGGCGCATCCGGCGCGTTGCCGGGCAAAGGAGTTCATAATGGCGAATTGGTCTGATCCACGGACTGGCGCGGCATACGCGGCGACCGACGCGCGCGCCGAGGCATATGACGCGGGTCTGCGTGCCTATATGCTGTCGGTCTACAACTACATGCTCTCGGGCGTGTTGCTCACTGCGATCATCGCGCTGGTGGTCGGCAATACCAGCCTGGTCGAGCTGATGGTCCAACAGACCGCGCGCGGCTATTCCCCGACGATGCTCGGCTGGATCGTGACGCTGTCGCCGCTGGCGATCGTGTTCGCGATGAGCTTCGGGCAGGAGAAGATGTCGGAGAGCACGCTCAAGACGCTGTTCTTCGTCTATGCCGCACTGATGGGCGCGTCGCTCTCGACGATCTTCCTCGCTTATACCGCGACGTCGATCGCGGGCGTGTTCTTCGCGACCGCGGCGGGCTTCGCCGGCCTCAGCCTCTACGGCTACACCACCAAGAAGGACCTTTCGGGCCTCGGCACCTTCCTGATCATGGGCCTGATCGGGCTGATCGTGGCGTCGATCGTCAACCTGTTCCTCCAGTCGGGAACGATGGGGCTGGTGATCAGCGCGATCGGCGTGCTGATCTTCGCAGGGCTGACCGCGTACGACACGCAGAAGATCAAGAGCATCTACCAGCATGTCGCCGGCACCCAGATGCAGGGCAAGGTCGCGATCATGGGGGCGCTCAACCTCTATCTCGACTTCATCAACATGTTCCTGTTCCTGCTCCGCCTGTTCGGCAGCGCGCGCGACTAAGTCCGCGACGGAACGAGACAAGACACGGCCCGGCGGAATCCCCGCCGGGCCGTTTTTGTTTGCGACGGATTTCCATGCACGGAACGCGACTCGCGGGACGGTCGTTTCAGTCAGGCAACGCTCAGGAGAGTGAGTCATGAATGCGAATGCGATCGACCCGGCAATGGACAGGATGTCGGTGGCACCGGGAGCCGAGGATGCCGACACCAACGCAACGACCGCGAAGGCCGAGCGCGTAACTGCGAATTCGGCGGATGCCGGCACGGACCGCTCGATCGTCGAGCGGCTGGAACGCAACCCCGAGAGCAAGGAGGCACGGCTCGACAGGGCACTAGACGAGTCGATGGACGCGTCGGACCCGCCCGCATCGACCCAGCCGGTGCACAATCATTCAATTCCCGAAAGCTCGGGATACAACGAAAAGGCCGAGGCGAAGATCGCCGCAGGCCCGGCCGGAACCAAGGGCATCATCGGCAAGGTGCTCCACAAGCTGGGGCTCGACTAATCCCGATGAGCGCGTCCCCGGCGTTGGGCTGACGCACCCATATCGTCATCTATGCGGCACTTGCCGCCAGTCTCGGAATCGCCGTCGCCAAATTTTTGGTGGCGGCGATTTCGGTTTCGTCGACGCGCACTGAGAGGCCCCTAGCCTGATCGACGGCGGCAACCAGGGCCCGCTGCCTTATAGCCGGCACCCCGCCGCCCGGTGCGCGCTGGGCGCGGACCTGTCGGGTCTATGGCGCATCATCGAGCCCGCGCCGCTGCGCGACCCGCTGATCGACTATCTCGCACGGTGTTTGGACCGGCAGGCGTTGATGTGAGCGTTGATGAAGTGCCGAGATGGGCTTTGGGCTGGATGTGCCCGAGGCACCTTTGGACCGATTGCCAGGTCGAACGCACGAACCGGAGGTTCCAGGAGGCGGCGGTTAAGCCCCTCGCTCAGGCGGCGCTCTATGGCGCTTTCGTCGCAGTTTCGGCCGAGGGTGTGATAGAACGCCCGACCGCGCCGAGGATCCCCAGCAAATTCCGGGCTCAAACGCCTAGTCGATGGCAGCACGATCCATGCACGTATCGACCAAATAAGCGGCGACCGGCCACTGCATCCCGCGGCCAAAGATAGGCACCGTATCACCGGTGATTTCGCGGGGTGGTAGAATAGCTTTCGTAGCGCCCATCATGCCAATCGACACTCTCCACTCGCTGAGTGTGTAACACAGTTGACACAAACAAAAAGTTCGGTCACGAATCGTTATGTAAAGTCATGTTGATTCTGTTTTATATAAGCAGATCACCGAAGTGGGGCATTGTCACTGACATCACTAGTGATCTACGTGAATTTTGCCTGACAGTATAATTGGATTCATGACGCATCGTGCTAGTATTGCGCGCTCTTATTTGCGCGTAAATTCGATTTAACTGAGGTTAATGTCGAGAATATTACGCAAAACCAAATATAAATTGGTGGATTATTTCTATAATTATCTTACGATGGAGAGCGCCTTGAACTTAGATCGTATCGCCCATTCGAAGATAACCAAAAAATTCCGGACAGATAATAAGCAGTTATTATTCTCACGGGGAAAAGACGGTACGGTCTGGGATGATCTCGGGCGTCCATATTTGGATTTTGTCATGGGATATGGGCCGGTTATCATCGGTCATGCAAATATAGAATATAATGAAAGAATATGCAGCCTGCTCGCCAACGGCATGATGATGCCGGGATATTCCGAATTTCATGAGAAGTATCTCGGTCACTTGCTTCGGGATCGGCCCGGAGATCGTGGCGCCTTCTTCAAAACCGCCTCTGAAGCGGTGACGGCCGCTTTCCGACTGGCAGCCATGGAGAATGGGCGGCTGGGCATCATCCGCGCCGGGTATGTGGGCTGGCACGATTCCCAGGTAGCCAATTCGCTCAAATGGCATGAGCCCCAGAATTCTCCGTTGCGCGAGCAACTGCGCTATACGCAGGCAATGCGGGGTGTCGGACCCGACGAGCCCATCCTGAATTGGGTAGATCTGCAGCTCGAATCCCTGGAAACCCTATTGGAGGAAAACGCCGGCCGTTTGGGGTGCTTCGTCTTCGACGCGTACCTTGCGGACCGGACTTCGCCGACGATTCTGGCGGAGGCCCTGGCAATGTGTCGGAAAGCCGGCCTGCTTACCGTTTTCGATGAGACGAAGACCGGTGGCCGCATCTCGCCTTTGGGGTATGCGCACGACAACGCCCTGGGTGCCGATATGATCGTCCTGGGCAAGGCATTGGCGAACGGAGCCCCCATCAGCGTGCTCGTGGGCAATCGAGAGCTTATGGCGCACGCGGAGCAGGCGCGCCTGAGCGGCACTTTTTCCAAGGAGATGGTGACGGTCTACGCGGCGACGGTAACCGCCGACATCCTCGAGCGGCCGATTGGCGCCAGCGCGGATGGATGGCAGGAACTGGGCACGATCGGCACGGCCATCGCTGCCACGATCACCGAAGCCGCCACTCGCGTCGGGGTTGCCGACTTCGTTCGAGCCGAACCCGTGCTCGGGGGGAGCATGTTCGAACTCGTCTACGGCGACCATGTTCTGGGCAATAAGAAATGGCGGTCCGAACTGCTGCAGGCCTTCTCTGCCGAGGGCATCCTGTTGCTGGAAGGACATCCGTCCTTCGTGTGCCTCGCGCATCGCGAAATCGATCACGAGGACCTGACGCAAAGGGCGGTCCGCGCCCTTCGCTCCTGGGCTCTAGAGTGCGAGGTGCACCATGACTGACACGATACGGCTCGCGCTGATCGGCTGCGGCCGCCAGATGGGGCAGAATCTGGTGCCGTTCCTGCAACGCCTCCAGGGGCACCAAATCGTCGCCTGCGTGGATGACGACCTGACGCTTGCGCACGCAATGCAAGCCCGGACAGGCGCGGCACGCGCAGTGGCGAGAGTCGAAGAGCTCGACCTGGGCGCCGTCGACGCCGCGATATTGGCGGTTCCGCCGCAGCCGTCGTCCGCGTTGACGAGATACCTCGTCGAGCGCGGGATCAGTTGCTTCGTGGAAAAGCCCGCCGGCGAATCCACGGTCGTGCTGGCAGGCCTGAACGAGCTCGTCCGGCATTCGACCGCCCAGGTCCAGGTCGGATTCAACTTCCGGTATGCCGAGACGCTCCAGCAGCTTCACAGCCTTACGCACCGCATTCGGGCCACGCCCTCCACGGTGTCGATCAACTTCTTTAGCCGGCATCCTGAGACGCCGCAGTGGGGAGTCGAAAACACGGTGGAAGCGTGGCTCCGCCAGAATGGCGTGCACGCACTCGACCTCGCGCGCTGGTTCCAGCCTGCGCCGATCAGCAAGATCGACGTGCATGCAATCCACCGGGATATGAATCACTTCTTCGCGACGATCCTCCTCCGACATACCGACGGATCGCTTTCGGTGCTGCGCGTTGGCAATCATACCATGAAGTTTGTGGTCGAGGTGTCGGTGGAAGGTGCGGACGGCAGCACGTTCACCGCCCCCTCGCTCGAGCAGGTGCTTTTGGAAATGGACGCCGGTACGCCGTCCCGAGCGCTTTTGCACTCGACGCGCAACCTCGATCACGGCTGGGCCCGAAGCGGGTTCGGCCCGGAGTTGGAAGCGTTTCTGGCCGCGTGCCGTTCGCGGGAATTCGGTTCATCCGATCGACCTTCGATAGCGGATGCGCTGGAGGCGTCCAAGATCTGCGATCAGGTGATGGAGCAACTGAACTTCGATCCCGTGCAGCAGATCTTCGTGATTGACCGCGCGGTTGCTGTCGGCTGAGCCATGTCGGGAGCATCCGCACCGGGCATGGCTGAGCGCGGCCCTGGTTCCGCATTGAGAACCAGCCGCTGGGTAGCCGCGCAGCTGCTTCCCGAGCGCCGGCTGCTCTTGGTCTTCCTGATCGCGGCTATTGGCTCGAACCTGGCGGCAACCTTCGTGCCGCTCTATACCGGCAAGGCCTTCGCCGTGGTCACTGCGCCTGGCATCGCACGATCAGACTTGCTGATGATCATGTTGTCGGTGCTCGGGCTGGTCGTCGGGCGGTTCCTGGCCGAAGCCATATCCATCGGGGCCGTCGAGACCGTGGCGCAGCGGCTCAAGCGGGACAGCCGCGACGAGTTGTTCCGAAGCCTGCTCCGAAAGGGGCAGCCCTTCCACGACCGCCAGAATATCGGCGACATCCTGTCGCGCACGGTCAACGACGGGAAGCTGCTCGATTACATGGTCGGCCTCGGCTTGCCGATGGCGGTCAACGGCTTGTTGGCCATCGGGCTGTCGATCACTTTCATTGCGCTAACCGATGAACGGCTGCTGCTGGCGCCGATGGCAATCGCTGTCATCTTCACGTTTTCCCTATGGCATCACGTGCGGCGCTTGCAGCCCCTCTCGCATCGGACGAGGGTCGCCTTTGCGGAATTCAACCAGACCCTCGCCGATACGCTCGGCGGCATCGCTACGGTAAAGGCTCTGGCGGTCGAGGACCACGAGCGCAAAAAGGCGGCCGCAGCGGCGGAGCTATACCGGCAAGCCTTTACGCGCCGCGGACGCAGCCAGGCGATCTACCTTCCCGGGCTCAGCTTCGCAGTGGGCATGGCGATCGGGGTTTCGCAATCGCTGGTGCTATATGAAACCGGCCAACTCGCTTTGCACGAGGTCATCACCTATCTCGGCTGGCTGGCCCTGTTCGCGCACGCGATAACTGCGTCCGAACAGGCGGTTCCGCTTTTGCAGGACGGTTTCGTCGCCGCGGCTCGCGTGCGCGAGATCACCGATGCCATAGGGGACGACGACGTCGACGCTGCCGGTGTCGAAGCGGCGATATCGGGCTCGCTGAAGTTCGACGGCGTCTCGCTCAGGATCGCCGGGCGAACGGTTCTGCAGGACATCTCGTTCCACTTGCCAGCGGGCGCCACGATGGCGGTGACCGGGCCGACCGGCAGCGGCAAATCGGCGCTCATCAAGCTTATAAACCGGACCTACGAAGCATCCGACGGCGACATCTTCATCGACGGACAAGCCATTGGCGGCTGGAGATTGCGTTCCCTCCGCCGCCAGATCGCAACCGTCCATCAGGATACTTTCCTTTTCTCGAAGAGCATTCATGAGAACATCGCCTTTGGCGTCCGAGACGGCGCCAGCCGGCGGGCTGTCGAGACCGCCGCGGAACAGGCCTCCGCCCGCGATTTCATCCTCGCCTTGGAAGGCGGCTATGAAACCGTGCTCAATGAGGGCGGCTCTACCTTGTCCGGCGGCCAGCGACAGCGCCTCGGAATCGCCCGTGCGCTCATCACATCGCCCTCGATCCTGATCATGGACGACGCGACCAGCGCGCTCGATGCCACCACGGCGGCAGCGGTCTCGGGGCAAGTGCGAAGCCATATGACCGGGCGGACAACCGTGCTTGTGACCCATGAGCCCCATCAGATCCGTGACGCCGATCTCATTCTGGTGCTCGACGCTGGCCGTGTGGTCGACATGGGCTCGCACGAAAGCCTGAGGATCCGGTGCCCCTTGTATCAGGAGCTGTACGCTGACTGACACCTTATTCAGTGGCTTGCGTGCCGATGACTACGACCGCGTGTACAGCACGCCGCAATTGCTCGTGCGGATCGGACGTTACTTGCAGTCGGGGATCCAGCCCCTGCTGATGGCAGCCCTGTTGGCGGTAGGTTCATCGCTGGTGGCCTCTGCCCTGCCCGTGGTGATCGCAGTGACCATCGACGGGCGGCTCCGCGGCAGCATTTCAAACGCGCAGCTTTGCATGATCGTAACGGCATTGGCGGTGAGCGGCTGGGCGTTGAACTGGGGTCGCCAATGGCTGACAGCCGGCCTGGTGGGCCAGACGGTCCGCCGCCTCCAGATCGATGCCACCGACGCGGCGCTCGCCAAGGATGCCGCCTTTTTCGATCGGCACTCTCCGGGCCAGGTGCTTAGCAGGGTGACCGGGGACACCGAGGGTTTCGCCTCGGTTCTTACCTTGACCCTCAACTTCGTCAGCCAGTTGTTCCTCGTCATCCTCCTTGGCGGTCTCGTTTTCTACATCCAGATAGCCCTCGGCTTTCTGCTTGTCGCGATCGTGCCGCTGCTCGTGTCGACTACCTTGCTGTTCCGTCGCGTGGCAAGGACCGCAGCCACCAGCACCCGCAGAGTGATGGCGCGGATCACCGCCAATGTGCACGAGTCCATGGCGGGCATCGGCGTTACGAAGGGCTTCGGGCAAGAGGACTCGACCTACCGCGAGTTCGACCAGCTCAACCGGCTATCGTACCAGGTCTATCTGCGACAGGGCCTGATCTACTCGATGATCCTGCCTGTGCTTACCTTGCTCGCAGGACTGGGAACGGTGGCGACCTTGTACGTTGGCGGCCGATTGTCGCAGCTGGGGTCGTTGTCCACTGGCGAGTGGTATTTCGCCATAAGCGCTCTGGGCGCATTGTGGGTGCCCCTTACGCAGGCCGCCTCCTTCTGGAGCCTTTTCCAGCAAGGCCTGGCCGCCAGCGAGCGGGTCTTCGCCTTGATCGACGACAGGGACTCTTCGATCCGATCGGGCAGTGAACCGGTCGCCGCCCTGGACGGTAGCATCGAACTCCGGTCCGTGACCTTCAGCTACAGCGCCACAAGCAAAGTCTTCGAAAACCTGGACCTGTACATCCCCGCCAAGCAGGTCGTCGCCATCGTCGGAGAAACGGGTGCGGGCAAGTCCACGCTGGCGAAGCTGATTTCACGAAGCCATGAATATGACGGGGGGGAGCTGCTGGTCGACGGGCGGGACGTGCGTTCGATGATGCTGGCCGACTATCGGCGCCAGGTCGGCATGGTCCCGCAATTTCCCTATCTTTTCAATGGAACCGTGGCGGAGAACATTGCCTACGCCCGCCCCGGCGCGCCCCGTTCGGATGTCATGGATGTCATTCGGGCAATCGGCGCCGATCTTTGGGAGCGGATCGTGCCCTTCGACCTGGACGACCGCATCGACAACAGCCGGCGCGGCGTCTCCGTGGGTCAACGTCAGATGATCGCTGTGGCGAGAGTATTCCTGCAGCAACCGTCGATACTCGTGCTCGACGAGCCGACCGCCAGTCTGGATCCGGCGACCGAGCGCGCCATCCAGCAAGCGCTTGGCCGGCTTATGGCGGGACGGACCGTTCTCATCATCGCGCATCGCCTTGCGACGGTCAGGCGCGCAGACCGAGTCTTGGTGCTGAACGAGGGCGCGATCGTGGGGGACGGCACGTACCAGGACCTGCTGAAGCAATCGACGCACTTTGCCGAACTGCATCGTAACTATTATTCACATGAAGCAAAAATGCAGCCTGCGATGCAGGCCGAGATGACGAGACCCATGCAAATATAGAAGCAATATGATCGCCCTGCATGCACGCTTAACTTTATTCATTTCTTTCTACGCACATTCGCTATTATGCTTGCAATTAACAGGAGCGTTTTATGATCGTCGAGGAAATGATCGCTGACAAGACTATCCCATCCACGACCATCCTCGAACAGGTTCGCAATCTTGCTCAGCCTTTGGCGTCCGGCCACTATGTCGAGGATTGGGATACCCGGTCCTTCGAAATCGGTCGCCTGAGCGATGCCTATTCGCTCCTGGCCAAGGAGAACGGTCATTGGGCGAATACCACGGAGGTCGCGGCAGTGCGACCCTTGAGCGTGACCGCCAGCCGCTATCTCGACAATGAGTCGACGACCGGCCAAGCCCGCCTCTCGATGAATTTCGATTTTACGTTGCTGGACGGCGAAGACTATCGTGTTGTCAGCAAGGCCGCAGCCAGGCTGGACAGCGCCGAAAAGATCGTCATCAGTTCAGCAGCGTACGCGCTTTGTTATCTGGACAATCCTCCGGAGCTTACGCTCGAGTTGATGAATCTCCTCTACGAGGAAGCGCTTCACCTCGAAGCAATCGGTCGCCTTCTTGGGATCGATCACTCTGAACGAGAATGGATTCCCGAAGATCGACTCGGAAACTGGGAACTCGTGCGCGGGTGCACGTCGCCGCTTGAATATATGGTAATCGAGCACTGCCTGTATGAGGGCCGCGGCACCATCGCGAGCGCGGAAGGCGCGTACCAGCTCGAGCGGGCCGGCGTCTCGTCTCCCGTAGTCGCCGTGATGGATGCGATCGCGCGACAGGAGGCCAATCACAATATCAGCGGCTTTCGGTGGCTCCGCCTGTTGGACCGGGGCCGCGCGGAGGATGACGCCGCCCTCGCATCGACCGTGAGACGATTCGTCGAGGTTGAGCCCGTGCCCGACGCGGACGGGAGCGATGCCTCGCTCAGGAAGCATTTCCCGTTTTTCCTGATCCAAGTGTACCGAGATACCGGCGACTTCCGCCTCCTCAAGGAACATATCGTAGCAGCATCGCGAAATGCGCGGCGCGCAGGCGGACCGGGCATCGCGCCGGAGGAACTGTATCGGCAATCTGAGAAAGCCTTGGCCTGGTGCTCTGTGACCGCATAGCGATCGCGGGGCAGCCGGATCATTTCGTCGCGGTATCGGGACGGAATGATTTGAGGCCAGCCGGAGGCGCATCGACCATTCGATAGATGCGTCGCTGGTTATTTACTTTGCCCAAGCCGATGCCGGCAGTCGTGACCAGCGACACGTTCCGCATCGCTTCTTCGAAACGCACCCACCAACTGTCAGTTGAGAACGGCTCGATTTTTTGCACCTGACAACGCTACCTGTGAGCAGTAAGCCACGATTGACTTTGTCATAAATTCGTCACAGACCATGTCTGATGGCGGCGAAAATGGTGATGACGTCTCCATTTTTTGTAATCGGTAACGTCGGGTGAGGATGAAGCGGATGATCGTCGCCATGCTCGCAGCGATTTTTTCGCAAGGTGCAAGTCATTCAGACTCAACCTATATTATACCGGACTCCGGATGGTATTTGGTTGAGCATGCACAGACGCCAAAAGATCTTGTCCGCGCAGGGCCTTTCGTTTCCAGTTTCGCTTGCCTGACGCATCGCAGGGATAAATTCCCTCCGGGACCGCAAGGTCATCCGGAACTCGACATTCTGAGTTGCGTGGAACTTCCGCAGCCTCCTAGCGC
Organism: Sphingomonas sp. HF-S4; assembly: GCF_032911445.1. Classification (NCBI taxonomy): domain Bacteria; kingdom Pseudomonadati; phylum Pseudomonadota; class Alphaproteobacteria; order Sphingomonadales; family Sphingomonadaceae; genus Sphingomonas; species Sphingomonas agrestis. The sequence continues at coordinate 450,158 of NZ_JAWJEJ010000002.1, read as the reverse complement.
GGTTTTCGACCAACCTGCATCGTAGTCGCACCTAGCAAGGTAATTGGCGCATTCCTGCGGCGAATAGAGCGAGGATGCAGCCGATGGCGTTCCGATACCGGGATGGTGCGCGCGCCGCTTTCAGGAGGCAAACCGCCTATATCGGCTTGCGAAGAGCGCATCATCGCGCCGCGCCGAGGGAACGCACGAACATTCAGTCCTTCGCTTACCGGGAGCAGCGATGCGAACTAGTCCCCCCGAACCCCGCGCGTGATACAATCTCCCGGATCGTCGAATCCAACGACGACCGCACACTAGGGAAGACCGCTCGGGTTATCATGGATCCGGGGCGTCGATCGCTTTGTGATGGCGTAGATCGGCGCGCATGGCCCCTTTACCGGCATGTTAGCCGGGAAGCCCGATTTCAGAAAACTCAATGAAATCAAAATACTGGCGGAGACGGAGGGATTCGAACCCTCGATACGGTTTCCCGTATGACGCTTTAGCAAAGCGTTGGTTTCAGCCACTCACCCACGTCTCCGCAAGAGGCTCGAAGCGGAGGCCTATAGCGACGGTCTTTTGCGCGATCAACGGCAGAACCGCCTTGGCGCAAAATCGATTCGCATTACCGACCGTTCATTGCAGCGTCAGGCACATCGCCCTAGCGTGAACGCCGGATTTTCTTGGGGGTTTGACGGATGCGCTTGGCGACCTTGATGCTGTGGGCGGCGACGGCCGCGCTCGGGCTCGGCGCGGTTCCCGCCGCGGCGCAGATCACCACGATCGATCCCAACACCGCGATCGATTCGGACCTCGACACGCCCCCGCCGCCGCGCAACGATCCCCAGCCGATCGATCAGGGCGCCTATCAGCAGGTTCCGCGGGAGGCGCCCATCGATCCGCAACCGGTCTATCCCCAGCCCATCACGCCGCCGCCCGCCAACAATGCCGCCGCCAATGCCCGCGCCTCGGCCGCCAACGACACCTATGCCCGCGACGACCTGCTCGCCGCCGCAGAGGGCGTATTCGGGAAGGGCGCCTCGGGCCTTGCCGGAATCGTCGAGGACATCCTCAAGGACCAGGGCGAGCCCAATGCCTATATCGCCGGGCGCGAAGCCGGCGGCGCGATCGGCGTCGGGCTACGCTACGGCTCGGGCGAGCTGTTCCACAAGATCGAGGGCCAGCGCAAGGTCTACTGGACCGGCCCGTCGATCGGCTTCGACGTCGGCGGCGACGCCAACAAGGTCTTCGTGCTCGTCTACAATCTCTATGACAGCCAGGAGCTCTACAAGCGCTTCCCGGCGGGCGAGGGCCGCGTCTATTTCGTCGGCGGCTTCTCGGCGAGCTATATGCGCCGCGGCGATGTCGTGCTGATCCCGGTGCGCCTCGGCGTCGGCTGGCGGCTCGGCGTCAACGCAGGATACATGAAGTTCAGCGAGAAGCAGCGCTGGCTGCCCTTCTGACCGGCGCCGCCGGCCCGGGAACCGAGGTCCGGCACGCGCGTTTTGGGGCCTGAGCCGGGTCATAGGTGGGCCCGCGAGGGAACCCATGACGACCGACGCTTCCTTGGCGCCCGGCACCAATCGTTTCGACCTGCTCGTCCAGAGCGTCGGCGATCACGCCATCTACATGCTCGATCCCACGGGCATCGTGGTCAGCTGGAATGCCGGGGCCGAGCGCTTCAAGGGCTATGCCCCCGACGAGATCATCGGCCAGCATTTCTCGCGCTTCTACACGATCGAGGATCGCGCCGCGGAGGTCCCCGCCTTCGCGCTGCGCACCGCCGAGCAGGACGGCCGGTTCGAGGCCGAGGGCTGGCGCGTCCGCAAGGACGGCACGCAATTCTGGGCCAATGTCGTCATCGAGCCGATCCGCGCGCCCTCGGGCGGGTTGATCGGTTTCGCCAAGGTAACCCGCGACCTGACCGAGCGCCGCGCCAACGACGAGGCCCTGCGCCGCAGCGAGGAACGCTTTCGCCTGCTCGTCGAGAGCGTGACCGATTACGCCATCTACATGCTCGACGTGGACGGGCATGTCGCCAGCTGGAATGCCGGGGCCGAGCGCTTCAAGGGCTATGTCGCCGACGAGATCATCGGCCGGCACTTCTCCAGCTTCTACACCGAAGAGGATCGCGAAGCCGGCATCCCGCGCAAGGCGCTCGCCGCCGCGCGTGACGAGGGCCGGTTCGAGGCCGAGGGCTGGCGCGTCCGCAAGGACGGCACGCGCTTCTGGGCGAACGTCGTTCTCGATCCGATCCACGATCCCTCGGGGACGCTGATCGGCTTCGCCAAGATCACCCGCGACCTGACCGAGCGCCGCCAGTCGCAGCTCGCGCTCGAACAGGCGCGCGAGGCGTTTTTCCAGGCGCAGAAGATGGAGGCGATCGGTAAGCTCACCGGCGGCGTCGCGCATGATTTCAACAATCTGCTCGCCGCGATCGTCGGGAGCCTCGATCTCGCGCGCCGGAAAATGGCCGGTGGCGGCGATATCTCGCGTTTCATCGACAATGCGATGAAAGCGGCCGAGCGCGGCGCTACGCTGACCCAGCGCATGCTCGCCTTCGCCCGCAAGCAGGAATTGAAGCTCGAGACCGTCGACCCCACGGCACTGGTCCGTGGCATGGCCGAGCTGCTCCAGCACACGATCGGCGGCGGCGTGCGGATCGACACCCAGTTTCCGCTGCTGGTGAAGCATGTCCGCGCCGATCCCGCGCAGCTCGAGCTCGCGCTGCTCAACCTAGCGGTCAACGCGCGCGATGCGATGCCAGCGGGTGGCCGGATCGTGATCGCGGCGCGCGAGGAGCACGTCCTGCCGGGCGAGGGCCTCCGCGCCGGCGACTATGTCTGCCTGTCGGTGAGCGACACCGGGCGCGGCATGGATGCGGATACGCTCGCGCGCGCCACCGAGCCGTTCTACACGACCAAGGGCGTCGGCAAGGGCACCGGGCTGGGGCTTTCGATGGTCCAGGGCTTTGCCGAGCAATGCGGCGGCCGTCTGCTGCTCGACAGCCGCAGCGGCGAAGGCACCACCGCCGACATCTGGCTCCCCGCCTCCGACGGCCAGGCCGAGCCGCGCGCCGCAGTCGATGCCGGCGCGGCCAACGCGCAAGGCCAGCTCGTCGTGCTGGCGGTCGACGACGATGCGCTGGTGCTGACCAACACTGCGGCGATGCTCGAAGATGCCGGGCATCGCGTGTTCCAGGCCCAGTCGGGCAAGGCCGCGCTCCAGCTGCTCAGCGAGAACCGCGTCGACCTGCTCGTCACAGACTTCGCGATGCCCGAAATGAACGGCGCCCAGCTCGCCTTGGCCGCGCAGGCCGGCTGGCCGACGCTGCCGGTGCTGCTCGTCTCGGGCTATGCCGAACTGCCCGAGGGCACTGCCGAGGATCTGCCGAGGCTGGCCAAGCCGTTTCGCCAGAACCAGCTGCTATCCGCGGTCGAAGTCGCTGTCGCCGCGCGGCATTCGCAAGGCACCGTGGTCAAGTTCGCCCCGCGCAAGCGGCGCTAGGCTCGTCTGGCGCCGCCGGAGAGCGATCAGCTCAATCCTCCGCGGCGATCGTCACCCGCAGCCCGTCCAGCGCCGGGGTGAACTGCAGCTGGCACGATAGTCGCGAGCGTTCGTCGCGGTCCATCGAGCTGTCGAGCAGGTCGTTCTCGTCCTCGCTCATCGGCGGCAGTTTGGCCGCAAATTCCGGGTCGACATGGACGTGGCACGTCGCGCAACTGCAGCAGCCGCCGCAGATGGCGAGCAGCTCGTCGAACCCGTTGTCGCGGATCACTTCCATCACGCTCAGGCCCGTCTCGCCCTCGACTTCGCGTTCTTCCCCTTCCCTGGTGACGACGATAAGCTTGGGCATGCAATTCTCCTTGGCCTGCCACCCATGCCGCCGATGCCCCCTCGATTCAAGGATGCCGCTATATGGGCCTGAGTGAAAGCCAGCTGAAGGCCTCGATCGACGCGCTTGCCAAGGTCGAGCCCGCCTTTGCCGCGGCGGTCAAGCGCGCCGGCTATCCCGAACCGCGGCTGCGCGACCGCGGCTACGAGACCTTGCTGCGCACGATCGTCGGCCAGCAGGTCAGCGTCGCCGCGGCGCAATCGATCTGGAACAAGCTCGCCGCCGGCCTGGGCGACCTCACCAACCCCGACACCGTCGCCAACGCCACCGACGAGGAACTGCGCGCTGCCGGCCTCTCGCGCCAGAAAGCGGGGTACGCCCGCAGCCTTGCCGACGAAGTCACCAGCGGCCGGCTCGACCTCGCGCATCTGCCCGAGGACGACGAGGAAGCCATCGCCGCACTCACGCGGATCAAGGGCATCGGCCGCTGGTCCGCCGAGATCTACCTGCTCTTCGCCGAGGGTCGCCCCGACATCTGGCCGGCAGGCGACCTGGCGGTGCAGATCGAGATCGGCCGCATCCTCGGCCATGCCGAGCGACCATCGGAAAAGCAGGTGCGGGCGTGGTCGCTGCCGTGGAGCCCGCATCGGGGGGCAGCGGCGATCCTGGCATGGCATCACTACAAGACCGACATGGACGTGATCTGAGGCATTCGACCGCTTTCGCCCCATTGCGGACGTTCCTCTAAGAATTAAACCTTGGCCAAGTTGCCCGATCTCGCTTTGGACGTTGCAAGGTTGAGCCTTCCAATAGCAACAGCAGCATTGAGACCGTCTTCAAATATCTAAATTTTGGCGAGGACAGCACTTCCGTATCGGTTAGGATGCGGTCTTCTTCTCCCCACGTACCCGAAAATAAATCGACAGCACGTTTCTCGGGTCGCTTCATTTCAAAACAGATTTTACTGATCTTGGGTGTGGTAAATTCGACATCGGAGAAGCTGTGGGCGAACTCGTTGCGAACTTGGGCCACGGCTCTAAAATCTGCCTCCGTTTCGGCGCCGAATAGAGCAAGCGCACGGCCCATATCTACCTTCGGTTGGAAATTGCGAAGCGGACCGGAATGGAAAAGCTGATTGTGCTCAGCCGCTGTCATTCGAGCCATGCGCTTCGTCAAAGCACGCTCAAGCGCACCTTCGAGCAAAGTGGCCGCTGTGATGGCGGCTGTGAGGTCCGGCACCTTCTTGAGAGAGTTAATGCGTTTGAATGCAGGTGTTGGCGGCAAAGCCTTGGTACGACGCCGTGCGCGCTTTTTAGTTTGGTTCGGCATAATCCAACGGTAGCGGCGGGTTGGAAAGTTGGAAGCCCCGCTGATGTCTGCAATCCACCCAATCCCAGTCATCACCCTTGCAATGTAGGATTTCGTCTGCTTGCCTAGGGCGCTAAGCTTTCATGATTGCTCTCTGAAACGTCGGGCACCCATGCGCGCAAACTGCGTTTCGCCTAACCTTTACTAACCATCGAGCGCGAGGCGCAGTCCCGTCTCAGGCGCCTACCGCGCCGAGGCTAACCGCCAGCGCCCCTAGCGGTCCCGCTATCGCGCCTAACCCCGGCGGACCCAGCCTGTCGTCGAACTCCCCCACATAGCCGGCCAGCGAGCCATAGCCGCCCAGGCTTTCCGCCAACCGTGCCCGCAATCGCGGGAACAGGTGCTCGCGCGCCGCGATCACCCCGCCGCCGATCGCGATCCGCTCGGGCGGCAGCGACGGTGACCAGGTTGTCAGGCTATCCGGCATATCCAGCGAGGGTCAGCGGCATGCCGACCGCTGCCCGCTCGCTCCGCCGCTCGGTTGCAGTTGGCCATGCGACGGTGATCTGCTGTTCCACCGCCGGCGCTGCCGGCGAGAACGGCCCCATACCTGCTGGCGACTGCGCAAAGGGCAGGAATTGCCCGAGGGTCCCCGCCACCTCGCCGAACCCAATCCCAGAAGGCCTGCCCAATAAGGAGGACGGGTTCGGCCACGGGCCCGGGAACAGTGGCGGAGAGGTCGCGGCGCCCGCCGCAAGCACGCCGAGTTCGGCGTCGATCTGGATCACGGGATCGCCATCGGAACCCAGCGGCATGGCGATCGCAAGATCGATATTCTGCGTCGCCGAACCCTGGAAGGCCGGTGTGAAGCGGATTGTGTCGCCGGTGAGCGCAACGCCGTGCGTGGCGCCGGACAAGCTGAAACCCGCCGCGCCTCCGGTCAGGCATCCATCGCCGACAATCCGCACGGTGATCGCCGCCACCTGCGGTGAAATTCCGGAGATTTTGATGCTGATTCCGCTCATGGGCGCCACATCCCGGTCTCGATGAAAATACGGGTCGCGAACGCGTCCGCCAAGCCGGGAACCTCGCCGAAGCAGAACGCGCAGGCAAGGGGTTGATTCCATCAGATTGCGGTTCGGGAAGCGCAGCGCCGACTCTGAGGGCCTAGTTCAGGCGCGTGGCTGTTGGCGCCTACCTCTCTCATGCTCGTCGAGCTTCCGGTCCACCGCGCCTGTTCAGCCCCCTACCACCTCCAGCCCCACCGCCAGCGCCCCGAGCGGCCCCGCCATCGCGCCGAGCCCTGGCGGGCCCAGCCGCGCGTCGAGTTCCTCGGCATAACCGGCCAGCGAGCCATAGCCGCCCAGGCTTTCCGCGAGCCGCGCCCGCAATCGCGGCAACAGGTGCTCGCGCGCGGCGATCACCCCGCCGCCGATCGCGATCCGCTCGGGCGCGGCGAGCGTGACGAGGTTGTGGAGCAGCCCGCCCAGATCGTGGACGAATAGATCCCATTCGGGGCGGTCCTCCGCGAGTTCCCTGCCCGGCCGACCGAAGCGCTCGGCCAGCGCGGGGCCCGAGATCAGCCCTTCGACGCAATCGCCGTGGAAGCGGCACCAGCCGGCATAGCTGTCGCCCGGCGCACGCGGCACGCGCATGTGCCCGGCCTCGCCATGCGCGACGCCCTGCACCGGTCGCCCGCCCGCGACCAGCCCGACGCCAACGCCGGTGCCGATCGTGATGTAGGCATGGGTCGAGAGCCCCAGCGCCGCACCCCAGCGCCCCTCGGCAAGCGCCGCACCGTTGACGTCGGTCTGGAAGCCGATCGGCCGGCCATAGCGTCGATCGAGCCCGCGGACGAGATCGGTGCCGCTCCAGCCCGGCTTGGTCGTCACAGTGATCGCGCCATAATCGGGTGCACCGGTGTCAAGCTGGAGCGGGCCAAAGCTCGCCACGCCGATCGCGTCGAAGCGCCAGCCGTCGAGCACCGCCTCGATCGCCGCCAGCGTCGTCTCCGGATCGGTGGTCGGGATCGTCTGCTGCGCGCGCACGTCGCCGGGCCCGGTGCCGAGCGTCGCGATGCATTTGGTGCCGCCGAGCTCGACGCCGGCAATCAGCGGTACAATCGAAACCATGCAGGTGCGGTAGCTCAGTCAAACACGCGGCAAAAGCAAAAAGGCCGCCCGGCGCTACCGCCGCCTAGAACCTGCCGCGCAGCCCGATCATCACTTGCCGGCCTGGATTGTAGAGCGTGAAGGCGGCGTTCTCGAACTGGAAGTAACTGCGCTGCTTGGTCTTGGTGAGGTTGATCACGTCGAGGGTCAGCTGCGGCGCCCATTTGACGTCGAACAGCTCGGCGAAATCGACGCTCGCCGACATGTCGAACTGCTGGTAATCGTCCGAATAGAGCCGCGCCGCGCTGATGCTGTTCTGGTTGGCATCCGACGACACCGAGCCGCGCTGGAAGGTGGTCGACAGCCGCACGCTCAGCCCGTTCTTCTCGTAATAGCCGGTGAGGTTGTAGGTGACCGGCGCCACGCCCACCGCCACCGCCGGCGCCGCGCCAGAGCCAGTCTGGTCGATCAGCGTGAGATTGGCGTTGAAGCCGAAGCCGTTCAACCCAAGATACCGCCCGAGCAGGAAGTCGAGCGGCTGGACCCAGGTCGCCTCGAGCCCATTGACCTTCAGCGTGCCGCTGGCGTTGACTTGCTGCTGGAGCGTGATGTTCGCCGCCGACGCCCCGCCGCGCGCGACGATCGCCGCCTGCTGCGTCGGCGACAGCGTGTCGAAGGTGATGCCGTACGGCGCCAGGAACCCGAACGGCACCGTGCTCGTGCTGTTCACCGTAAAGCCCGTGATCGCCTTGCGGAACGCGGTGAAGCCGACATAGCCCTCCTGCCCGGTATAATATTCGAAGCCGAGGTCGAAATTGGTCGATAGATACGGATCGAGCGCCGGATTGCCGATCGTCGCCGCGTCGGCCGAGGGCGAGCTGAAGCTCAGCCCCGGCAGCATCGTATTGGGGTTGGGCCGCGTCATCGTCCGCGACGCCGAGGCACGGACCACCGCGACGTCGTTGATGTGGAACGCGCCGCTCGCCGAGGGCAGCCAATTGTCGTAGTCGGTCTCGGTGTAGATGAAGTTGACGATGTTGGGATAGCAGGCGCCGTCGCGCGGGTTGCCGGTGCCCGGGCACGCATTGGGCAGCGGCCCGGCGCCGTCGGGATCGACGCCGTTGCGCGGATCGGGCGCAGTGACCCGCCCGCCGATCGTTTGCTTGGTGCGGACGTAGCGCAGCCCCGCATTATACTGGAGCCTGCTGTCGCCGAACGAGGCATTGCCGTTGACCTCGGCATAGAAGCCGAGGGTCTTCTCGCGGACATAGCCGCCGCTGGCGCCGGTATTGGCGCCGCCCGCCTCGGGCGCGCTGTCGTGGAACGCGTCATAGTTCGACGCCGCCTTGAATTTCTCCCAGTCTACCGTGACGAACCCCGCCGATGTCGGCCGCAGGAAGCTCGGCACCTGCGCATTGGAGATCAGCGAGCCGAGATAGCGCACCGGCCCTGTGGCGCCCGCGGTGTAGCCGGTGCCGTAGAGCGGGTAGCTTGGATACCCCGCCGGCGCGGCGCCGGGCTGGACCAGGCCGTTGCACGGCGGCTGGGTGTTGGGGCTCGGCAGGAACACGGTCGGCTGGTTGCCGCACACCGCGTTCTGCCACGCCTGGCTGTTGTCGAACGCGCGGATCGTCCGCGACACGTCGTCATAGGCGGCGCCCGCCTTGATCGCGAAGTCGCTGTCACCCCAGGTCAGGTTGCCGCGCACGCCCTTGGTCTCGGTGCGTCGCCGCTCGTCCTGGATGTTCACGCGCCCGCCCGGCCAACCGAAACTGGCAGGATTGTTGAGATCGATATTGGTGCCGATCACCGGCATGTCGCCGCCATCGTTGCTGTAGTTCACCGTGACCCCCGAGCTGGCCGGTGTAATCACCAGCACGCTCGGCGATTCGCGATGGAAATCGCTCTTCGTGTAATTGCCCTGCACGTCGAACTTGAGCGTGTCGGTGATGTCGAACTCGAGCCCGGGATTGACGCCCCAGAACTTCACCGTCTCCAGGTGCGGGCGATATTCGAGGAAGAACTGCGCATTGGCATAGGTGCCGCCGGTGACGACGCAGCCCGCGGCGCAATCGGTGCGGTCAAAGGTGGTATTGAGCGGGATCGCAGCGCCGTTACGGCCCACCCAGTTCACGTCGACACGTTCGAGCTGGTTGTCTTTCCAGCCGTACATCGCGTCGACATACGCGTGGAAGCGTTCGCCCTTATATTCCAGGCTGGCGATCGCGTTGATCCGGTCCTTGGTTCCCTCCTCGAACATCGGCCGGCCGAGCCGGGGAATGATGCCGTTGTCGATCTGCTGGATCGTGGCGCCGGGATTGCGCGCGAGCAGGAACGCCTGGTCGATCGCCGCGCCTGCGGTGAGCCCGTTGCCGGCATTGGCGGGGACCGTCGCCGGGATCGTCCAGTTGCCGCCGCCGGTGGGGTTGCATCCCGTCGTCGCGCCGCATTGTGCGGCCGACAGGTTGGGATTGGTCCAGCCGATCGTCTCGAAGCCCGTGGAGCGGACCTGGTTGTGCACCCCCGCCACGCCGACCAGCAGCCCGAATTCGCCCATCGTCGTGCTCGCGAGCAGCGAGCCGCGATAGCCCCATTTGTCCGACTGGGTGTTCTTGGTGAGCTGGCCGCCATAGGTCACGTGCGTGCCTTCGCGGTCGAACGGCCGCGCGCTGCGCATGTTGACCGTCCCCGCCGCGCCGCCCTCGATCATGCTCGCCATCCCGCTCTTGGTGACGGTGAGCGACGTGAACAGTTCGGTCGGGAACAGGTCGAGATCGACTTCGCGGTTGGTGTTCTGCGAATCGGTCCGCCCGGTCGAGGCGACCGCGACCGGCGCGCCGTTGAGCAGCACCTTGGTGAAGTTGGTGCCCAGCCCGCGGATCGCGACGCTGAGCCCCTCGCCGGTAACCTCGCGGCTGATCGTCACGCCGGGGATGCGGTTGAAGCTCTCGGCGATGTTGGTGTCGGGGAACTTGCCGATGTCTTCGGCGAAGATCGTGTCGACGAAGCCGGTCGATTCCTTCTTCGCGCGGGTCGAGCTTTCCAGGCTGGCGCGATAGCCGCTGACGACGATCTCGTCTTCGGGGCTGGTCGGCCCTTCGACCGTCGCGGGCGGATCCTGCGGCTCGGGCGCGGTCTGCGCTAGCACGGGCCAGGCGGTACCGGCGAGCAGGATCGCGACGAGCGCACCGGCGCGCCGCGCGGAGAATCCACGTGCAGTTCGAGTGTCCATATCCCCTCCATCGGCCTCTTGCGGGCCATCGCCGCGTCACCGGTCGGCCGATGTTAGCGGTCACATAGGGCTATGCCTGGAGGGCTGGGCTGTCAACTCATACATTTGAACATGGCTGGCAGCATTGCGCGCCGACGGAACACCATCGTGAAACGCGTAGCCGTGCTTCGGTGAAGGCCGGAGCGCTGGCGACACGCCGATCGTTCGAAACCCTCGCCCAGGCCTCCGCCTGAGCGCCGGATGCTAGCCGTACGCGACCACCAGCCGCTCGGCGAACGGGCCGTTCTTGACGAGCTTCCCTGCCTTCCCCGGCGCGCGCCGAAGGTTGGGCTGCGCAAGCAGCGGCTTGAGCATCAGGTGCAGCGTCGCATGGTTGATGTGCCGCCCGAAGCATTCGTGCAGCCCGAAGCCGAAATGCATATAGTCGCTCGCCGGGCGGTTCGGATCGAACACCCGCGGATTGGCGACGCGGCGCGGATCCATCATCGCCGAGGCGAACGCCGCGAGCACTTGCGCACCCGCCGGGATCGTCGATGCGTGCGACGTCCCCGTGCCGAGCGTCCAGTCGGTCAATGCCACTCGCGGCAGCCCGGGCGCGAGCGGGTCGAAGCGCATCGCCTCCATCACATAGGCGCGCAGCCGATCGTCGTCGTCCGCCCGCGCCGCAGCCTGCGCCGCGGCCAGCGCCGGGGGCCGGCGAAGCAACTGCTCCATCGCCTGCGGCACCACCATCGGTGGCTGCGGGGGCCCGCCGACGATGAACCCCATCAGTGAGGTGCGGATGAAATCGTCGCTATACGCCGGATCGCCCGCTTTCTGCAGCGCGAGGCAGCGCGACAGCACGTCGTCCGGGCCCGGATCGGCGCGCCGCCGCTCGATCTCGCTCTGGATATGCGCGCGCAATGCCGGGGCGATCTCGTCGACTTCGGCGCGCAGCGCCGGATCGTTGCCCTGGTCGGCGAACTGAAACTCGAACAGCCGCGTCGCCCAGACCCGCAGGTCGCCGTCCTTCGGCTCGGGCACGCCGAGATACTCGCCCAGCATCGTGAAGGTCACCCGCCGCACCAGCGTGTCGACCACGTCGATCTTGCCGTTGGCGCCCGCGACGATCTCGGCCGCCTGCGCTTGCGTCCGCGCGGCGAGCACCGGCAGGTCGTCGGGCCGCACCACCTTGCGCATCGCATCGGTGTCGTGGCGATATTGCGGCGTGTCGCCCATGCCGAGGAAGAAGGGCTGGCCGCCCATGATGACGTCGAGATGCGGCTTGTAGACCACGCCGAACGCGGGATCGGTGGCGAACACTTCGCGTACATCGTCGTAGCGCGAAGTGAGATAGTTGTTGCCCAGCTTCATCACCGGCTTCCAGCGCCGCAGGAAGGTGAAGAAGCTCGGCATCAGCGCGAACACCAGCCGCTGCACTACCGCCTTGAACCCCTTGGGCCCCGGCCGCAGCACGTCGCGCGAAGTAAGCGCGCTCATAGCGACGCCAGATAGCGGATTGCCGGCATGCTCGGCAGGAAGAAATATTCGCCGCCCGCCATCTGGACGAAGGTGTCGACTTCGATGATCCGCCGCAGAGGCTTTTCGGGGATGGTCAGCATCCCCTTGGGCCCGAGCAGCGGATCGACTTCGTCATAGAGGAAGGCGAAGTTCGGGTTGAGCATCCAGGTCTGCTGGACGAACTCGAACTGGCGGGTGATGTCGGTGTTGAGGCAGATGAACAGCAGCCCGCGATCCTTGCCGTCGTCGACGCGCTTTTCCAGGATATCGGGCCCGTATTTCCGTCCGCGCCGCAGGATGCGGTGATTGTTCGCCGCGTCGAGCAGCGTCTGCTTGTCGCTCGGCTTGGGCGCGAGCCCGTCGCGCGGATTGCCGCGACGGACATGGCTGCCGAGCGGGCAGCCGTGGCCGAGCCGGTCGCGATCGTAGAACAGGAAATCGTTGTCGGGCTGGTCGTACTTATCGACCGGCAGCACGCCGGTCTTGCTGTTCGGGCACAGCAGATTGCCGTCGAGGTCGCGGCCGATCACGCGATTGGCGATCCATTCGGCCGTGATATGCCCCGAATGCTCGGGATCGCGCTGGTTGATCCGCGCCGCGGCGGCGTCCATCGAATTCCAGAACGCCGCGACGTCCTGCTTCAATTCGCGCACCACCATATAGCTGCCGTCGAGCCCGAGATCGAGGAACCCCTCGCCGCGCGGATGCGCCGGCAACCCCGCCTTGCGCCCTGCTTCGCTGTCGGCGACCACCGGCCCCAGCGCGACTTCGTGATGGCCGTTGACGTGCCCCATCAGCACTTCGCCGAGCGGCACGCCGTTCCAGTAATCGTGCGGATAATCCTCGCCGCTCTTGATGATCACCGTGCCCGGCTCGTACGGCGCGGGCTGCGACACGCCGTCGGCGAAGCCGAAATGCTCGCGCGCGATGCCGCGCGGGTCGGGCCGCAGGTCGAGCGGCAGGCCGTAGACGACTTGGACGTCGTGCGGCTTGAGCGCATCGCTCACCGTCGCGCACCAGGCCTCGGCGGTCTCCTCGTCCTTCTCGTAGAGCATCAGCAGCGCGTGGACGGTGATCGGCGTCTCGACCATCGTCTCTCTCACTTGGTCCAGATCGTCGAAGGCGTGCGCGTCGGCCATGCCGCAGCCCTTGTTGTCGACGGGCGTGTTGCCGCTCCATTTCGGCCCGCCCGGGATGACCGGCGACAGCCACTTGCCCTCGCGGCGGTCGCCCAGCCGGCGCAGCCGGTCCTCCTGGAACATGCCTTCCTGGAACGGCCGATCGAACGACGCGAGCGTACTCTTGTCGAGCCCCATCTTCCGGAGCCCCTCCCAGGTCAGGGCGATCGACGCGGCGCGCTCGTCCTTGCCGTCGGCATCGGTGATCGGCGCCACCGCCTGCACCGCGGCGAGCCAGTCGCCGCCGCCTTTCTGGCGAACCCCGTCCCAGCAGAATTGCAGGAACAGCGCGCGGCCGGTGGGCAGCGAGGCGAAGCCGCTGACCACCATCCCCTGGGTCAGCGTGTCGTGCGGCGGGGCGAGCTTCCAGCTCGGCGGGCCCTTCGGAGCGCCGCTCACAGGTCGTTGATCCACAAAACGGCGTCCTTGTCCGAGAGAGTTCGCTTGCGTAAGCCCACCGCGATGCGGAAATTCCGCTCGATCTGCTCGGCGGTGAGGTCCTTATAGGCCGAGTACCAGAAGCGGCTGACCGTCATCGAATGTCGCGCCCATTCCTTGAACTGGCGACCGTGGCTCGCGCCGTCCTTGACCAGGAAGCGAGTCGGCGGGAAGCCGACCCCGCAGCACCAGGCCAGCGTCAACCCGGCATGCGCCTTCTCGATGAAGTCGTCGAGATAGCTCTCCCAGGTCTGGTCGAAATTCGAGAAGAACATCAGCCGGGATCGGTTGTTGACCATCGCCCAGTGCGCGAAATGGATCGTCCGCATCGATCCGAGATAGCCGCTGCGCGCGACGATCCGCAGCACCAGCCCCAGCCCGCGATGCCCCGCGCGGATAAGGATCGCCCGAAGAATGCCCGGCTTGATCAGCACCACCGAGCCCATATGGTTCTGCGGGATCCAGTCCTCGCGCCGCGCCATCTCGCGCAGCATCATGGGATCGACGGGCGGCGCGTCCTGCGATGAATCGCGCCGCTCGATCACGCGCAGCCACAGCACGATCGCCGCGACCACCACCGGCGCGCCGGCGAGCCCCCAGAGCAGCCACTCGATCATCCCGCGCCACGCCGCGTCGAAATTGCGCGCGGTGGCCAGCATCGACAGCGGTGTCCCGATCGCCACTGCGATCACCAGATAGCCCGCGACGAACAGCAGCAGCGGCGGCAATTGCTTGAAGAAGAACTTCAGGAAGCTGAACTTGGTCGCGATTCCCGTCCCCGGCAGCGCGACGCCGATCTTCTTGAGCAGCAGCGCGATCCCCGCGAAGACGAGGACCAGCAGGATCAGGTAGCGGTCCCACGGCATCGCCAGCCTCAGGAACAGCCCGGGCACCGACAGCACGAACACGGTGGCGACGATGAAGCCGATCAGCCGCACCCAGTCGCCGATATTCTGCGCCAGCGTGATCCGCGCCGGCGCCTTCTGGTTGAGCCAGGCGAAGTCGGGCAGCACCGCGGCGCGTAGCTTGGCGTGGATCTGGCGCGGGGTGAGCACGCGATAGGGATTGGGCCCATCGACATTGGCGCAGGCCAGCTCGACGCGCGTCGCCTCGAACAATTTGTGCTCGGCCAGGATACGGTCGCGCGTCATCCCGCGATTGCCTTGGTGGAACACTGTCGGCGTCAGCGAGCGCCGCTCGAGATAGGGCGCGATCGGCGCGCGCGCGTCGGGCGCGGTGATCGAATCGAACAGCGGCCCGGCATTGTCGAGCGGACGCTTGCAGCAGCGCAGCATCGCCCGCAGCTCGGGCCCGATCGCCGATTCGAGCTGCCCCCAGAACGGCCCCTTCTCGCCGTCGAAATTGGCCTCGATGACGAACAGCGGATCATAGTCGAACCCCGGGAACACGCTCAGCGACATGAAGTGCACCGCCGGCACCCGCGTGAGGAAATCCGCGAACGGCCCTTCGCCCCCCGAAGGATCGGGATTGCGCCTGTTGCGCAGCTTGTCGAGCAACGACGACAAATGATCGTAGCTCTCGGGCTTTACCTCGAGCGCCACGGACAAGGTGGTCTGACGCATGCACATCCCCCCGGCACACGCGGCTGCCGCCCCTGGCAAACCGCGAGTCGGCTATCAATGTCCCACAGCAATTCCAACAAAGATAGGACAGAAACGACTTGGAACGGACGAAGTAAGCCGGCACCGGATCGGCGATCAGCTTGAGAATGCATCGTCACGAGAACCCAATCCGCTACCGATCGAGAGCACCGTATCGCCATCGAGGTCGATGCCGAGCAGCAGGCCGCGAGCCAGGTCTATCGGGACGATCGAATCGTCTTGCGCACCGACCGCACTTTCGCCAAGTAACTGGTTCTGAACGATTGCATCACTGTCGAAGCCGCCGGCTACAGGGCGTCAGCCGAACGTCGTGTCGAGGAACATCATCGCCGCGAGCCCGATCATCAGCCCGGTGGTCGCGCGCCCGCCGCCGTTGATCCGCGCATGCGCGTCCGGAATGATGTCCGACGCGACGACGTAGATCATCGCACCCGCCGCGAGCCCCAGCCCCCAAGGCAGGAAGGCGTGGGCAACCGTGACGATGCTCACGCCGATCAGCCCGGCGACCGGCTCGACCAGCCCCGACGCCGCCGCGATCAGCGCCGCGCGGCCGCGGCTATAGCCGATCGACGACAGCGCCACCGCCACCGCCAGCCCCTCGGGAATATTCTGCAGCCCGATCCCGAACGCCGTCACGCGGCCCGCCTCGAAATCGCCGCCGCCGAAGCTGACGCCGACTGCCATGCCTTCGGGGAAATTGTGCAGCGTCACCGCGGCGACGAACAGCCAGATCCGCCGCACCGATGCCGTCGCCGCCGCGATCCCGGGCGGCCCGAGCCCGAGCTTGTCGAGCGGCGGCACCCAGTCGTTCAGCTTGGCGATGATGAACGCGCCGAGCAGCACCGCGGCGACCACGGTGATCGAGGCACCCGCCTGGCTGGCGCCCTGTTCCTTGGCCACGTCAATCGCCGGCAGGATCAGCGAGAAGAAGCTCGCCGCGAGCATCACACCCGCAGCGAAGCCGAGCAGCAAATTCTGCCGCTGGTCGCTGGGCCTGCGCATCACCAGCACCGGAATCGCGCCGAGCCCGGTCGCCATTCCCGCGCACAGGCTGCCCAGCGCACCCGCGGCCACGATCTCGTTCACGATATCTGCATCCCGCGGCTTCGGCTCCTTATGGACACCGCTATATCAGCAACCCGTCGCCGCACCACCGGTTCCTGATTTGCCCTCCCCTTCTGTACTCCGGCCCAGGCCGGAACGCAGCGATTTCGGATCACACGCGCAAGAAAAAAGGCCGCGGCGACACGCGCCGCGGCCCTGTCCTCCCCCCGGAGACGAAATTTCGTCGCCCCCCCGTGGCGCGACAGGCGTGCCGGCCTGCCGCCCGACTCCGACGGGACCCAGACATTAAGTAGAAATATTCTCCCGTCTCACCATAGTTTTCGTTCGACAAGCCATAGCCTGCACGCATGCGTACGACGCCCGCCATTGACTGGCGCGGGGCCGCGGGCGAGCGTGCGGACCGAGCTCAGCCGGGGACGCAACATGACGCAGTATCTGCCGCAGCATAACTCGGCGCATCTTCTTGGCTGAGGCAGTCGAAACCCCCTCGGCGGGCGTACCGCGCGGCTTCGCGCGGATGGCGCTCTACGTCCTTCTCGGCTTCTCGGCCGGGCTGCCCTTCTACATGTTCTCGACCGTGCTCAGCGTCCGGCTCGCCGAGCATGGCGTGGTGCTCGCGGTCATCGGCTTCTTCGCCTGGGTGCAGCTGCTGCCGACCTTCAAGTTCCTCTGGGCGCCGCTGCTCGATCGCTACGACGTCCCCGGCTTCGCACGCTTCTGCGGCAAGCGCCGCGGCTGGATCATGCTGTCGCAGCTCGGCATCTTCACCTCGATGGTGGCGATGGCCGCATTCTCCGACGACGCCAGCCTGCCGCTCACTGCCTTGTTCGCCGTGCTGCTCGCCTTCTGGACCACCACGCTCGAAGTCGCCGCCGACGCCTGGCGCATCGAGCTTGCGCCAACCCCCGAGGAACAGGGCCCGGTCGCGGCGTCGAACCTGTGGGGCTATCGCACCGCGATGGTCGCGGCGGGCAGCGGCGCGCTGCTCTTCGCCGATGTCGCGGGCAGCCTCTCGGCGACGCTCCGCGGCTTCGGGATCGAGCCGGGCTGGACTGCTTCCTATCTCCTCATCGCCGCCGGTGCCGCGCTGCCGCTGCCGATCCTCGCCTTGCTCCCGCGCGCGCCGGGCTGCGGCGGCGGGCGCGGCGCGGCGCTCGCCACCGGCCTGGTCGCCAGCGCCGGCATCCTGCTCGCGCTCGCGGCGGGCGTCGCCGCGATCGGCTGGCTGATCCTCACCGCCGCGTCGGGGATCGGCATCAGCGCCGATACCAACGTGCTGCCCTGGGTACTCGTGATCGCGATGCTGCCATTCATCGTGATGGCGTTCTTCATCCCGAAGATCCGCACCCTCACCCCCGAGGCCCCCGCCCGCGCCTCGGCGGCGATCGGACCCTATGTCGATTTCTTCTGGCGCTACGGCTTCCTCGCGATCGGCCTGCTCGCCTTCGTCTCGATCTACCGGATGGGCGACGTGCTCGCGCTCAACCTGTCCAAGCCGATGATCCTTGGCCTTGGCTATACCAAGACCCAGATCGGCTGGGCCGACGGCCTCGTCGCGCTCGGATCGAGCATCGTCGGGGTGGGGATCGGCGGCTGGATCGTCACGCGCTGGCGCTGGGGGGTGACGCTCAGCATCGGCGCCTTCTTCGCCGCGCTCGGCAATTTCGGCTTCGTCTGGCTCGCCCACCAGCCGCTCGACCAGAACACGCTCTATCTCGCCACCGCCGCCGACCAGTTCGGCAACGGCATGGCGGGCGCGGTGTTCGTCGTGTACCTCTCGATGCTGTGCAATCCGCGCTATCCCGGCGCGCAATATGCCTTCCTGTCGGGCTTCGCCTTCCTGCTCGCGCGGCTGCTCTCGGGCGCGGGCGGCACTGCCGTGACCTGGCTCGACAAGGCCGGCTATAACGGCTTCGACGTCTTCTTCCTCGCCTCGGGCGTGATCAGCCTCGCCGCCTTGCTCTTCCTGCCGCTGCTTGGCCGGGCCACGCCCCGTCCCGATGATCGGGAACCTGCATGAAAGAGGCCTTCACCCCCGCCGCCGCCGCAGTCGCCGACGGCCGCATCCCCGGCGCGACACTCGGCGTGGTCGCCGCCGACGGCCGCCGCTGGGTGCACGTCGCCGGCCATGCCGCGCTGGTCCCGAAGCCCGAGCCGCTCACCGAGGACCATTGGTTCGACCTCGCCTCGGTCTCCAAGGTCATCGCCACCACGACGATGATCCTGCGCCTAGCGGACGAAGGGAGGCTCGATCTCGATGCCCCGCTCACCACCGCGATCCCGGACCTCCGCCAATACGACGTCGCCAACGCCCCCGAGCGCAAGCTCAGCTTCCGCGACTGCCTGGCCCACCGCTCCTTCTTCCCCGCGGTCGAGCCGATCTACACCTATGGCGACGATCCCGCCCGGCTCCGCGCCTTCCTCCTCCAGCGCGAATGGCGCCACGGGCCTCCGGTCTATTCGGACATCAACTTCCTCCTGCTCGGCATCGCGATCGAGCGCATCACCGGCGCGCCGCTCGGCGCCTGGGACCTTGGCCCCGGCCTCGGCTTCGGCCCGCCCCCCGGTCCCGCCGTCGCCACCGAGCACTGCCAATGGCGCGGCCGCGTGCTCCAGGGGGAAGTGCATGACGAAAACGCCGCCGCGATGGGCGGCCAGACCGGCCATGCCGGGCTGTTCGGCACCGTCGCCGGCGTGCTCGATTTCGCCCAGGGCTTGCTCGACGGCAGCGGCGCCTCGCCCGCGATGCTCGAAGCGATCCGCACGCCGCAATTCGACCACCGCACCTGCGGCTGGGAGCGCAAGTTCGCCGGCTGGTCGGGCGGGCAGGCATGCTCGGACGAGACGATCGGCCATACCGGCTTCACCGGCACCGGCCTGTGGCTCGACTTCGATCGCGGCCTCGCCTGGACGCTGCTTACTAACCGCGTCCACCCGACGCGGCACCGCGAGAGCGGCATCTTCCAGCTTCGCCCCGAAACCGGCGATGCCGTCATCGCCGCATGGCAGCGCGAAGCCGTCTCACGACACTAGGTTGTCATCGAGTTCGAACTGGCGAGTGCCGGGGAGGCGTGCGATACTTCATCTGGAAAGGATGCACCTATGGACTCTCTTGTAATCGGCTGGGCGATCCTTGCCGCCATCCTCACGCTAACGATCTACGTTCCGATCGCGCGGTGGCTGCATCCCAGGCTGGAAGCGATCCTCGAAGGCTGGCGGAGCCCGCCAGACTTTTCGCGCAAGCGCCGCTAGTTCCCCTCCGCCACGGCCACCAGCGCCGCGTCCAGATACTTGGTCGCACTCGCGTCCGCAGGCACATCGTTGGCGAAGGTCGAGAAGGTCAGCGTCCTGCCGCTCTTCGCGACCAGATAGCCCGACAGCGCATTGGTCGCGTTGAGTGTCCCCGTCTTCGCGAAGACCTTCCCTTCGAGCAGCGTCCCCTTGAAGCGCCGCGCCAGCGTCCCGTCGACGCCCCCGACCGGCAGCGACGCGCGCCATGCCGGCCCCCAGGGCTGGGCAGCGATCCAGCGCAGCATCGTCGCGGTGCCGCGCGGCGCCGCGCGGTTGTAGCTCGACATCCCCGATCCGTCCGACAGGTCCCAGGCGGTGCGCGGCACCCCCGCCGCCGCGAGCATCGCCTCGACCTCGGCGACCCCATCGGCGATCGAGCCGCTTCCGCGCCGCGCGCCCACCCGCCGCATCAGCAGCTCGGCATGGAGGTTCTGGCTCTCCTTGTTGATCCGCACCACGTCCTCGGCAAGCGGCGGCGGCGTCAGCCGGGCGAGCGCCGCCTGCACCGGCGGGCGCACCGCGGGCGCCCCCTTGCGCGCCTCGGGATCGTCGCCGGGCGTCAGCGCGCGGTGCCGCGCCGAGACCGCGCCGGTCACCTTCACCCCCCGCGCCGCGAGCAATTCCCGGAACCGCCACGCCGCATACTGCGCGGGATCGTCGATCCCGACGCGCAGCGGATCGGGCTTCGCATCCACGCCGATCGTGCCGGTCAGCCGCAGCACGCGGCTGTTGATATCGCGGTCATAGCCGAGCTTCCGCTCCGCCCCCGCCACCGTCACCGCGTGGTTCTGAATCGTGAAATAGTCGATCGGCAGCAGTACTCGCGGCGCCGCACCGAGCGTGCCCGGCGTCACCTCGATCACCAGCTCGTTATCGTCGAGCGTGAGCGCCGAGACGCCGGTGCCATAGCGCCCGGGGATGTTGTTCCAGCTCATCCCCGGGCTCCAGCGCTGGTCGGGAAACGCGGTGTCGTCACCGATTACGTGCCGCACCCGCCGGGTCTTCGCGGCGACCGCATCGGCCAGCGTCGCCAGGCAATCGACCGCGCAATCCTTCGCGCTCGACAGCCGCGCATCGCCATGCCCTTCGAGGATCACGTCGCCGCCCTCGATCCGCACCGCCGCGCCGCCGGTGCCGTCGGGCCGGTCGAGCCCGGAGAGCGACGCATAGGCCGCGGCGGTGGTGAACATCTTGGTGTTCGACGCCGGCATGAACCGCCCGTCGGGATGGATCGCGACGATCTCCTTGCCCTTCTCGTCGAGCACCACCAGCCCGAAGCGCGTCCCCACGGGGGCTTCGGCATACACCGCCTCGACGCGCCGCTCGAGGCTCTGCGCGAACGCGGGTGCCGTGGTGACGAGGAGGAGCGGGAGCAGCAAGGTTCGTTTCATGCCCGAAGCCTATCGCCAAACCGCGCCGGGGCAACCGCCCAGCACGAAACAAGGCATAACCACCGGGCATTGCCCCTCGTCACCCCAGCTGAACCGACCTAGGATGCTCCTCGATGCGCGCCGCTCCCGAGCCCTTCCTCCACGCCCAGCAGCTCGCCCGCGCCGGCCGCCTCGGCGAAGCGCGCGCGGCCTATGCCCATAGCCTGGAGACGCATCCCGACTTCCTCCCCGGCTATCTCGCGCTCGCCGGCCTCGCCGCGCACCAGGGCGACACCGCCGCCGCGCTGGCGGTGCTGCGCGCCGCGCTTGCCCGCGCGCAGGGCAATGCCGCCGCGCGCCACGCGATCCGCCGCCCGCTCGCCGAGCTGCTCGCCCCGCTCCGCCCCACTAGCTGGGACGCGCGCCTCGCCGCGGATATCGGCGCCTGCCTCGCCGACGACCAGCTCGACCCGCAGCCGCTCGCTCGCGTCGCCGCCGCTTTGCTCCTTCACGCCGACGACCGCGAGCCGCTCTGGCCGCTGTTCCTCACCCGTTGCATCAACACCGATCCGGCAATCGAAACCCGCCTGGTCGCGTTACGCGACGCGCTGACCGCTACGGGCGACACGCCCCCGCTGCTCCCCGCGCTCGCGCTCCAGGCCTTCGCCAGCCAATATGTCTGGCCCGCGCCCGACCAGCCGCCCACCGGCCTCGCCGAAGCGCTGGTCCAACCGCCCACCCGCTTCGGCGAAGGCCCGGCCTGGCAGCTTCTCGCCCAGCGCGTCCGCGAGGCCACCGTCGAGCGCGAACTCGCCGCCGCCCTCCCCGGTTTCGCCGCCCCCCAGGGCCTCTCCGCGCAGGTCCAGCGCCAATATGAGGCGCACCCCTATCCGCGTTGGCAGGCGCCGCCCGCCTCGCGCCGCACCGATTTCCGCCCGCTGCTCGAAGCGCTGCCCGGCGTGGATCGCGCCGGGCTGCCCCCGGCCCCGCTTTCGGTGCTGATCGCAGGCTGCGGCACGGGCTATGAAGCGATCGACCTGGCGCGGATGGACCCCAGCCTGTCGGTCACCGCGATCGACTTGAGCCGCGCCAGCCTCGCCTTCGCGCAGCGCAAGGCGCAGGAATTGGGCGTCACCAACCTCCGCTTCTTCCACGGCGACATCTTGGCGCTCGACCGGCTCGACGAGACCTTCGACGTCGCCACCAGCACCGGCGTCCTTCACCATATGGCAAACCCCCATGCGGGCCTCGCCAGCATCGTCCGGACGCTACGCCCCGGCGGGATCGTCCGCCTCGCGCTCTACAGCCGCCGCGCCCGCGCGCCCGTCCGCGCCGCGCACGCACGGATCGCCGAGCGCGGCTGGCAGGCAGACGACGCCGGCATCCGCGCCTTCCGCGCGCACGTGCTGACGCTGCCCGAAGACGACCCGCTCGCGCTGCTGCGCCAGAGCGACGATTTCTACTCGATCAGCGGCTGCCGCGACCTCGCCTTCCACGTCCACGAACACCACTATACCTTCCCGGAGATCGCCGCGCTGGTCGCCGGCGCCGGGCTCAGGCTGGTCGGCTTCGATGCCTCACCCGAGGCACTTGCCCGCTTCCACGAGGCCCATGGCCCAGGCGCCGATCCGCTCGACCTTTCGCTATGGGATGAGGTCGAGGCACACCACCCGTATCTGTTCGCGGGCATGATCCAGTTCTGGTGCCAGCTTGCAATGTAGGATTTCGTCTGATTGTCTAGGACGCCGGTTGCGCGGCCCGCTCTTTGACATCGTCAAACCGATGAATGCGAGCGCAACAAAATAACCTCTTCCCGCAACTTTCGAAAAGAATAAGTGCGCAAAGTGCGAAGTTAAGCCTCCGCCTTCCCCCGATGCACATTCTCGTCGAGCTCGCTTTCCCACCGCGCTACCGTCGTCGCGACGGTCAGGTTGGCGCAAGCGCTTGGCACCGTCCGGGTCATGTCGAGCAGCCGGTCGAACGGCAGCACGAAGCCGACGACCAGCGCCGTCTGCTCGGGCGCCACGCCGACCGCCGACAGCACCGCCGCCAGCATGAACAGCGATGCCGAGGGCACCGGCGCCGTACCGAACGCCGCAAGCGCGCCGGTCAGCAGCACCGTCGCATACACCTGCGGGCTCAGCGGCGTCCCGAACGCCTGCAGCGCGAACATGCTGAGCAGCCCGACATACATCGCCGTGCCGTCCTTGCCGATGCTCGCGCCGAGCGGCAGCACCGTCGAGAATACCGGCCGGCCGACGCCCAGATTCTTCTCCGCCACCCGCATCGCCACCGGCAGCGTCGCCGAGCTCGAAGCGGTCGAGAACGCCACCACCAGTGCATCGACGATCCCGCGGAAGAACGGCAGCACCGGCAGCTTCGCCAGCAGCCTCAGGATCAGGCTGTGCACCACCACGATCTGGATCAGCGACCCCAGCACCACCGCCAGCGCCAGCCAGCCGACATGGACGAACACCGCCGCGCCGTTCGCCGCCACGGCATTGGCGATCAGCGCGAACACCCCGAAAGGCGTCGCCTCCATCACGATCCCGACGACTTTCAGAAGCACCGCCGACGTCGACTGGAGCAGCGCCGCGAACGGCTTGCCCGGCTCGCCCGCCACCACCGTGCCGACCCCGACCAGGATCGCGACGAAGATCAGCGCCAGCATGTCGCCCTTGGCCAGCGCCTCGAAGATGTTGAGCGGGACGATCCCGATCAGTTGCTGGTACGGCGTCACCGGCTCGCCCAGCGCATGCGGCGCCGCCGTTCCCAGCGCTGCGCCGACGCCGGGCTGGACCAAAGTCGCCACCAGCATCCCGACCGAAACCGCGATCGCCGTGGTCAGCGCGAACAGCCCGATCGTCCGCCCGCCCAGCCCGCCGAGCCGCTTGGGATCGGCGAGCGCGGTGATCCCCGCCGCGATCGTCACCAGCACGATCGGCGCGACCAGCATCCGGATCGCCCGGACGAACAGGTCGCCGAGGAACTGGACGTATGGCGTCCCCTGCGGCCAGACGAGAGCGAACACGAGCCCCAGCGCTAGCGCCCCGAGCACCCGCTTCCACAGCGCGATCCCGAACCAGGCGCTCAGCACGGGCGCCACGATGATTGGCGGGAAGCAACCTTCACCGGCACGTCCCGACCGTCGGGGCATGCGCCAGCGCCCGCCCCGCAGCCTTCCCGGTCATCACCCCGCCGTCCACCGCGACCACGCCATTGACCACTACGCTGCGCACGCCCTGCGCCAGCAAGGTCGGCGCCTCATAGGTCGCCCGCGCCGCATACTGCGCCGGATCGAACACCACCAGATCGGCGAACGCCCCGGCGCGGAGATGCCCGCGGCCCTGCAGCCCGAACGTATCCGCGGTCAGCGAAGAACTCCGCTCGATGAACTGGCGCAGCGTGATCACCTTCTCCGCCTTGGTGTATTTCGCGTATTTCCGCGCGAAGCTGCCATAGACACGCGGGTGCCCGCCCGAGGCGTCCGACCCCGTCATCACCCACGGCATCGCCATGAACTTCGCGATATCGGCCTCGCTCTGGTTGAACGAGACCACGCCCGGATCGGCGATGCGGATCACGGTGATCGCCGCGGTCACCGGATCCTGGCCGAGCGCCTTCGCGACATCCGCCAGCGTCCGATTGCCGTATTTCCCTTCGACGATCAGCAACTTGTCAGCCCCGCCGCGCTTTCGAAGATTCTCGGTGATCCCTGCGCGCAATTTCTGCGCCAGCCCAGCATCGTCGAAGCGCTTGAGCAGCGCCGGCCGCCCGCCGTCCTGCGCCCAGAGCGGCATCAGCGACGCGACCAGGCTCGTGCCGCTCGCGCTCCACGGATACTGGTCCGCAGTCACTTTCTGCCCGCGCCGCCGCGCCGCCTCGACCTTGGCGATGATCGCGGGTGCCTGACCCTGCACATCCACGCCGAGCGCCTTGATATGGCTGATATGCGCCGGCAGCCCGCCCCCCTTGCCGATCGCGATCGCCTCGTCGATCGCCGCCGCGAGCCCGACGGTGTAGCTGGATTCGTCGCGTATATGGCTGTCATAGACACCGCCGCGTGTCCCGGCCTCGCGCGCCAACGCCACCACTTCGCCGGTCTTGGCAAAGCTCTGCGGCGCATAGAACAGCCCCGTCGAGAGCCCCAGCGCGCCCTCGCACATCGCCTTCGCGACCAGCGCCTTCATCTGCCCGAGCTCGGCGTCGGTCGGCACGCGATCGGCCTCGCCGACCACCTTTTCGCGCACCGCGCCGAAGCCGACATAGGCGGCATAGTTGATCCCGACGGGCTTGCTCGCCGCGCTGCCCAGCACCGCCGCGACATCCGGGCTGCCGCCGCCGTCATTGCCGATGAACGCCGTGGTCACGCCCTGCATCAGGAAGGCGGGCACCAGCCGCTTGGCCGGATCGTCCGAAGTCAGCTCGCCGCCCATATGCGTGTGCGGATCGATGAACCCGGGCGCGACGATCATCCCCTTGGCGTCGATCACCCGCGTGGCGGTGATATCGGCATGCCGGCTCACCGATACGATCCTGTCGCCGAGAATCGCGACGTCGCCAACGAACGGCTCGGCGCTGCCGGTATAGATCGTGCCGCCACGGATCAGCAGATCGACCTTCCGCGGCGCCGGAGCAGCAGCCCCCAGCGAGAAGGCCGCGATCCCGAGCAACAACGCGACCTTCATATGCTTCCCCAAAATCCCGTCTGCGGGGGCGACAGCCAGCCGGCCTCGTCGCGAACGCCGCCCGGATAATCCTCCCGGAGCCAGATCGGCCCGTCAAGATCGACGAAGTCCGACATCCGCGCAACGTGCAGCGCCGGCGCGATCGACAGCGACGAGCTGATCATGCACCCGGTCATCAGCCCCAGCCCGCGCGCTCGCGCGGCCTGCGCCAACGCCAGTGCCTCGGTCAGCCCGCCCGACTTGTCGAGCTTGACGTTGACCACCTGATACCGCCGCGCGATCACCTCAAGATCCTCGGCGACATGCACCGATTCATCGGCGCAGATCGGCACCTCTGGCGTGAAGCCCTCGAGCCATTCGTCCGCCTCGGCCGGCACCGGCTGCTCGAGCAGGTCGACCTTCAGGCTCACCAGCACCTTCTGCATCGCGCGCACGAGCGTCTCGTCCCAGCTTTCGTTGGGATCGACGATCAGCTTCGCCTTGGGCGCGGCGGCACGCACCGCACGGATCTGCGCGTCGGGGATCGTCGCATCGACCTTGACCTTGATCAGCGGCGCATGGGCAACCCTGCTCGCGGCGACCGCCATCGCTACCGGGGTATCGATCCCGATCGTGAGCGCGCTGACCAGCCGCTCGGGCTCGGGCGCGCCGATCGCCTTGGCAACGCTGCACCCGCTCAGCCGCGCCTCTAGATCCCATAAGGCACAATCCACTGCGTTGCGCGCCGCTCCTGGAGGCAACAGGCCGAGCAGCTGCGCGCGGTCCGCACCGTTCTCGATCGCATCGCGCACGCCTTGGATCGCCGCAAGCGCAGTCTCGATGCTCTCGCTATAGCGGGCATAGGGCACGCCCTCGCCGCGCCCAGTCTCGCCGCCCTGCTCTAGCGCCACCGTGACCACCTCCGCCTGCGTCTTGACGCCGCGGGAGATCCGGAAAGGCGTGCTTAGCGGGAAGCTGTCGTGCTGCGCGCGGAGGATGCGGGACATAGGAGCTCGTCGAGGATCGCATCGACGCCGAAGGCGATAGGGTCGGTGCAGGGCAGGCCGTATCGATCCTCGGTGCGCGCGCAGGTCGCCCGCGCTTCGGCCGGGTCCATCGCCGACGTGTTTAGGCAGATGCCTACCACGCGCACCTCGGGGCTGGTCAGCCGCGCCGTCAGCAGGTTGATCTCGATGCATTCGCCCAGATCGGGCAGCGCCCGGCCCGGAATGCCGCGCATGTGCAGCCTGTTCGGATCGTGGCACATCACCAGCGCCTCGGCCTGCGCGCCGTGGAGCAGCCCGGTCGATACGCCGGCAAAGCTCGGGTGGAACAGCGAACCCTGGCCTTCGATCAGGTCCCAGCCTTCATCGTCGCGCGCCGGCGCAAGCTGCTCGATCCCGCCCGAGATGAAGTCGGCGACCACCGCGTCGATCGGCACGCCGCCGCCCGCGATCAGGATGCCGGTCTGCCCGGTGGCGCGGAAATCGGCCTGGAGCCCGCGCGCCTGCATCGCCTGGGTCAGCGCCAGCGTAGTGTACATCTTGCCCACCGAGCAATCGGTGCCGACGGTGAGCAGCCGGTGCCCGGCGCGCTTGTATCCGTTACCGACCTTGAGGTCTGCGGGCGGATCGCGCACGTCGAACAGCTGGAGGTTCTTTTCCTTGGCAAGCGCCGCCAGCCGTGGCTGGTCGCGCAGCCGCTGGTGGAGGCCGGAGGCGACGTTCATCCCCGCCTCAAGCGCCGCCGCCGCGTCGTCGACCAGGTCGCGTCCCAGCGTGCCGCCCGAATTGGCGATGCCCAGCACCAACGTCTTCGCGCCCGCCGCCGCGCCTTCGGCGATGCTCATCCGCGGCAGGCCCAGCGTCAGCGGGCAATCGTCATAGCGGAATTCGCCGACGCAATCGCCGGGGCGGAACGCGGCGAGCCCGCGCGAAGTCTTGATGCCGACAGAGTCGGTGCTGTGGCCGAGATAGAGCAGATAGGGAGCAGGTATCATCACGTCCCTTCCGTATCGTGCACCTCGAATAGTCTGCGCATAGCGTGTTACGCCCCCGCCATAGCCCGCTGTTATGGCCGGCTATCCCGCACCGTCCGAACGGCAAGCGGGCAATGTCATGCTGTCCGTTATAGCGTGGGGAACGGCGCGTTCGATTGCCGAGCCTTCCTGTGCAGACCTATTCAAGCGGCGCTGCGCGTTCGGCGCGTGCGTGGAGCACCGGCAGGCCCATCACAGCGCCAAAGAAATGTACGCGGCTGCGGCATGCCTCAAACGCAAAAGGGGACCGGCATCGCTGCCAGTCCCCATGTCACCGGACTTCGGCCTTTGGTCCCGAGGGACATGGGGCCTGGTTTCGGCGGCATGCTCCGCTCGCGCCGGCAAGGGCATGCGAGTTTCGCGTCGGTCACCGGGGCCGGTCAGGTCCGTCGGCTTCCGAAGAAGCCGACATTGCATTCCGGCCGTCGGTGGCCCGCTTCATGATTTCACCCGAGGGCGAAACTATGGAGCCTTGCTGGATCCGATTTCCCGAGCGATCCATCGGCTTCGGCATTCCGCTTGCGCAGTCGGCCAATGCCCTGGGTTTCGACTCTTCGGGCCGATCGCTTCCGCCGATCTGCCGCTTGCGCGGGCCCATCGGCTTGGGTCTCGTCCATCAGGCCGATCCTTCGCTTCTACCAGCGCTTGCGCGCTCGTTTCGGCATCCGGTTCCGCCCGGCTTCGGCGTCCCTCGAAATCGCCGCGACGCTTTCGCATCGCCTTGGTCTCGCAACCACCGTCGCTCTCGTCTCCCCGTCTCGTCCAAGGTGGTTTCCCGAAGGCACCTGCACTCGTAGAGCCGTGTAAGTCGTTGATCTTGCTTTGGTTTCCCGCTGCCGAACCGCCTTCCTTACAAGACAGATGCTGTCATCGATCGCGAGTCGCGCAAAGGGGTAAATGCGGCGCCGTGCCTGTGGATAACGTGAATAACGTTGACAGTTTTGTGTCAGTCGCCGCCGGGAGCCCATCCGACCGGAGCGAGTTCGAATCCGGCAAAGTCGAAGCCCGGAACAACGACGCAGCTCACCAGCGCCCAGCCGGCACGCGTCTCGGTCGATTGCCAGCGATTCGCCGGCACCAGGACTTGGGGCGCATATCCCTGGGTCACCTCCCCGCCAAGCCGGACTGTCTCGATCGTGCCATCGTCCTGCTCGACCAGCACGTCCAGCGGCGATCCCGCATGCCACAGCCACAGCTCGGCGGCATCGACGCGGTGCCAGTGCGAGCGCTGCCCCTCTTCGAGCAGGAAATGGATCGCTGTGCCCCCGGCACGTCCGCCCTCCCCGATTTCGGCACGCCACGTCTCGCGGTACCACCCGCCCTCGGGGTGCGGCGCGAGACCGAGCGCGTCGATGATCGTTCGGGGCGTGTCCATTCGTGAAATCCAACCTCAGCTTAGCGGGACGTAGTTTTAGGTTCATGAAACCCCGCGCCGTCACGGGACGTTTCGCTACCGGTTCCTACTAGTGCAAAACGATCATGGGAGTGATTTATGCGTAAGTTCATCTTCGCGCTCAGCGCGATCGCGGTGGCAGTGCCCACCTCCTTCGCCCTTCCGGCGCCCAAGGCCGAAGCGAAATCGTACAGCTATGAATACAAGGCCGATCAGCGCCGCCGCTATCAGTATAAGGAATGGCGCGGGCGTGACGGCCGCCGCTATTGCCGCAAGCCCAACGGCACGACCGGCCTCGTCGTCGGCGGTGTTGCCGGCGCGCTGGTCGGCCGTTCGATCGACACCCGCGGTGATCGCGCCGCCGGCACCCTGCTCGGCGCTGCCGCCGGTGCGCTTGCCGGACGCGAGATCGAGCGGAGCAGCGGCAACCGCCGCTGCCGTTAACGCCTGATACGCACGCGGAGCATTAACCTTGGCACCCTATAAGTGCCTTCATGCTCCGCGTGCTCGTTCTCTCCACGCTCTTCCCGGACGCGACGCGTCCCAATTTCGGCATCTTCGTCGAGCGGCAGACGCTCGCGCTCGCCGAACGTACCGATGCCGAAGTGCGCGTCGTAGCTCCGCTCGGTCTGCCCCCCTTCCCGCTCGACCGGCTGCCCCGCTACCGCCAGCTCGCAGCGCTGCCTCCGCGTGAGAACTGGAAAGGCCTCGACGTCCACCGCCCCCGCTTTCCGAACTACCCCGCCACCAGCGGTCGCTTCCACGCCAGGGCGCTGGCCGATGCGGTCACCCCGCTGCTCCAGGAAATCCGCCGCGACTTCGCCTTCGACGTGATCGACGCCCAGTTCTTCTTTCCGGACGGAGTCGCCGCAGTCGAACTCGGCCGCCGCCTGGGCGTGCCGGTGTCGATCAAGGCTCGAGGCTCCGATATCCATAGCTGGGGCCGCACCCCGGTGGTCGGCGAGCAGATCCGCAGGGCCGGACACGCCGCCGACGGGCTGCTAGCCGTTTCCGAGGCGATGCGCGACGACATGACCGCGCTTGGCCTGCCCGGCAACCGCACCCAATGCATCGTCACCGGGGTGGACCTGGCGCGCTTCGCGCTCGGCGACCGCGCCGAAGCCAAGGCTGCGCTCGGTGTCGATGGCCCGCTTGTGCTTTCGGTCGGTGCGCTGATTCCTATCAAGGGGCACCAGATCGTCATCGACGCCGTCGCCACGCTCCCCGGTGTCAGGCTGTGGATTGCTGGCGAAGGCCCGCACCGCGCCGCACTCGCCGCCCAGATCGCCCGGCTGGGACTCGGCGACCGCGTGCGGCTGCTCGGATCGGTGCCGCATTCCGAACTGCCACGGCTGCTCGCCGCCGCCGACGCGATGGCGCTCGCCTCCGAACGCGAAGGCCTGGCCAATGCCTGGCTCGAAGCGCTGGCAAGCGGCACGCCGATCGTCATCCCCGATGTCGGCGGCGCGCGGCAAGTCGTCCGCGACGATGCCAGCGGGCAGATCGTGGCGCGCACCCCCGAGGCGTTTGCCACGGCGCTCGGCGCGCTGATCGCCGATCCCCTGCCTCCGACTATGGTCCGTGCCACCGCCGCGCCCTTCACCTGGGCCGCCAACAGCGCGCGGCTGCACGAACATCTCGAGCGGTTGGTGGCCGAGCACGCTCCCCGAACCCGTGGCGCAGGTGGAACGACTGGCCCGGCGCGCCGTTGACTTGGCGCGGCTAGGTCCAGGAGATTTCAGATGGCCGACGCAGACGATTGCGGTCCCCGCATCATCGGCCCTGATGCCGACGCGGCCGAGGACACGGCACGGCCTGCTCCGCAGGGCCAGATGAGGTCGAAGCGCGTTGGCAAAGACGTCACCGGCACCGGCGAGGAGGATTGCGACGACGGCCTCGACATCCTCTTCGTACGCGAAGAGGTTGAAGACACACGACATTGAAACGGACGGGAAACGAAATGGCTTTGCGGCGTTGACTCGTCACTCGATGATCCGTGACACTGGCGTCACGAAACGCGGAGAAGCTTGATGGCGGGCAAGAAGAAGAAGGCCGAAAAGAGTGCGGCAGGCGCTGCGGACAAGAACTCGTTCCTGCCCAAGAGCATCGCCGGGGTAAAGCTGCCCAAGAGCGTGCGCGGCAAGCTCACCGATCTCGCCAAGCATCCGATCGTCGCCGACATCCTTGCCGCAGGGCTGGTCGCGATCGCCGCCAAGCTCAAGAACGAGCCCAAGATCGCCGAGACCGCCACTAAGGCGGCCGAAGACGTGGCCGAGAGCGTGACGGCAACGGCAGCCGACGCGGCAGCCGCAGTCACCAAGCCGGTCGCCAAGCGCACCCGCAAGGCGCCCGCCGCCCCAGCCAAGCCCGCCGACGCCGCCAAGCCGGTGACGCGCCGCACCCACAAGCCCACTGCAGCGAGCCCGGCGCCTGCTTCGGCATCGCCGGCCAAGGCATCGGCCGCCGAGGGTGCTGCGAAGCCGCCCGCGCGGCGGACGCGCAAGACGGCCGAGAGCAGCGCCGCGAAGCCGCGTGCGGCCCGCCGTCCGGCACCCAAGAAGCCGACGCCGCCCAAAAAGCCCGAATAGCCGCCAAACGAACGCGGCGACCGCCCGAGGGCGGCCGCCGCGCGACGTTCAGCAAAGGCCGAGGGTTCAGGCCGGCGTAACCAGCTGCGGCTGGGGCATCTTGCCCATGCGGACCTGCCGGCCGAAGATGTCGCGCATCAGCGCGAGCGAAAAGAGGTGCGCGTAGATCAGCGGCAGCATGCCGTTCTGGACGATTTTCCGGAGCTGGTCCCCGCGCAGCTCGTTGAGCTTCGCCTCGTCGACCATCATGAAGCCGCGATAGATGAACGGCTGCTCATTGCCTTCCTGCTGGATGGTGACTTCACCGTCCATCAGCAGACCCATCTCCTTGAGATCCTTCATGAACATCCCGGTGCGTGCACCGGCCTGCTCGAACTGCTCGTTGAACTGCAGGATGTTCTTGGTGGTCTCGGTCGGCTCGCCATTCTCGAACAGCTTGTCGCCTTCGTCGAACTTGCCGATCGTGTCCGACGACGGATCGAAGCACAGCGACAGCTCGTCGGCTTCGGGACGCAGCCGCGCCAGCAGGTACGGATAGCGGCGAATATAGGCCGGGACGTAGAAGTTCGGCTCAAGCAGCGTGCCTTCTTCGTCGAAGAAGGTGTTCACGCCTTCGTTGAGGCCCATCAGCGCGAGCGGGACGGGGTCCTCGCCCACCGAGAAGACGATCGGCAGATAGCGCTGGACCAACGGAAATTCCTCGACGGTGACCGGCACGGCGTGCTGGTTGCCTAGGAAGGGCGCCTTGTCACGGACGCGGATGCGGAAATCGGCGTGCGCTTGGCTCGAAAGCGGTTCGAGCTGGTTGTAGAACAACGGTAGCGACTGTTGTGGCGCGCTGGCCATCCGAAACTCTCCTGAAAAATGCTGAAACTTGAAGGCGTGCGCAGGTCTATGGACTCGTGAGCGCGGGCGCAAGCACCACCAGCTTGCCGGGATTGAGAATCCCTTTCGGGTCCAGCCCGGCCTTGATCGCACGCAATACTGTCATTCGGGAAGGCGCACTCAGTCGCTCGAGTTCGGCACGTTTCATCTGACCGATGCCATGCTCGGCCGAGATTGATCCGCCCGCCGCGACGACCATGTCGTGGACGAAGCGGCTGATCGCCGGCGCCTGCTCGGCATACCAATGCTCGGGATCGGCACCCTCGGGCGCGCGGACGTGAAAATGGACGTTGCCGTCGCCGAGATGGCCATAAGCGACGGTGCTGCTGCCCGGGAAGCGCGCCTCGGTCGCCGCGCCGCCCTCGACCATGAAGCGCGGCATGTCGTCGACGGGCACCGAGATGTCGTGCTGGACTGCGGGTCCGGCCGCGCGCTCGGCCTCCGAAATGGAGTGGCGGATGCGCCAGAAGCTTTCTGCTTGCGCCTCGCTCGCCGCGATCACCGCGTCGCTCGCCAGTCCCGATTCGAGCGCGGGGGCGAGCAGCCGCTCGAGCAACTCGGCGGGGGGCTCTGCGGCAGGATCGGTCGCGACCGCTTCGATCAGCACGTGCCAGGGCTGGTCGGCGCCGAGCGGCGGACGGATGCCGGGGACATGATCGAGCACCAGTCGTACCGTGCGGCCGGGCATGATCTCGAAGCTCTCGACCGCGCTGGTCGTAGCGTCGAGCGAACGCAGCAAAGCCAGCGCATCAGCAGGGTTCTTCAGCCCGACCCACGCGACCGCCCGCGATACGAGGCCCGGCACCAGCCGCAGGGTCGTGGCCGTGACGATGCCGAGCGTGCCCTCGGCGCCGATCAGCAATTGGTTGAGGTCATAGCCGCGATTGTCCTTCTTGAGCGCGGCGATGCCGTTGTGGATCGACCCGTCGGGGAGCACCGCCTCGACTCCCGCGACCAGGCTCCGCATGTTGCCGAAGCGCAGCACTTGGGTGCCCCCGGCATTGGTCGAGACCAGCCCGCCGATCGTCGCGCTGCCGCGCGCGCCAAGATCGAGCGGAAAGCGGCGACCTTCCGCTTCGGCGGCGTCGCGCAGGTCGGCGAGGATCACCCCGGCCTCGGCGACGGCGAGGTTGCTCGTCGCCGACAGCGACCGGATACGGTTCATCCGCCGCAACGACACCAGCAGCGCCGAGCCGTCGGCGGGAGGCGTCGCGCCGCCAACCATCCCGGTATTGCCCCCTTGCGGCACCAGCGCGACGCCGGCTTCGGCGGCGAGCCCGACGATCGCGGCGACCTCCCCGGTGGATCCCGGCGAGAGCAGTGCCGGCGCCGCCCCCTGGTAACGGCCGCGCCAGTCACGCAGCCATGGCGCGATCGCATCGGCATCGGTGGTCACGGCTTTCGGGCCGAACCTTTGCAAGAGGGTCTCGACAAGCTGGCTTTGGGCTGGTGTCATGGCCGGGCCGGACTAGCACGGCGCCTGCCAGTTCATCCACTGTTCAAGACTTAGCCGTAATAGCCCCGCCAGACATGCTCAATCCGCTGATCGCTGCCTCCGGTCTCCTGTTGTTGCTCGCTGCCCCGGCCTCGCCGCCGGAGCCGATCGACTGGGACACGGCCGCGTCGCTGATTCAGCAGCAGCGAATCACCGTGCATGTGCCGCGCATCACCGTCAGCCGCGCGACTTTAACGGTGCGCACTATGCGCTCGGTCGCGATGGTCGAGAAGAAAGCCGAGGACTGCGTCAAGATGGAGGAGCTCGCCGGCTTCTCGGTCAATCGCTTCGACAGTGTCGACCTGATGCTCAAGAACGGATCGCTGCTCCGCGTCAAGCTGGGCAACGACTGCCCTGCGCTGGGCTTCTACAACGGCTTCTACGTCAAGGCGAACAAGGACAAGAAGATGTGCGCCAATCGCGACTCGATCCGATCGCGATCGGGCCGCCAATGCGCGATCCAGTCGTTCGCAGCGCTGGTCCCGGCGCGCTGAACGCCTCACGCGGCTTGACATCCGCGGCCAAATCCGCAAGCGCGTGAAGCCTTTAGAGGTGCGGACGACCGTGCCCGTTTTCCGGAAAACCGCATGAGCTTTGCCGACCTCGGCCTATCTGACGAACTTCTGCGCGCCGTCACCGATTCGGGCTATACCGAACCGACTCCGATCCAGCGCCAGGCGATCCCGTCCGTCCTCATGGGGAAGGACCTGATCGGCATCGCGCAGACGGGCACCGGCAAGACCGCCGCGTTCGTTCTTCCGATGATCGACATTCTCGGCGAGGGACGCACCCGCGCGCTGATGCCGCGCTCGCTCATCCTCGAGCCGACCCGCGAGCTCGCCGCGCAGGTCGCCGAGAACTTCGAGAAATACGGCACCAACCACAAGCTCTCGATGGCGCTGCTCATCGGCGGCGTGCAGATGGGCGACCAGGTCAAGGCGCTCGAAAAGGGCGTCGACGTGCTGATCGCGACGCCAGGCCGGCTGATGGACCTTTTCGGCCGCGGCAAGATCCTGCTCACCGGCTGCAGCCTGCTGGTGATCGACGAAGCCGATCGGATGCTCGACATGGGGTTCATCCCCGATATCGAGGAAATCTGCACCAAGCTTCCCAAGAACCGCCAGACCCTGCTGTTCTCGGCGACGATGCCGCCGGTGATCAAGAAGCTCGCCGACAAGTTCCTCAACGATCCCAAGCGCGTCGAGGTCGCTCGCCCGGCCTCGGCCAACATCAACATCACCCAGCGCATCGTCGAGGTTCCGGGCAGCGCATTCGCCAAGCGCGAGGTGCTGCGCATGCTGCTGACCCAGGACGACGTCCAGACCGGCATCATCTTCTGCAACCGCAAGACGACGGTGCGCGAGCTCAACAAGAGCCTCAAGAAGCACGGCTATCGCTCGGCCGAGATCCATGGCGACATGGACCAGCCGGCGCGCATCGCCGAGCTCGAGCGATTCAAGAAGGGCGACGTCAACATCCTAGTCGCCTCCGACGTCGCGGCGCGCGGCCTCGACATCAAGGGCGTCAGCCACGTCTATAATTTCGACGCGCCGTGGCATCCCGACGACTATGTCCACCGCATCGGCCGCACCGGCCGCGCCGGCGCGACCGGTATCGCCTATACGCTGGTCGCCCCCGACGATGCCGAGAACATCGCCGAAATCGAGAAGCTCACCGGGCACAAGATCGAGCGCGTGAAGGTCGCGGGCGGCGCCGCGCCGCGCGATACCGAATCACCCAAGCGCGAGAGCGGATCGCGCCGCCGCGGCGGCCGCAAGGTCGAGGCCGAGGCCGAAGCGCCCGCCGAACGCGTGATCGAGGCGCCCAAGCGCGAGCCGGCACCGGTCCGCGACGCCGAGCCACGCCGCGAGCGGGGTGGCCGTGGCCGGGATCGCGACGATCAACACGCGCCGCGCCGCCAGTCACGCGCGCCGCAGGACGAGCCCGATGACGGCTGGAACGGCCCGATCCCCGATTTCCTGAACTACACGCTCGGCGCCTGACCGCGCCGAGTCGCAGCGCTGCCCGGCTGGCACTTCTATGCCCCACCCGGCAGCGTAGCTGACCCCGATTTAGCGGAAGTTGTCGGCGTAGGCCTGCAGCTTGAGCTTCTTCGCCGGCGCCGGGACGATATGAAAGGCATAGCCCTCGCGCTCGGCATACGCCTTGGCGGCGTCGAGCGTCGGAAAGGCCAGGCGGATCTGGCCGGTGGTCTCGCTGCCGCCGTTCCAGCCGGTCAGCGGATCGGCTTGCTGCGTAGTCTGCTGCTCGAACTCGAGGATCCACTGGTCGGTGCGCGCACGCCCCGACTGCATCGCGTTCTTCGGGCGCTGATAGATACGGGCGGATTTCACCTTGGCCTCCATGTGTTGCCCGCCCTTAACGCGCCGCGGCGTTCCTTGCATCAGCCTTTTTGGTCCGCAGCGTCGCCGAAGCGCTCGCCGGGTCGTCAGGCCAGGGATGCCGCGGGTAGCGCCCGCGCATTTCCTTGGCCACCGCGGCCCAGCTCCCCTTCCAGAAACCGGGCAAGTCGCGCGTCGTCTGGATCGGCCGCCCCGCGGGCGACGTTAGGCTGAGCACCAACGGCGTGCCGTCACCGAGCAGGGGGTGGACCGCCAGCCCGAACAGCGCCTGGACGCGCACTTCCACCGTAGGCCCACCCTCGGCGCCATAGTCGATCGCATGGCTCGATCCCGCCGGAGTATCCAGTCGTGCCGGCGCCAGCCGGTCGAGCGCCTTCTGCCCCTCCCAGCCGAGCAGATTCTGTAGCGCCTGGGTCAGCCCCTCGCCCCACACCGCGTCGAGCCGCCTTTTGCCGGCGAGCAGCCCCGGCAGCCACTCGTCGAGGCTGTCCAGCAGCGCCGCGTCGGTCAGCAAATCATGCCCGGCGAAAGCGGCACGCTGGCGCAGCGCCAGCGCCGCCTCGGGCCAAGGCAGCAGGTCCAGTCCGTGCGTGCGCACGCCCTCCAGCAACGACGCCTCGATCTCGGCAGGGCTCGCCGCCGAATCGCTTCCGCTCGACAGCCGGATCGCCCCCAGCCGCCGCTCGCGCAACGCCTCGACGCGCCCAGTGGCGGAATCGAACCGCACGCTGCGCCGGGTCTCGATCCGATCGGCGAAAAGGTCCTCCACTGCCTCGGCATCGATCGCCGCCGCCGACAGGATCCGGGCCCCCGCCGCCATCCCCTGCGTCTCGGCCACCGCCAGCCACTCGGCGCGGGCCAGCGGCGACGTACCATCGAGCCGAAACCCGCGCCCGCCCGCCGACGCCCAGGTTTCGCCCGAGGCATCGCGCCGCCTGGCGATCCGGTCGGGAAACGCCAGCGCGATGCAGGTGGCGATCTCTGCTCCCCTTCCGCTTATGGAAGGGGTCGGGGCAGGGGCTGAAGAACTGGTCGAGGACCCCAGCGGCGCCAGCTTGGCCCACCGCTCGGCCAGCCGCCGGCCATTCTCCGCCCGCTGCCCCCGCTCGCCCCGCCAGCGCCGCAGCCGAAGCTCGATATCGGCGTCTCCGCCGCCGAGCCCGCGCTCACCGAGCAACACCGCAACTTCGGCCGCGGTCTTCGCCAGCCCGATCTCCCCGGCGCGCACCAGCATGTGCCCCAGCCGCGGCGGCAGCGGCAGGCGGGCGATCGCCTTGCCGTGCGCCGTCGGCCGCCCGTCTCCGTCGAGCGCCTCGAGCACCTCTAGCCGCCGCCGCGCCTCGCTGACCGCAGCCTCTGGCGGCGGATCGAGCCAACGGAGCTCGCGCGGATCGGCCACGCCCCAAAGCGCGCAATCGAGCATCAGCGCCGAAAGGTCGGCCTCCAGTATCTCGGGCGGGTCGAAGCGCGGCAGCCCCGCAGTCGCCGCCTCTTCCCACAGCCGATACGCCACCCCCGGCCCCTGCCGCGCCGCGCGCCCGGCACGCTGGGTCACCGACGCCTGGCTCGCCCGCTCGGTGACCAGCCGCGTCATCCCCGCCGCCCGATCGTAGCGCGGCCGCCGCGCCAGCCCCGAATCGACCACCACACGGATCCCGTCGAGCGTCAGCGAGGTCTCGGCGATCGACGTTGCCAGCACCAGTTTCCGCCGCCCCTCCGCATCTGGCGTGATCGCGGCGCGTTGGGCACCCGGATCGAGGCTACCGTGCAACTTGTGCAGCACCACACCCTCCAGCCCCGCCAGCCGCTCCGCAGTCCGCTCGATCTCGGCGACGCCAGGCAGGAAGGCGAGCACCCCGCCCTCGGCTTCGCGCAGCGCGGTCCGGATCGCCGCCGCCATCGAATCCTCGATCCGCGCCTCGGCCGCCCGCCCGAGATGGCGCAGCTCGAGCGGCCAGCTCCGCCCTTCGCTCTCGATCACCGAGGCGTCGCCCATCAATCCTGAGAAGCGCGCTCCGTCGAGCGTCGCCGACATCGCCACCAGCCGCAGGTCCGGGCGCAGCGCTGCCTGGGCGTCGAGCGCCAGCGCCAGCCCGAAATCGCTGTCGAGGCTGCGCTCGTGCACTTCGTCGAACAGTACCGCCGATACCCCGGCCAGCTCGGGATCGGCCTGGATGCGATTGACGAAAATTCCCTCGGTCACCACCGTCACCCGCGTTGCCGCCGAGCGCTTGCTGTCCATCCGGGTGGCATAGCCGAAGGTCTTGCCCACGCTTTCTCCCGCCAGTGCCGCCATCCGCTCGCCCGCCGCGCGCGCAGCCAGCCGCCGCGGCGAGAGCAGCAGGATTTCGCCCTCGCACCAGGGCTCGCCGAGCAAGGCTGATGCCACTGCAGTGGTTTTGCCCGCGCCCGGCGGCGCGACCAGCACGGCGTTGCTGCTGGCGCGCAATGCGTCGAGCAGTTCGGGCAATACGGCGTGGATCGGCAAAGAGTCGCTCATCGCGCGCAACCAATTCCCCAAAGCAGGGTTTGGCGCAATCGAAGCCTAAGGAGCACGAGACATGGCACGGACCCTGGCACAGTTCACGATTACCCCGGACAGCGACGGCGATTACACCCTGCACCTCGAGGACGAGGACGGCGAGACGCTCGAATTCACCGCCGGCTACGAACAGCTCGACCTGATCGTCGAGGCGATCGAGGAACAGCTGGACACCGACGAGGAAGATGCCCTCGGCGTCGATGCCGATGACGACGAAGCGGTAGAAGAGGAAGAGTAAGCCGGCGCTCGGGCGCTCAATACGCCCGGGCGACCGCGAACTCGACCGCCTCGACCATCGCATCCTTCGCCGCACCCGGCGCAAACCCGCCCAGCGCGTCGATCGCGCGCTGGCCGTAATGCCGGGCACGCGCGAGCGTGTCGTCGACCGAGCGGCTCGCCTGAACGCGCTCGATCGCCTCGGCGAAATCGGCGTCGGACACCCGGCGGCCGGAGATCGCTTCCTTCCAGAAGCCCCGCGCCGCTTCGTCGCCTCGCGCGTACGCCAGGATCACCGGCAGCGTCATCTTGCCCTCGCGGAAGTCGTCGCCGGCGTCCTTGCCCATCGTCGACGCGTCCGAGACATAGTCGATCGCGTCGTCGACCAGCTGGAAGGCGATGCCGAGATTGCGGCCATAGGCGTCGAGCGCCGATTCCTCGGCTTCGGACCGCTCGGCGACCACCGCCGAGATCCGGCAGGCGGCGGCGAACAATGCGGCCGTCTTCGCGCCGATGATGTCGAGATAGCGCTCTTCCGAAATGTCGAGCCGGCGCACCGCCGTGAGCTGGTTGACTTCGCCCTCGGCGATCACGGCGCTGGCGT
Source organism: Sphingomonas sp. HF-S4 (assembly GCF_032911445.1). Lineage (NCBI taxonomy): Bacteria > Pseudomonadati > Pseudomonadota > Alphaproteobacteria > Sphingomonadales > Sphingomonadaceae > Sphingomonas > Sphingomonas agrestis. The sequence continues at coordinate 410,438 of NZ_JAWJEJ010000002.1, read as the reverse complement.
TGCTCAGGATCTTGAGCACCTTGAGGCTGCCGTCCTCGACCATCAGCTCGAAGCTGCGGCTGAACAGGAAGTCGCCGACCAGCACGCTAGCCGGATTGCCCCAGATGATGTTGGCGGTGCGCTTGCCCCGGCGCAGGTCCGACGAATCGACGACGTCGTCGTGGAGCAACGTCGCGGTGTGGATGAACTCGACCGCCGCGGCGAGCCGGTGGTGCCGCGTCCCCGAATAGCCAAGCAGCCGCGCGCTCGCGAGCGTCAGCATCGGCCGCATCCTTTTGCCGCCGCCGGCGATCAGGTGCCCGGCGAGCTCGGGAATCAGCGGAATGTCCGACTGCATCCGGTCTAGGATCACGGCGTTGACCAGGTTGAGGTCGTGCGCCACCAGCTGCAGCATCGGTTCCAGCGAAGGCTCGGGGCGCGAGCCCAGGCGGTGGATGGTGGCGCTCATGGCCGCGGCTCTGGCGCGTGGCGGCGGCAAAGGCAAGGCTTGCGTAGCGTCGCCCCCCGCGCAAAAGGGGTGTATGCCCGACGAGACGCTTCTCCGCTTCCGCCAGAGCATCGACAATATCGATGCCGCGCTGATCCACATGCTCGCCGAGCGCTTCAAGGTGACCCAGGCGGTCGGCGCATATAAGGCCGAGCGCAGCCTGCCCCCCGCCGATCCGACGCGCGAGGAGGCGCAGATCGCCCGGTTGCGCGCGCTCGCCAAGCAGGCCGATCTCGACCCCGAATTCTCGGAGAAATTCCTGCGCTTCATCATCGACGAAGTGATCCGTCACCATGAAAAGCTGCAGGGCGCCAAGTGACCCGCGCCCTTGCCCTGGTCGCATTGGTCCTGCTCGCCGGATGCGATGTCACGCCGGAGAAGCCGGCCAAGCCAGCGCCTACCGCTGCCGCCACGCCGGCCAAGCCCGTCGCCGCACCCCTGTCGCCCGCCGTGCGGCTGGCGGCGGCGGTGCGCGCCGTCCCGATCGACAAGAAGAGCCGCTATACCTTCGACGGCGACGACAAGCTGATCGACGCGCCCTTCGGCCCCGTCCTGCTGCGCCATGGCCGTGTCGCCGATGCCGGTCATGCCGAATCCGGCGTCGTCGCGGTCTATTATCTCCGCGAGGAGGGCGAGGGCTTCGCGCTCGCCAAGGCCTATCCCGAGGCAGCGACCGCCGGCAGCTTCGGCGATCTCAGCGGATGGTCGCTGTCGCCCGCCTTCGCCAAGCTGCCGACCCTAGTGGTCGAAGGCGGCGGCACCTGGCAGGGCTGCACCGTTTCCTTCGCCGAGCTGGTCGAGCTGCGTCCCACCGGCCCAGCCAGCGTCGCCTCGATCCCGACGGCGTTCGACGACAGCGGCATGACCGAGGAAGGTGCCCAGAGCCTCGAAGGCGAAATCGCCGACATCGTCCAGGATCGCAGCTTCACCGTCCGCTACAAGGGAACCGGATCGTTCGCCGAACGATACGTTCGCAAGGGCGACCGCTACGAACGCGAAGGCGGCGAGAGCAAGGTTCCCGGTTGCTGAGCTGAAGGGGCGTATATGATTTCGGGCGACGATTATCTGATCTTCCGCCCCGACGATGTCGACCTGGCGCGCTCCCCGCTGCGCGGTTCGATCGACGAGCCGACCTATGTCCTGGGTGCGTTCAATCCCGGATTCACCCGGCTCCCCAACGGCAATCTCCTGCTGATGGTCCGCGTCGCCGAGGCGCTGCGCGAGCCCATCGACGGCGACTGTGCTCGCGCGATCCGGTGGACGCCTGAGGGCTATGTCCTCGATCGACACCCGCTCTCTGGCATCCACATGGACGATCCGCGCCAGTTCGCATTGAAGGACCGCAACCCGCGGCTGCTCGGCCTGACCTCGCTGTCGTGGCTGCTCCCGGTCGAGCTGAGCCGGGACGCGCGCAGCGTCGTCAAGGTCCATTACGACAAGGCGATCGCTCCCTCGGCCAGCTTCCTCGAATATGGCGTCGAGGATGCCCGGATCAGCCTGGTCGGCGGCAGCTGGTGGATGACCGTGTGCGGCGTCTCGGCCGAGCGCCACTGCACCGCGATGTACCGCTCGCTGAACGGCCTCGACTACGACCTGCTCGGCGTCGTGCTCGATCACCAGAACAAGGACATGATCCTGTTCGAGGGCAAGGTCGGCGGAAAGTTCATGGCGCTCACCCGACCGTTGGGCGAAGTCTATTTCGCCTATCCCGAGGATAGCGAATGGCTTGGCGGCCCGTCGATCAACATCGCGCAATCGCCCGACGGGCTCCACTGGAAGCCCCTCGACACCCCGGGCATCCGCGCCCGCAAAGGCACGACGAGCACCCAGCGGATCGGCGGCGGCAGCCAGCCGGTGCTCACGCGCGACGGCTGGATGCTGATCTATCACGGCGTTGAGAAGCGGGACGCGGTCGGCATCTATCGAAGCTTCTGGGCGCTGCTCGACAAGGACGATCCGTCAAAGATCCTCCGGCTGGAGGACCAGGCGCCCCTGCTCGAGGCCAATCCAGCGCTCACTGCCGACATCGCCCACCAGATGTACCTGCCGACTCCGGTGGTGTTCACCACCGGGCTGGCCGACGCGGGCGACCACTATATCGTCGCCGGCGGCGAGGCGGACCTGGCCTGCCGGATCACCCACCTTCCCAAGGATCGGTTCGAGTGACAAGCAGGACCGCAAAATCCCCCTTCCGCTTGCGGGAGGGGTTAGGGGAGGGGCTATACATCGCATCCGCTCACGGCCTGAGGTCATCCCCTCTCCCGACCCCTCTCGCTCCGCGGAAGGGGAGCGCATACGGAAGGGTGCCAGCATGACCGAGCCCCTGTGGTGGCAATCCGGGGCGATCTACCAGATCTATCCCCGCTCGTTCCAGGACTCGAACGGCGACGGCATCGGCGACTTGCGCGGTATCGAATCGCGCCTCGACGATCTCGTCGCGCTCGGCGTCGATGCGATCTGGATCTCGCCGATCTACCCCAGCCCGATGGCTGATTTCGGCTATGACGTTGCCGATTACACCGGCATCGACCCGCGCTTCGGCACGCTCGACGACTTCGATTCACTGTTGAACGCCGCGCACGATCGCGGCCTCAAGCTGCTCCTCGATTTCGTCCCGAATCACAGCTCGGACCAGCACCCCTGGTTCATCGAAAGCCGGTCCTCGCGCGACAATCCCAAGCGCGACTGGTATCTCTGGCGCGACCCCGCCCCGAATGGCGGCCCGCCCAACAACTGGATCAGCGACTTCGGCGGCCCGGCATGGGAGTATGACGAAGGCACCGGTCAATATTACTACCACGCCTTCCTCAAGGAGCAGCCCGACCTCAACTGGCGCAATCCCGATCTGCGCGCGGCGATGCTCGACGTGCTAAGCTTCTGGTTCGATCGCGGCGTCGATGGTTTCCGGATCGACGTGCTGTGGCACATGATCAAGCACCGCGATTTCCCCGACAATCCGGCCAACCCCGCCTACACCCCGGCGATGGGCGAGATGCACCAGATGCTCCAGCTCCATTCGACCGACCAGCCCGAAGTCCATGGCCTCGCCGCCGAGATGCGCCGCGTCGCCGATGCCTATCCCGAACGCGTGCTGATCGGCGAGATCTACCTGCCGGTTGACAAGCTGATGGCCTATTACGGCACTGGCGGGCCGGGGGTGCACCTCCCTTTCAACTTCCAGCTGATCGAGGCGCCGTGGGACGCGCGGTCGCTCGCTACGCTGATCGCCGAGTACGAAGCCGCGCTGCCGCCCGGCGGCTGGCCGAACTGGGTGCTCGGCAACCACGATCGCCCCCGCGCGGCGACGCGCTTCGGCCCCGAACAGGCGCGCGTGGCGGCGATGCTGCTGCTCACGCTGCGCGGCACCCCGACGATCTATTATGGCGACGAGATCGGCATGACTGACGTCATGATCCCGGCGGAGCAGGTATACGATCCGCGCGAGCTGCGCGAGCCCGGCATCGGCCTGGGCCGCGATCCCGTCCGCACCCCGATGGCCTGGGACGCCACGCCCCATGCCGGCTTTTCCACCGCGACGGCCTGGCTCCCGCTCCACTCGGACTGGGGGGCGCGCAATGTCGAAGCCCAACGCGAAGACCCGCGCTCGATGTGGTGCCTCCATCGCGACCTGCTCGCGCTCCGCCGGTCGCGCGCCGCGCTGTCGATCGGCGACTGGCTTCCCGTAGAGACAGCGGGCAACCTGCTCGCCTATGAACGCCGCCACGGCGATGCGCGCTTGCTGGTCGTCCTCAATCTCGGCGACACGCCCGAGAGCTTCGCGATATCCGAATGGGCCGAGGGGTTGTCGGTTCTGCTCACCACCGGGACCGGCGACGATCCCGCGGTGCTGGGCCCGAACGAAGGCTATATCCTGGGATGAAGATCGCAATGCTGGCGCCGATCGCGTGGCGCACGCCCCCGCGGCACTATGGCCCGTGGGAACTGGTGACGAGCCTGCTCACCGAAGCGCTGGTCGCGCGCGGTGTGGACGTCACCTTGTTCGCCACGCAGGATTCGATCACCGCGGGCACGCTCGCCGGGGTGGTGCCGCGCGGCTACGAGGAAGATCCGACGATCGACGCCAAGGTCTGGGAATATGCCCACCAGTCGCACCTCTTCGCCCGCGCCGCCGAGTTCGACCTGATCCACAACCAGGCCGATTTCCCCGCCCATGCCTATGCCCCGCTGATCGACACGCCGATGGTGACCACGATCCATGGCTTCTCGTCGGATCGGATATTGCCGATGTACAAGCCATTCGAGGATCGCGTGCATTATGTCGCGATCAGCGAGGCGGACCGGCACCCGAGCCTGAAATACGCCGCGACGATCCACCACGGCATCCGCCTCGACGAATTCCCCTTCGACGCGCAGGGCAGCGACGACCTTCTCTTCTTCGGCCGCATGCACCCAGACAAGGGGGCCAGGGAGGCGATCCACGTCGCCCAGGCCAGCGGCCGCCACCTTGATCTCTACGGCATCGTCCAGGACCAGGGCTATTTCGAGCGCGAGGTCCAGCCGCACCTCAGCGACCGCATCGTCTATCACGGGCCGGTGGGCGGCGAAGCGCGCCTGAAGGCGCTCGGCGGTGCCACGGCGCTGCTCCACCTGATCAACTTCGACGAACCCTTTGGCCTCTCGGTGATCGAGGCGATGGCGTGTGGGACGCCGGTTATCGCGATCGATCGCGGCAGCATGCCCGAGCTGATCACGCCGGAGACCGGCATGCTGGTCCATTCGGTGGATGAGGCGATCTCCGCTCTCGACAAGATCGACACGATTGATCGCGCCGCCTGCCGCGCGCGCATCGAAGCCCACTTCTCGGTCGAGGCGATGGCGGACCGCTATATCGCGCTGTACGAGCGTATATTGGGCTGAGCGCGATCTGGAAGACTATGCGCGCGGCCCGACCCGCTTCACACCTGCGCCCTCCAGCGCCGCGACGATCTCGCCGCGCTGCTCGGCGCTCAGCGTCGCTTCGGGGATCAGGTTGAAAAGATTGTCGGTCTGATAGAGCAGGATCATTCCGCGCGCCTCGGCCCATTGGACGAAGCGTCCCCATGCCAGCCGAGTCGATCCCGATTCGCCTTCCAGCGTGAACTGGCTGTCGTCCCACGCGATCCGCATCGGATCGCGCAGCGCATGATGCTGCGCATGAACCCGCGTGATCCGGCGCGGCAGCATCCAGCCGTGAACCAACTGCATCAGTCCGCACACGATCGCGCCGACCACCGGCCCGGCAAACAGCGCGCCCACGATCCACCACGGATCGCCCTGTCGGCTGCCCGACAGCATCGCCACCCCGACGAACAGCACCGAATAGACCGCCGACAGGATCAGATAGCCGCGCAACGCCCGCTTGCTGCGCAACTGGACGTGCTGGTGCAGCCGCTGCGCATTCATATGCGTCGCCAGATCTATTTCGAAACTCGCCTGTCGTTCCATGCTCACTCCGCCGCCAGCAAACTCTCGGCCCCGCCCAGATCCACCGACACCAGCCGGCTCACCCCGCGCTCGACCATCGTCACGCCGAACAGCCGATGCATCCGGCTCATCGTCGCGGCATTGTGGGTAACGATCAGATAGCGCGTCGCGGTCTCACGCGTCATCGCCTCGAGCAGGTCGCAGAAGCGCTCGATATTGGCGTCGTCCAACGGCGCATCGACTTCGTCGAGCACGCAGATCGGCGCCGGATTTGTCAGGAACAGCGCAAAGATCAGCGCCACCGCGGTCAGCGCCTGCTCGCCCCCCGAAAGCAGCGTCAGCGACTGGAGCCGCTTGCCCGGCGGCTGCGCCATGATCTCGAGCCCCGCCTCGAGCGGATCGTCCGAATCGACCAGCTCCAGATGCGCCTGCCCGCCGTTGAACAGCGTCGAGAAGAGCCGCCGGAAATGCAAGTCGACCGCCTCGAACGCCGCGAGCAGCCGCTGCCGCCCCTCGCGATTGAGCGTTCCGATCGACCCGCGCAGCCGATTGACTGCCTGGGCCAGCTCGTCGCGCTCGGCGGCATTGCTGGTGAATGCGGCTTCGAGTTCGGCAAGCTCGGTCTCGGCGACCAAATTGACTGGTCCGATTCGCTCGCGGTCGACACTGAGTTTCTCATGGGCGCCCGATTCGTCCTGCGGGCTGCGGACGCTTTCCGCCTCGAACCCGGCCTTCTGGGGCAGCAGCGGCGGCGGGCATTCGAAGCGCTCGCCCGAAAGGCGCCCCATCTCGACGCGCCGCATCTCCTGGTTCTCGGCGCGCGCACTCGCCCCCGCGCGCATCTCGCGCGCCTCGGCCAACGCCTCGTTGGCGGTGCGGACATCGCCCTCGGTGCCACGCAGCGCCGCTTCGGCCTCGCGCTCGGCCGCCTGCGCGCTCGCCGACTCGGCGCGCGCCGCTTCGGTTGCCGCCTCGGCCTCCGCTACCGCGGCATCGAGCTCGGCAGGGCGGCCGGCGATCCGCTCGCGCTCCCCGGCCAGCTCGCCCGCGCGCTTCTCCATCTCGCTTGCCCGCCGCGCCGCCTCGCCCGCGCGCGACTTCCAGCTCTTGCTCTCGGCGGTCGCCGCAGCGAGCCGCTCGCGCGCCTGGCCGATCTCGCGGTCGAGGCTGCCGCGCTCGCCGCGCGCATTGGCGGCTCCCGTCCGCCGCGTCTCGGCCTCCGCCGACAATGCCGCGACCCTGGCGCGCGTCGCCGATCCGTCGGGCAATGCCGCCTTGGCCGCCTCGGCCCGCGCCAGCTCGCCCGCCCCCTCGTCCTGCTCGCCCGCCACCCGCGCCCGCCGCGCTTCGAGATCGGCGCGCTGCGAGTCGAGCCGTTCGAGCTGTGCAGTCGCACGGTCCTCGGCACGCGCAGCCTCGCGCCCGGCATTCTCGGCATGGTCGAGCACCCGGCGGCAGTCGGCCGCCCTGCGCCGCGCCTCGACAATGCTTTCGTCGATCCGGGCAAGCTCGGCATCGGCGGCATCGACCGCGCGCACCGCCGCCGGTCGCGTCTTCTCCAGCGCGGCGAGCCGATTGACGCGCTCGAGCCGCTCAGCCGCCGCCGCGCCGCCCGACTTGGCGACATAGCCGTCCCACCGCCGCAGCACGCCAGCGAGCGTCACCAGCCGCTGTCCCACCGCAAGCGGCTGTCCCGCATCGCGCTCGGCAACGAGCACCTGCGCCAGCCGCCGTGCCAGCGCAGGCGGTGCCTCGACATGCCGCGCCAGCGGCACGGTATCCACCGGCGCGCCTGGATCGCCCGGCTGCGGCCCGGCGCCGGCCCAATAGCGCTCGGCCCCGGCATCGAGCCCCGCCTCGAGGTCATCTCCCAGCGCCGCGGCGAGCGCGCGCTCATAGCCGGCATCGACCTTGAGCCGGTCTAGCAGCCTATCCTTGCCCGAAGGCCGCGTCGCCTTGGCGAGCACCGCCGACTCGCTGTCGAGCTGCGCCAGCTCGGCGTGCGCCGCCGCACGTGCCGACTGCGCCCGATCACGCGAGTCGATCGCGCTGCGCTCGCTCGCATCGGCGCGCGTCAGCCCGGCGCGCGCAGTCTCGGCCTGCGCTACTGCCTGCGCCCGCACCTTTGCCGCTCGCGCCTTCTCGGCCTTGAGCGGCTCGGCGTCGCCCAGCGCCGCGATCTCGGCATCGACTCGCGCCTGGTCGCGCCCGGCCCGCTCGGCCCGCGTTCGCGCAGCAATCAGCGCCGCTTCCGCCACCCGCGCGTCCGCCGCCTCGCTTGCCTGTGCCGCCAATGCCTGGGCCAGCGCCACCTCGGAATCGCGCGCAGCCCGCTCGGCCTCGGCCAGCGCCGCGTCGAGCATCGGCATCCGCGCGCCGGCATCGGCAATGCGCGCCTCGAGCGCCGTGGCCTCGTCGCCAAGTCGCGCCAGCGCCTCGGCCGCGTCGTGCGCCAGCGCGCCCTCGCGCCCGCGATCCTCGGCCAGCCGCACCTCGGCTTCGCGCAGCTCGACGATCCGGCGTTCGACGGTCCCGCGCTCGCTCCGCAGCGTCGCCAGCCGGTGCATCGCATCGGTCGCCCGGTCGCGCACCGCCAGCGCTTCGGCGCGCAGCGTGGCGAGGGCCTCGGCCGCGGCCTGCTGGCGCGCGGCGGCAGCGTCGTGCGCTAGCGCCCGCTCGGCGACCAGCGCCTCGGCCGCCGCCGCTTCCTTCTTGGCGGCATCGGCCGCACTCGCGGCGTCGCGCCACCGCGCATAGATCATCCGCGCCTCCGCGATGCGGATGCGTTCGGAGAGTTCGCGATAGCGTTCGGCCTGGCGCGCCTGCCTCTTCAGCGCGGCGGCGCGCGTTTCCTGGTCGCCGATCAGCTCGTCGAGCCGCGTCAGGTTCGCCTCGGTCGCGCGGAGTTTCTGCTCGGCATCGCGGCGGCGGACATGGAGCCCGGCGATCCCCGCCGCCTCTTCGAGCATCGCGCGGCGCTCGCCCGGCTTTGCCGCGATGATCGCCCCGATCCGCCCCTGGCTGACCAGTGCCGGCGAATGCGCCCCCGTCGCCGAATCGGCGAACACCAAAGCGACATCCTTGGCGCGGACGTCGCGCCCGTTGATTCGATAGGCCGATCCCGCCCCGCGCTCGATCCGGCGGACGACTTCGAGCTCGTCGTCCTCGCCTTGCCTGTCGGCGAGGATCGAGACCTCGGCGAAGTCGCGCGCCGGCCGCGTCGCGGTCCCGGCGAAGATCACGTCTTCCATGCCGGCCCCGCGCATCGACTTCGCGCTGGTCTCACCCATCACCCAGCGCAACGCTTCGAGCAGGTTCGATTTGCCGCACCCGTTGGGGCCGACCACGCCGGTGAGGCCGGGTTCGATCCGCAGGTCGGCCGGGTCGACGAAGCTCTTGAAGCCCGTCAGCCGCAGCCGCTTGATCTGCATCGCCCCGCCCCCCGGCTCGGCCGTTACCGAGCCCCGGCCGCCTTGAGCGCCTTCTCGACATCCGCCCAGAGCGCGGCGTCGATCTTCTCGTCGTTGATGAAGAAGCTCGGCGTGCCGTTCACGCCCTTGTTGGTGCCTTCGGCAAGGCTGTCGGCGATGCGCTTCACCGCGGCCTGGTCGGCGAGGCACTGGCGCGCCTTGGGCTCGGGAATGCCGCGCTGCTTGGCGAATTCGACCATGCCGGTCTGGTCGGCGATCGCCGCCGCGGCCTGGGGCGGCGCCATCGCCTGGAGCTGCTGCTGGAAGCCCTGGGGCAGCTTCTCCATCTTCTCGAAGAACGCCGGCTGATTGGCGAAGATCTGGTCGAGCATCGGGAAGAATGCCTCGGTGCCGGCGCACTGGTTGAGCAAGGCGAGCGCGAGATCGGGTGCGCCATGTAGCGGGAAGTCGCGGAACTCGTAGCTCACCCGGCCCGTCGAGATGTAGTTCGCGCGGAGCGGCTCGGCGGCCTCGACACCGAAGCGGCCGCAGGTCGGGCAGGTGCGCGAGCCATATTCGATGAGCTTGATCGGCGCGTTGGGATTGCCCTGGACATAGCCGTTCTGCGGCGTCACCGCCACGACGTCGGCCCATTGCTTGCCCGCGGGCGGCGCGACATTGGCCACCGGCGCGCTCGACACGGGGCCGGTGCTGTTGCCGTCACCGCCGCCGTCACAGGCAGCGAGCGCGAGAAGCGGAAGAAGGAGGAAGGAACGCATAGGGATCTCCGGAAGGAAAGGGATCAATTGTCCGCGGCGCGCAGCTCGGGCTGGAGCTGGTCCCAGGTATAGGCGCGCACGCGGCGGCCGTTGACGAGGAAGCTCGGCGTGCCCTGGATGCCCGCCCTGACGCCGCCGGCATAGGTATCGGCGATGCCCTTGATCCGCACGGCATTGGTCAGGCAGGCCCGCGCCTGCCCCTCGGGCAGGCCGCGCGCCTTCATGAAGGACAGCATGCCGAGCGCTTCGGCGAACTTGGTCGCGGCCTGGGGCGGCGGGAGCGCCTGCCATGCCTCGACTTGCTTGGGCTGGCTGTCGATCAGCTTGTGCAGCGGCGCGTCGAACGCCTTCTGGTTCGCGAACATCGCGTCGAGCGTGGAGAAGAAGCGCGCGGCCGGCACGCATTGGTTGAGCAAGGCGAGCGAGAGATCGGGCACGCCGTGGATCAGATAGTCGCGGAACTCGTAGCTCAATTTGCCGCTGGCGATCCACTCGCGGCGCAGGGGCTCGACGCCCTCGGCGGCGAACTTGCCGCAGGTCGGGCAGGTGCGCGAGCCATATTCGACCAGCTTGATCGGCGCGTTGGGATTGCCCTGGCGGAAGCCGCCTTCGGGCGTCTTGGCGACGACGGCGACCCAGTTGGTCGCGGGCGCCGTGCGCGCCTGTTGCGCGGTGCTGGCGCCAGCGCCGAGGATCAGCAGCAGCGCCGCGGCGAAGAAGCGCAATGCCATCAGTCGATCCGTCCGAGCTTGAGGTTCTTGTCGTTCGCCGCGACTCCCGCCGCGAGCGATTCGAGCACCGCCTTGAGCTCGGGATCGGCGATGCCGCGCAGGCTGTCGCCCATCGCCTCGGTGAGCGGGGCGAGGCTGGGCGGCGGCGCGGTCTTGGCGACGCGCTTGATCTCGCCCTGGCGGATCGCGATGCGCGCGACCGCGGCGTAACCGAAGAAGCGATTGACCCGCTCGATGATCTCGGGCGCGATGTGCTGCATCATCGGGGCGTGCGCGCCGCCGACGAGCAGGCTCAGCACCCCCTCGGCGCGCTGCCCCTGCGGAAAGCGGATCGATTCGGGCATCGAGACGCGGGCATAGCGCTCGCCGACGATCTCGGCCCAGCGGCTGACGATCGCGTGCTGGACGAAACCGAATTTCCGAAACGCAGCGCGGCCGACATCGGGCAGCAGCTCCGAAACCGGGCGCGCACGGTTCGAGCGTTGCGGTTCCATCTTGGGCTGGCGCGTCGTCGCACGCTTGGGTTTGTCGGGAGCCTTCGTCATTATGATCAACCCATGCCATAGGGCCCTGTGCCCGACAACGTCCCACGCGCAATCGCCGCCCCGCTTCTCTCCTGGTACGATGCCCATGCCCGCGACCTGCCCTGGCGCGCGCGGCCCGGCGCCAACGCGCCCGATCCGTATCGCGTCTGGCTGAGCGAAGTGATGCTCCAGCAGACCCAGGTCGCGACGGTCATTCCCTATTTCGCCAAGTTCACCGCGCGTTGGCCGAGTTTCGAGGCGCTCGCCGCGGCCGAGGATGCCGACCTGATGGCCGCCTGGGCCGGGCTCGGTTACTACGCTCGCGCGCGGAACCTGCTCGCTTGCGCCCGCGAAGTCGCGCGACGCGGCGCGCTCCCCGAGACCGAAGCCGAATTGCTCGGACTGCCCGGCGTGGGCGGCTATACCGCCGCCGCGATCGCGGCGATCGCCTTCGGGCAGCGCGCGGTGGTGGTCGATGCCAATGTCGAGCGCGTGGTGACGCGGCTGTTCGCGGTACCCGACCCCCTGCCCGGCGCCCGCCCGAAGATCCGCGCACTCACCGACACCATTACACCCGACGCCCGCGCCGGCGACTTCGCCCAGGCGATGATGGACCTAGGCTCGGGCATCTGCACCGCGCGCGCGCCGCGCTGCCTGCTCTGCCCGTTGCGCGACCAGTGCGACGGCTTCGCCACCGGCGCGGCCGAGACCTTCCCGGTCAAGGCCGCCAAGCTGCCCAAGCCGCAGCGCTACGGCACGATGTTCTGGCTAACGCGCGGCGGCGAGGTGCTGCTCGTCCGCCGCCCGGACAAGGGACTGCTGGGGGGCATGCGTGCGCTGCCGACCGGGCCGTGGAGCGATACCCCGCCCGGACTCGCCGATGCGCCGATCGCTGCCGACTGGCGCTTGCTCGACGACCAGGTCCGCCACGGCTTCACCCATTTCAACCTCGACGTCGCGCTTGCGGCTGCAACAATCGCGGCGCAAACAGGCGCGGACTTTGGCACGCTTAAGGGCGAATGGTGGCCGATCGCCGAGATCGAATCGGCAGGCCTGCCGACGGTGTTCGCCAAGGCGGCAAGGGTTTTGGGGAGGAAGCATGCGTAGCTTGCGGTTGTTCGGATCGGTTGCACTGCTGGCGCTGGCCAGCCCCGCCTGGCCCCAGGCCAGCGTCCCACTCCCCTCGGCCAACACGCGCAGCCAAACCGCCGCTGCCGATCTGGCGAAGCGCATCGTCGCCGAAGGCAAGGTGCCCGGCGTTGTGATGGTCACCGGCGTGGGCAATGCGCCGATCCAGACGATCGCCGAGGGCCGTATCGCCTATGAGCCCGTAGCCGCGCGCGCCGATGCCGACAGCCTGTGGCGGGTCTATTCGATGACGAAGCCGATCACCGGCATCGCCGCGATGATTCTGGTCGAGGAGGGCAAGCTCAAGCTCGACCAGCCGATCAGCGACTTCATCCCCGCGTTCAAGGACATGAAGGTGCTGGTCGATCCCGCCAAGGACCTGACCAGCCGGCCCGCCGTCCGCCCGATCACGGTCCGCAACCTGCTCACCCACACCGCAGGGCTGGGCTACACCATCATCACCAAGGGGCCTTTGCTCGACGAATATAACCGGCTCGGCATCAACCCGGCGCAGGTCAATGCGCTGATGGAGCCGGGGATGCGCTCGGCGCGCGCTCCGAGCCTCGAGGAATTCGCCAATCGCGTCGCGGGCTTGCCGCTGATCGCCGATCCGGGCGCGAAGTGGAGCTATTCGATTGGGCTCGACGTGCTCGGCCGCGTCATCGAAGTCGCCGGCGGCATGCCGTTCGACCAGTTCGTCAACACCCGCATCTTCACCCCGCTCAAGATGCAGGCGAGCTATTGGACCGTCCCGCAGGACAAAGCAGGCATCTTCGCGACCAACTATATGGCGCCCAAGCTCGCCGCCGACCCCGGCGCGACCTCGGTGTGGCTCCAGCCGCCGAGCTTCCCCTATGGCGGCGCGGGGCTGGTGATGTCGGCGCGCGACTATGACCGCTTCCTCCACATGCTGCTCAACGGCGGCGAGCTCGACGGCGCGCGCATCCTCAAGCCCGAGACGGTCAGACTGGCGATGTCCGACCTGCTGCCCGCCAGCGTGGACCGTTCGACGCTGGCTCAGATGACCGCCGATAGCGGCGCGCCGATGGGCTTCGGCGCCGGCGGATCGGTCTATCTTGCCGACAAGCCCGGCGGCCCGGGCAAGGGCACGTTCGGCTGGGCCGGCGCGGCGGGCTCGATCGGCTGGGTCGATCCGGTGCAGAAGCTTCGCGCGACGGTGATGATCAATTCGTTCGCCGAGCAGGGCTTCAAGCGCGAGGCATCGCAGGCGATCTATACCGATCTCGCCAAGTGAGCCGAATCGCGTGACGGCGCCGGGTTTCACCGGCGGCACGCTCGACCGTGCCGACCGGGTCCGCCACGAACCCGAATTGCTTGCCGCGGCGCGAGCCGATCCGCGCGCGCAACTGCTGGTGCTGCACGGGCTCGATCCCGAACTCGATGCGGACGATCGGCTGGTCTGGACCCCGCTCGACGCCGCGCCGGGCGAGTTGCTGTTCCTCGGCTATGACGAGGGCGTACCGTGCTTCGCGCCCGCGCCGCCGCACGGCCAGCCGCTGCCCAATGTCCGCACACCCGCGCTGTTCGCGATGCTCGATCGCTTTCGCGCCGGCGACGCCGCGCTCTATGCCGCCGCTCGCGCGCTGGTCGACTGGCATGGTCGCCACGGCTATTGCGCGGTCTGCGCCACGCCAACCGCGGTGTTCCGCGCCGGCTGGGGGCGGCAATGCCCCAATTGCAACGCCGAGCATTTCCCCCGCGTCGACCCCGTCGTCATCATGCTCGCGGAACGCGGTGACAAGGTGTTGCTCGGCCGCCAGCCGGCCTGGCCGCCGGGACGCTATTCGGCGCTCGCCGGGTTCCTCGAAATCGGCGAATCGATCGAGGAAGCGGTGCGCCGCGAGACGCTGGAGGAGTCGGGCATCCGCGTCGGCGCGGTGCGCTACGTCGCCAGCCAGCCCTGGCCGTTCCCGTCGTCGCTGATGATCGCGTGCATCGGCGCCGCCGAGAATGACGACATCGCGATCGACGTGCACGAGCTGGAGGACGCCCGCTGGTTCACCCGCGACGACGTCCGCCGCGCGCTGGCCCGCGATCCCGACGCTCCGTTCGGCGCACCGCCTTCCTATGCGATCGCGCACACGCTGCTGAGCGCTTGGGTGGAGGGCTTCTGACTCCCTTCCCTTTCAGGGATGGGAAATTCTAAGGCCGTTCGCGCGCCTGGGGATACGTCCCGAGCACGCGCATCCACTTCGAGTGGAACTTCAGTTCCTCGAGCGCGCGGTCGACTGCCGGGTCGCCCGGCCCACCGACGATGTCGGTGTAGAATTCGGTCGCCGCGAAGCTGCCACCGCGCTGGTAGCTTTCCAGCTTGGTCATGTTGACGCCGTTGGTCGCGAACCCGCCGAGCGCCTTGTAGAGCGCCGCCGACACATTCTTCACTTCGAAAATGAAGGTGGTCATCACCGGGCCTTCCACCGGCAGCGGCAATTCGTCCCGTGCGAGGATGACGAAGCGAGTCATATTGTGCTCGGCATCGGCGAAGTCGCTCTCGAACAATTCGAGCCCGTACAGCGCGGCCGCCCCTGGCGGGGCGAGCGCCGCGACCGACGGATCGGCCATATCGGCGACAACCGCCGCCGCCCCCGCGGTATCGGGATAGGCGACCGGCGAAATCCCGCGCGCCTTGAGCCAGTGCCGGCACTGGCCGAGCGCCTGGGGATGGCTCATCGCCTGGCGGACCTGCTCGACCTGGCCCATACCCATCAGCCCGTAGCGGATCGGCAGGAAATGCTCGCCGGTGATCGCCAGGCCCGATTCGGGCAGCAGGAAGTGGATGTCGGCGACGCGGCCGTGGAGCGAATTCTCGATCGGGATCATCGCGCGGTCGGCGCGGCCTTCCTTCACCGCGTCGATCGCGTCCTCGAACGAGAAGCACGGCAGCGCCAGCCCGTCTGGAAACGCCTCAGCTACCGCGATGTGCGAATTGGCGCCCGGCGCGCCCTGGAACGCGATCGTGCGACCCGGCTCGGCAGAGGCCTTGGCGATCATCTCGGCGACGATCGGACGCGCGGGTGCGGCGAAATTTTCCATGATCGCGCGCGCTAGCCGCCCGCTCCTCGCACGGCAACCCCGGCTTGCGGTCGCCTTAACCCCGTCCTAAAGGGCGAACGACTTGTTTTAGGGGCATGTGATGGACGACCGGTTCAATACGATTGCGGGTTGGGCTCTGGCGGGCGGTATTGCGGCGCTCGGCCTGTCGATCGTGAGCGGCATGGTCTTCCACTCCGAGCGCCCCGAAAAGATGGGCTATGTGATCGAGGGCGTCGAGGCGAGCAGCGAGGGCGGCGCGGCCGCAGTCGCGCCGATCGCGACCCGCCTCGCCGCCGCCGATGTCGCCAAGGGCGAGCAGGTCTTCAAGCAGTGCACCGCCTGCCACACGATCAACGCGGGCGGCGCATCGGGCATCGGCCCGAACCTCTATGCCTCGGTCGGCAAGGCGCATGGCCATGTCCCGGGCTTCGCCTATTCTGACGCGCTCAAGGGCGTGCCCGGCACCTGGACGTTCGATGCGCTCGATGCGTGGCTGACCAGCCCGCGCAAGTACGCGCCGGGCACCAAGATGACCTTCGCCGGCATCGCCAACCCGCAGGACCGCGCGAACGTGATCGCCTATCTGAATTCGCAGGGCTCGAACCTGCCGCTTCCAGCCGCACCCGCCGCGGGCGAGGAGCCGGCTGCCGACAACGCCGCCGCGGAGGCGAATGTCGCCGATCCGGCGAACCTCTCGAACGAGGCGACGCCCGCCGAGGGCAGCCCGGCCAAGGATCCGCAGGCCGCAGTCCAGGCGGAGAAGAAGGGCCACTGAGCCACTTCGCCCGACAGAAAAAAGGCCGCCTCTCGGGGCGGCCTTTTTGTTTGGGTCAGCCCTTGGCCTGCTTGTCGCGCCAGAAGTCCTGGACGATCTGCCAGCCTTCCTCGGCGGTCTCGACGAAGTGGAAGAGATTGAGGTCGCGCGGGCCGATCACGCCTTCCTCGCACAAAGCCTCGAAATTGACGACGCGCTGCCAGAATTCCTTGCCATAGAACAGCACCGGGATCGGATCGATCTTGCCGGTCTGGATCAGCGTCAGCAGCTCGAAGCTTTCGTCAAACGTGCCGAACCCGCCGGGGAACACCGCCACCGCGCGCGCATGCAGCAGGAAGTGCATTTTCCGGAGCGCGAAATAGTGGAACTGCATCGATAGAGACGGGGTAACATAGGGGTTGGGCGCCTGTTCGTGCGGCAGCACGATGTTGAGCGCGACCGTGTCGGCGCCGACGTCGCGCGCGCCGCGATTGGCCGCTTCCATGATCGACGGGCCGCCGCCCGAGCACACCACGAAATGGCGCTTGCCCGCCTCGTCGAGCGGGAAGTTGCTCACCGTGCGCGCCAGTTCGCGGGCGACATCGTAATAGCGCGACTTCTCGATCAGCCGCTCGGCGACTTTCTTCTGCTCGGGCGTATCGGCCAGTTCGAGCAGCGCCTGGGCCTTCTCCGGCTCGGGGATGCGCGCCGAGCCATAGACGACGAAGGTCGACGCGATATTGGCGGCGTCGAGGATCAGCTGGGGCTTGAGCAGCTCGAGCTGGAAGCGCACCGGCCGGAGATCCTCGCGCAGCAGGAAGTCCATGTCCTGGAAGGCGAGGCGATAGGCCGGATGCTCGGTCTGGGGGGTGCCGCTATTGGTGTTGGCGGTTTCGGCTTCTTCCTGCGCGGGGCGGAAGACGCGGCTCGGGACGCGTGTATCGTTGCTCATTCGGGCCGGCTTACGCCCGTCATGCGCGCTTGCCTAGGCGCAGAAAGGTCCGCGGCCCATGTCGAGGTGCAGGTGGTTATAGTGCGCAGCATTGTAATCGGGGCCGAGCGTGGTGCGGAAGCGCCGGCACGCCGATTTGTGGATCGTCCGGAAGAAGTCGCGCACCGCCGGGTCGCTCGAGTTCCAGCCACCCTCGACACGGATCTTGCGGCCGTCGGCGAGCACGAACCCGCCGATATCGACGGCATTGCCCAGGCCGTGCTGCGAGATCTTGTTCCCCGCGCTCGGGCTGCCGACGATCGCGCGGCACGCATAGGTGCCGAAGCTCTCGACGCGGACGACTTCGCTGCCCAGCATCTGCTTCGCCGCGGGCGCCACCGCGAAGCGTATCCAGCCGATGAAGGTCCGCGCCAGCGGACAGCGCATCGACTTGAGGTTGGTCACCGGCACGCCGATGTCGAGCAATTGCACTGCGCCGGTGACGACGCAGCCGCTGCCGAAATCGCGATCGGGCAGCGGCGAGAAGCGCACCGATTCGCGCGACAGATCGCCGAAGCATTGCTGCGTCTCGCGCGGGGTGGGGTTTGCGATCGTCACCGGGCCCGAGCGGCGCTCGCGGATCGGTCCCGGGCGCTCGTTGCGATCCCCGCCGACACAGCTGGCGAGAAGCAGGACGACGGACAAGGCAGCCAAACGCATCCTGGCTCCATAGCATGGCCAGACGAAACAATCCGCTCCGCCCAACGCACGACAGCCCCGGTTTGACTCTCGACCTGTTACCGCTACCATCATCCGGCGCCGCACAAGACGGCATTGATCGGAGAGGTGCATGCCCAAGCTGCTCGCATTGTTCGCGTGGGCGCTCGCCCTGATCGCCGCGCCGGCTTGGGCGCAGGATCCGCCCGCCAAGCCGCAGCGTATCGCATTGTGGCGCGATGGTGCGCCGGGGTTCGAGAGTCGCAAGAACATCCCCGAACAGGCCGAAAGCTATTGGCTCAAGCCGGTCAACGACCCGAGCATCACCTATTTCCCCGCGCGGCCGGGCCGTGAGACCGGTGCCGCGGTGCTGCTGATGCCCGGCGGCGCGCACGAATTCCTGGTCATCAACAGCGAAGGCAACGATGCCGCCCGCTGGTTCAACGAGCGCGGGATCGCGGCATTCGTGCTGCGCTACCGGCTCTTCCGGGGCAAGGATTCGCCCTACAAGTTCGAACATGCCCGGCAGGATGCCGAGCGCGCGATCCGGACGATCCGGAGCCGTGCGAGCGAATGGAAGCTCGATTCGCACAAAATCGGCGTGGTCGGCTTTTCGGCGGGCGGCGAGCTGGCGCGGGTGACCCTGCTCAGCCCGCCCGTCGCCGCGCCGGGCAAGCGCGACGCGATCGACGCGCTCTCCGCCCGGCCCGATTTCGGCGTGCTCGTCTTTCCCGGCCCGCTCCACGCCGAGGAGAAGATTACGCCGGTTTCGCCGCCGTTGCTGATGGTCGCGACCAACGACGACCAATGCTGCTCGCAGCCGATCCTCGACCTGCTGGCTGCCTATCGCGCCGCCGGGGCCTCGTCCGAGCTGCACATGTACGCGGCGGGCGGCCACGCCTTCAACATGGGCGAGACCACGCCGATGGTGAGCCTCCGCAACTGGCCCGCGCGGATCACCGACTGGATGACCGATCGCGGGCTGCTGGCGAAATGGCCGGTCTCGCCCTGAAGGGATTCGAAGCCCAGGCAGCCTTTATTTGATCGCGGCGAGGTCGGCTTCGACCTTCTTGAGCATGTCCTCGGTGATCTTGCCGTTCGACATCGGCTGGATCGCGCGCAGGCTCATCGCCTTGAACATCTCGTAATGCTCGTGGGTGCTGAGCCCGGGAATGTCGGCGTCGAGCACCGCCTTGGACTTGGGATTGGCGACCAGCGCCTCGATCGGCGTGTCGAGTGTGGGTGCAACGGCAGCGGCGGCTGGAGCGGACGCAGGCGCCGCCTGGGCAAGCGCGGCAACGGGAAGGCAGGCGAGCGCAGCGGCGCAGATCGCGACGAGCTTCATGAAGCGTATCCTCAAAACCGGCGCGGACGCTGCGCCGTCACCCGCTTTACCCGCAGGATACGACAGCCGCGAGAGGGGATGCGACCCTTGGAAGATCGCGTGGAACCCGGTCTGGACGATCGACGCGCAGGGGCATGTCACGTTCGGGGTCTGATGCGCGCTCAAGAACGCGGGCCGAGCGTGACCAGCCACCAGTCGGGCAGCGCGCCATAGCGCAACGGCAGCACGCTGGTGCCGAGTCCCGCGCCGATCACGGTGATCCGGCCGGGCTCGCGGACCACGCCGCAGCGATAGCGATCGCCATAATTGGAGGCGCTGGTGATCGCGCCGATCAGCGGCAGCACGATCTGGCCGCAATGGGTATGGCCGGCAAGGACGAGGCCGAAGCGCGGCGGCAGGCGCGGGATGATGTCGGGGCTGTGCGCGAAGAGCAGGGTCGGGCCCGGCAGTCTCGCCACCGAGCGCACCAGCGCAGGGATGTTTTCGTTCTCGGTATGCGTGTCGCCCGCCCCTGCTAGCGTGAGCGGGCCGATGCGGACTGCGCGATTGTCGAGCACCGGGATGCCGACCGCCTTTAGCGCGCGCCGCATCGCCGGGCCGTCGCGCCAGTGATCGTGATTGCCGAGCACGGCCCAGGTGCCGAGCGGGGCGCGGAAATGGCGCAGCGCGGCGGCGATCTCGGCATCGGAATAGTCGCACGTGCGCAGCGACCGATCGCCGACGAAATCGCCGGCGAGGAGGATCAGGTCGGGCTTCTGCGCGGCGACTTGCGCGGCGATGCGGGCAATCCGCGCAGGCGGCATGTCGGGGCCCTGGAGGTGCGGATCGCTGATCAGCGCGACGCGGATCGGCGGCGCTTGCGCAGGCCAGTCGGCGAAGGCGAAGCTTGCGCGGCGAACGATCGGATCGCGCACGCTGTTGGCATAGCCCCAGGCGAGGAACGCCAGCGCGCCAAGCACGATCACTCCGAATGCGCGCAGCCCCATGCGTGGGGCTGTGGCACAAATCGGCACGCGAAACCATTTAGGGCGGATGCGCGCCTTTGCCGACCTGCTCGATGCCCTGATCTACACGCGGTCGCGCAACGCCAAATTGCGGCTGATCGGCGACTATCTCGCCGCCACCCCCGATCCCGATCGCGGCTGGGCGATGGCGGCGCTGACCGGGAGCCTCGACCTCCCCGCGGTGAAGCCCGCCTTGGTGCGCGCGTTGATCGAGGCGCGCGTCGATCCGGTGCTCTATGCGCTCAGCCGCGATTTCGTCGGCGATTCGGCGGAGACGATCGCGCTGCTCTGGCCCGAGCCTGCGACCCCGCCGGTCGAGAGCGAACCGCTGACGCTGTCGCAGGTGGTGCATGTGCTCGGCACGATCTCCAAGTCCGATGCGCCCGCGGCGCTGGCAGGGATGCTCGACCGGCTCGAGGCGGATGAACGGTTTGCGCTGCTCAAGCTGGCGATGGGGGCGCTGCGGGTGGGCGTGTCGGCGCGGCTGGCCAAGACCGCGCTGGCCAACGCATTCGGGCTCGACGTCGATGCGGTCGAGGAGGTGTGGCACGGGCTGGTGCCGCCCTATGCGCCGCTGTTCGACTGGGCCGAAGGACGGGGGACACAGCCGACGCCCGAGAATGTGCCGGTGTTCCGCCCGTTCATGCTCGCACATCCGCTCGAGGAGGCGCAGGTCAGCCTCGACGACTATGCCGCCGAATGGAAGTGGGACGGGATTCGTGTCCAGATGGTCCATGTCGCGGGCGAGACTCGGCTCTACAGCCGTGCGGGCGACGACATCACGCACAGCTTTCCCGAAGTGGCCAAGGCGTTCGCGACGCCGGGGGTGCTCGACGGCGAACTGCTCGTGAAGGGGACGGCACAGGGCGGTGAGGGCGGCGCGGGGAGCTTCAATGCGCTCCAGCAGCGGCTCGGGCGCAAGGTCGTGCCGGCGAAGATGCTGGCAGACTATCCTGCGTTCGTGCGGCTCTACGACATATTGTTCGATGGCCTGGAGGATCTGCGCGCGCTGCCCTGGATCGAGCGGCGGGCGCGGTTGGAGGCTTTCTCGCCACAACTTGAACCGGATCGGTTCGATGTCTCAGTGGTGATAGAGGCGGCGGATTTTGCGGCGCTGGAGGATATCCGTGCGGGGGCGCGCGACGCGGCGATCGAGGGGGTGATGCTCAAGCGCCGCGATTCGCCGTACGTGGCCGGGCGCCGCGCCGGGCTCTGGTACAAATGGAAGCGCGACCCCCTCACCGCCGACTGCGTGCTGATGTATGCCCAGCGCGGCAGCGGCAAGCGCTCGTCCTTCTATTCGGACTTCACATTCGGCGCATGGACCGAGAGCGGCGAGCTGCTCCCGGTCGGCAAGGCCTATTTCGGCTTCACCGACGAGGAGCTCAAATGGCTCGACCATTATGTGCGCAACCACACGGTCAACCGGTTCGGGCCGGTGCGCGAGGTCGAGAAGGCACTGGTGCTCGAAGTGGCGTTCGATTCGATCCACGAATCGAAGCGGCACAAGTCCGGGCTGGCGATGCGCTTCCCGCGCATCAGCCGAATCCGCACCGACAAGCCCGCGAGCGAGGCGGATACGATCGAGGGTCTTCGGAAGTTGGCGACGTAGCGTTTCAAGGCTCCCCTCCTTGAAAGGGAGGGGCTGGGGGTGGGTGCGCGCGTCTGCGCGCCAAGAGACTCTATCGCCAAGCACCGAAGCGACGGTCGCGGCATCGAGCCTCGCCCGTCGCTGAACCCACCCCTAACCCCTCCCTGCAAGCAGGGAGGGGAAAGGGTTCTGGCAAATGCCCTACCCCCTCTTCGCCTCGACCTTGCTGCCGTCGGCGCGCTCCAGCACGAAGCCGGTGACCGCGCCGTTCGCGGAGACGAAGCGGAGCCGCGCGCGCGGATCGTGTTCGAGCGCGAACAGGTCGCCGCCGAGCGAGATCAGCGCCGTGCGCAGCCCGCCGTCGCGTTGATAGACCAGGCCGGCGCCGTCGGCAGTGACTGTGCGCTCGCCATAGCGCCCGGCATAGGCGCTCGCCGGGAGCGCGGGCCGGGCCTGTGCGGCGCGCGCGGCGTAGCGGGCCGCCGCCCATTCGAGCTCGGTGCGCGCAGGGCCGCTGGCCTTGGGGGCTAAAGTGGCGAGCGCATCCTGCATCGCGCGGTCGAGCGCCAGATCGGGCGCAACCGCGAGCCGGGGGGCGACGCCCTTGGCTTCCCAGTCGCCGCCCGAAGGCAGCTCTGGGCGGCCGACCGAGGCGCTGAGCACGAACCCGCCGGGGATCGCGAAGAAATCGTTGCGATAGGCCGCACCCGCGGTGGTCTCGCCGACCAGGGTGGCGAAGCCGAAGCCGGCGACATGCGACGCGAATTCCTCCGCGGCCGAGGCGGTGCCGCCACTGGTGAGGACATAGACGGGCACCCCGGTGATCCGCCCGCCCGGGATCGACGCCTCGGCATGCGAGACAGCGGGTGCCTCGTCGCGCATGTGGAAAGTGACGAGCTTGGCGCCGGCGGGGACGAAATAGCTGGCGAGGCGGCGCACCGCGTCCGGGCTGCCGCCGCCATTGGTGCGCAGGTCGATGACGATCGCATCGCCGCCGCGCAGGAACGCCATGCCGGCGTCGATCGCCGCCTGGCTCGCCTCGCCGTTCCAGAAGAAGCCGTCATATCGCATCAGCCGGACATTGCCGTCGAGCACGCGAAGCTCGCGCACGCCTTCGTTCTGGCGGCGCGCGAGGTCGCGCCAATAGGCCGATTCGGTGGCGTCGTCGCGCTGGCCGCCGGTGCCGATCTGCGCGGACAGCTCGGGATTGTGGCGCAGGTTGAGATGCTTGTCGTGCGCGACGGCCTCGAGGTCGGCGTTCACGCGCATGGCGAATTCCTGCGGGTCGGCCACGGTATAGCGGCCGCCGGCAAGGCCCTTGGCGAGCGCGGCGTCGAGTGCAGGCCGGCGCTCCTTGACGACGTAGTTCTCGCGCAGCGCCTTGCGGATGCTCTCGATCGCGGCGCGCGAATCGAACTTTGCCGCGCTCTGCGCCGCTACGGGCGTCGCGGCGAGGGCCAGCGGAGCCGCGACGGCGAGTGCCGCGGCCAGAATAACGATACGCATTTCGAACCTCCCATTTGCGCGCCGGCGCCGCCCCGCCCGACGTTCGTGCAGTCTGCGCTGGCGCGGGTGGCGTTGCGGAGGCAATGTTGCGTGCAGGCGTGCACAATTCTGGCACGGAAAGGGATGTTTCTGCACATTATGGGCGCGACGCGCGACACGATGGATTTCCGGATCCTCGACCTGCTCCAGCATAATGCGCTGCTGACCGCGGACCAGCTCGCCGCGCAGCTGCCGCTTTCGGCTTCGGCCATCGCGCGGCGGATCCGGCGGCTGCGCGAGAGCGGCGCGATCGCGGCCGACGTCTCGATCCTGTCCGACGAGGTCGGGCCGTTCCTGTCGGCGGTGGTGCAGGTGCAGATGGACCGGCACGCACTCGCCGCAGTCGAAGCGCTGCTTCGCCGGCTGACCGCGAGCCCGCAGGTCCAGCTGTTCCTCGACGTCTCGGGGACGTTCGACCTGATGCTGCTGGTGACGGTGCGGGACATGGACGCGTTCAATGCGTTCGCCGACGAGATGCTCGCGTCCGACCCGGTGGTGCGGCGCTACGAGACCAGCTTCGTCAAGCGACGGCGCAAGTTCAGCCCGGCATTGCCGCTGGATCTCGCATGACCGCCGTGTGGCTCGCCCCGACGATGATGATCGCGTCGGGATCGATCCATGCGGTGGTCAACGCGATCCTCAAGGGCGGCCGCGACAAGATGGCCGGGCGCGCGGTGATCGATGGATCGAGCGCGGTGCTGCTGCTGCCGGCGACCTTGCTGGTGCCGCTGCCGGAAGGTGCGTGGGGATGGCTCGCGGCGACGGCGTTGCTTCACTGCGCCTATCTCTATGCGCTGGTCCGCGCGTTCGAGGCGAGTGACTTCTCCGCCGCCTATCCGATCCTGCGCGGCACGGCGCCGCTGGTCACCGCGGCGCTGGCGATCGGGCTTTTCGGTGAGCCGGCAAGCGGGCGCGAGCTGGCGGGGATCGGGCTGATCGGCGCGGCGATGTTCGTACTGGTCGGCGGGCGGCATATCAGCCGCGAGGGGCTGGCCTGGGCGCTGTTCACCGGGGTGACGATCGCCGCCTATACCGTTGTCGATGCGAACGGCGTACGCGCCGCGCCAACGCCAATCAGCTTCATCGTATGGATGTTCGTGCTGATGGGCAGCCTGACCGTGGCGATGTTCGCGCTGGTCTCGCGCGGGCGGATCTTCGCCTCGGCGCGGAGCCAGTGGCGGATGGGCGTGGTGGCGGGGGCGCTGTCGATCCTGACCTACGGGCTGGCGCTGAGCGCCTTCGCGCTGGGGCCGACCGCGCCGCTCGCCGCGCTGCGAGAGACGGGGATGGTCACTGCGCTGCTGATCGCCACCTTCGTGCTCAAGGAGCAGGTGACGTGGGGGCGGGCGATCGGGGTGGCAGGGATCCTGAGCGGGGCGATGCTGATCCTGACGCGCTGACCAGCGCCGCGCAGGCGAGCATCCGCAGCGCCAGCTCGGCGGGGGTGCACGGCACGGCGCCGCCGATCCAGAGCCGAAGCATGGCGAGTTGCGCCGCGGCGGCGGCCGTCGCCACCATCGTCGCGTCGGTCCCCGTGTCGAGTCGCTCGGCGATCAGCGCCGCGAGCTGGCGTTGCAGATTCGCACCCGTCCGGCCGTCGAGGAGCATCCTGGCAAAGCCGCGCTGCTCCCACACATGTTCGAGCATCGCGCGGACCTGAGCCTTGCTTGCGCGACCGAGCGCGGCGCTGGCGAGGGTGCGCAGGATCGGCTCGACTGCGGCGAGCAGCACGGCCTCCTTGCTGGGGAAATGCTCGTAGAAGGTCGACCGGCCGATGTCGGCGGCGGCGATGAGATCGGCGGTGCGGAGCGCATCGTAGCGCCGGGTCAGGACGAGCGCCGTGAAGGCGCCGAGGATCGCGTCGCGGGTGCGCCGGGGACGGGGATCGGGGTGGCCCATGCGATTCGCGTGTAGCGCATCCGGGCGGCGACGCGGCGGACATTCGCAGCGCTTCGTCCGGAAGCACGGCGCGAGGCCGGTTTCAAACTCGCGCGCCGCGCGCCGCCGGGGCAGGGTGCCGTACGAATCAACGGAGACACTTATGAGCGAAACGCACCGCGTGGTGGCGATCCTGCCGAGCGACGATCTTGATGCGAGCGAGAGCTTCTATGCGAAGCTGGGGTTCGAAGTGGTCAGCGATCATGGCCATTATCGTATCCTCGCCGATGGGCGCGGCTGGCACCTGCATCTCAACCGGGTGCCGGGATGGCCGGGGGACGTCGAAGCCAACCCGTTCGGGCTGTATCTCTATGTCGAGGATGTCGATGCCGCGGCCGATCGCGTGCGCGCGCTGATCCTCGCGCCGGGCGCGCCGGAGCGCAAGCCGTGGGGCACCTATGAGTTCGCAGTGAGCGATCCGAGCGGGACGCTGGTGCGCGTGGGGCGAGTGCTGGCGTAGCACTACAAGTCGTCATCCCGGCGAAAGCCGGGATCTCGTGCCTCGTGCCGTTCGCCTGCCGCCTGAGACCCCGGCCGTCGCCGGGTGACGGAGGAAACGAAAAAGGCCGGGCGTTGCCGCCCGGCCCCTTCGTGATTGGCGTTGCTGCGATCAGCTGCCCGGGGTGAGGTTCACCGCTGCATACTTGCCGCGGCGATCAACCTCGAGTTCGAACTCGAGCCGGTCGCCTTCGTTGAGCGTCGGCATGCCGGCGCGCTCGACGGCGCTGATGTGAACGAACGCATCGGGCTGTCCGTCGTCGCGCTGGATGAAGCCAAAGCCCTTCATCGCGTTGAAGAACTTGACCGTGCCGGTCGCCTTCTCGCCGGTGAGCTGGCGCTGCGGGCCACCTGCACCGCCGGCGCGCGGGCCGTCGCGATCGCGCGGCGGACCCGAATCGGTCACCGGCATCGGCTCGCCGTCGATCTTGAGATCGGTCGCCGAGATGCGGCCGCCGCGATCGACGAGCGTGAAGCCCATCGGCTGGCCTTCCGCCAAGCCGGTGAGGCCGGCCTGCTCGACTGCCGAGATGTGCACGAACACGTCCTCGCCGCCGTCATCGCGAACGACGAAGCCGAAGCCCTTTTGTGCGTTGAAGAACTTTACGACGCCAGTCGCTTCGCCGACGACCTGGGGAGGCATGCCGCCACCGCCGCCGCCGCGGAAACCACCGCCGCCGCCGCCGAAGCCGCCGCCACCACCGCCGCGATAGCCACCGCCACCGCCACCGCCGCCGCCATAGCCGCCACCACCGCCGCCGCCGAAGCCGCCGCGATCACCGCCGAAACCGCCGCCGCCGAAGCCGCCGCGATCGCCGCCGAAGCTGCTACCGCCGCCGAAACCGCCGCCACCTTCGTCGCCAAAACCGTCGCGCTTGTCTCTGCCGCGCCCGCCGCGATCCCCACGGCGCCCTCGATCAAAACTCATGCCCTGTTCGTCTTCCCGGTTCGCCCATACTGCAATCAAAACCCAAGCGCCGGACGAAAAACGCAGGTGTTCGGGCACAAAAAATAGTGCCACGGAATCGGACATAGCCCAAAAACGTACGGGGCGCGAACGAAAATCGTCCTGATTGCGGCAAATTCATGGAGATGGCGGCGCTTGCACCACAGTTCATCGCAGGGCAGAGGACGTGATTGATGGAATCGATCGCTGAATTGCTCGCCAGCCCCGCCGCCTGGGCCGCGCTCGTCACGCTGATCGTGATGGAGGTGGTCCTCGGCATCGACAACCTCATCTTCATCTCGATCCTGTCGAACAAGCTGCCCGAGGAACAGCGCAAGAAGGCGCGCACGATCGGTATCAGCCTGGCGCTGGTGATGCGGCTGGGGCTGCTGACGATGATCGCGTGGATCGTCGGCCTGGTAACGCCGGTGTTCGATCTCGGCATCGTCGGACCGCTTGGGGCGCATGGCGAGCCCGCGTTCGAGACCGCCTTCTCGTGGCGCGACCTCATCCTGATCGCCGGCGGGCTGTTCCTGGTGTGGAAGGCGACCAAGGAGATCCACCATTCGGTCGACACCAGCGAGAGCGAGGACCTGCTCGACAAGAAGAAGGTCGTGTCGATCAACTTCACCTCGGCGATCGTCCAGATCCTGTTGCTCGACATCGTCTTCTCGATCGATTCGATCCTGACCGCGGTGGGCATGACCGAGCATGTCGAGATCATGTACGTCGCGGTCGTGGTCGCGGTGGCGGTGATGCTGCTCGCGGCGAATCCGCTCGCCAATTTCATCAACGGCAACCCGACGGTGGTGATGCTCGCGCTGGGCTTCCTGCTGATGATCGGCACCGTGCTGATCGCCGAGGGCTTCGGCGCGCATATTCCCAAGGGCTATATCTATACCGCGATGGCCTTCTCCGCGGGCGTCGAGATGCTCAACATCTGGTCGCGGCGAGCGCGGGAGAAGAAGGCGGGTATTGCGAAGCCTCCTGCAAAGCATTGAGGTAAACTGCCAACCCGCCTATGCGCGCGGGATGACCGTGCATTTCCATGAAGAAGACTTGCCCGAAGGCGTGTTCGCTCCGGGCGCGTCGATCGCCGTTGACACCGAAACGATGGGGCTGATCACGCCGCGCGACCGGCTGTGCGTCGTCCAGCTTTCCGACGGCAGCGGCGACGAGCATCTCGTCCGGTTCGGCCCGCATTCATCCTATGACGCGCCCAATCTGCGCGCCGTGCTTGCCGATCCCGAACGCCTCAAGCTCTACCATTTCGCGCGCTTCGATCTCGCGGCGATCCGCTTCTATCTCGGTGTCACCGCCGCGCCGGTCTATTGCACCAAGATCGCGTCGCGGCTGGTGCGGACCTACACCGACCGGCACGGGCTCAAGGACCTCGTTCGCGAGCTGGTCGGCCAGGAAATCTCGAAGCAGCAGCAGTCGTCGGACTGGGGCGGGCCCGAGCTTTCGGACGCGCAGCGCGAATATGCCGCGTCCGACGTTCGCTTTCTTCATGCGATGAAAGTGGAACTAGACAAGCGTCTCGAGCGTGAAGGACGCATGCCGCTCGCCCAAGCCGCCTTCGACTTCCTGCCCTGGCGGGCGGAGCTGGATCTCGCCGGCTGGCCCGAGGTCGATATCTTTGCGCATATCTAGCGCCCGGCCGCTTCCGCACTATCTGCCGGACATGGCCTTCCATGTCTGACGTCGCCGCGCGACTCCGCTCGCAGAAGCGCGGCTGGGCCCATCCGGGCAGCAGCCACGATCGCATCGTGCGCACCGGGCTGGTCGTACTGCCGCTGGGCATCGCGGTGCTCGGCGCGTTTCTCGTCGTCGCGCCGCTGCTGATGGGGGGCGACGTGAGCTTCGTGCTCGACAAGAACAAGGTCGATATCTCGCCCGAACGGCTGCGCATCGACACCGCTGAATATCGCGGCTCGGACGGCAAGGGCCGGCCATTCCATCTCCACGCCGGTTCGGCGATCCAGCGCAGCTCGGCCGAGCCGATCGTCCGGCTGAACGATCTCGCCGCCGAGATCCGGCTCGACGACGGGCCCGCCTCGATTCGCGCCGACACCGGCCATTACAACATGACCTCCGAGCGCGTTGCGATCGACGGGCCGCTCAAGTTCCAGACTTCCGACGGCTATGTTCTCAACACGCAGAACGCGACGGTCGATCTCAAGACGCGGAAGCTCGAAAGCGGCGGCGCGGTCACCGGCAATGCGCCCTCGGGGGTATTCAGTGCCGACAAGCTGACCGCCGACCTCGAACGTCGCACCGTCTCACTCGAAGGAAGAGCCCGCTTGCGCATCCAGCCGCGGCGGGCAAATAGGCAATGATGATGATGCGCTATGTCCCGACCGGCCTCGGGCTGATGCTGATGCTGGCTTCCGCGCCGGCGGTCGCACAGACGCGCCACAATACCGACGCGCCGATCGATGTCGCCTCCGACCGGATCGAGCTGCAGGACCGCGCCAACCGCGCGATCCTGAGCGGCAACGTCAGGATCACCCAGGCCGAGATGACGCTCACCGCGGCGCGGGTGACGGTGAGCTATACCGGCCAGGTCAGCGAAGGCTCGCCGCAGGTCTCGCGGCTCGACGCTGCCGGCGGCGTCACGGTCAACCGGCCCCAGCAGAGCGCGCGCGCGCAATATGCAGTGTACGACCTCAATCGCCGCGTCATCACGATGGTCGGCGGGGTGAGCCTGCGCCAGGCGGGCAACACCGTCTCGGGCGGGCGGCTGTCGATCGATCTGGATACCGGCCGCGCGACGATCGACGGCTCAGGGGTCCGCGGCGGGACCAGTGCAACGCCGGGCCAGCCGGGGACGCAGAGCCAGGGCGGTCGCGTCACCGGTCGCTTCTCGGTGCCCAAGCGTAGCGGGCAATGATGCGCTGAGCGCTCGCGCCGGCCCGCTATGAAGGTGCCAATAAGCGCCCTTTTCCGCCGCACTGCCGCAGTTTCGCTTTTCATTGCGGGCTTTCTCCTGCACGAATCCTGCCAACCGCCTATATGCGGTGCGAGTTAGTCCGCGCAGGAAGCACGAATGAACGACATCGCCGAGATTCTCGAGCAGCCGGTCGCCGATCCGGCACCGCTCCCCGACAAGGGGCTGGCGGTCGTCTCGATCGCCAAATCCTATGACAAGCGCGTGGTGCTCACCGACGTGTCGGTCTCGGTCGGCCGCGGCGAGGTGATCGGGCTGCTCGGGCCCAACGGTGCGGGCAAGACGACCTGCTTCTATTCGGTGATGGGGCTGGTGAAGCCCGATTCGGGCCGCATCATGCTCGACGGCGAGGACATTACCCGGCTGCCGATGTACCGCCGCGCGATCCTGGGGCTCGGCTATCTGCCGCAGGAGACTTCGATCTTCCGCGGGATGACCGTCGAACAGAACATCCTCGCAGTGCTCGAGCTCGCCGAGCCCGACAAGGCGGCGCGCCAGGCACGGCTCGACCAGCTGCTCGACGAGTTCGGGCTGACCCGGCTGCGCACCTCGCCGGCGATGGCGCTGTCGGGCGGCGAGCGGCGCCGCGCCGAGATCGCCCGCGCGCTCGCGGCCGATCCGACGATCATCCTGCTCGACGAGCCGTTCGCGGGGATCGACCCGATCTCGATCTCGGACATTCGCGATCTGGTGATCCAGCTCAAGTCGCGCGGGATCGGCGTGCTGATCACCGACCACAATGTCCGCGAGACGCTCGACATCGTCGATCGCGGCTACATTATCTATGATGGCCGCGTGCTGTTCGCCGGCTCGCCCGAGGATCTCGTCCGCGACGAGAATGTCCGGCGGCTGTACCTGGGCGAGAGCTTCGAGCTCTGAGCGATGCGCACGTTCCTCTCTCCGTTCGTTTCGAGCGAAGTCGAGAAACGGGGCTTGCCGCTCCGTAGCCGTTTCTCGACTTCGCTCGAAACGAACGGTGGGGAGCGCTAGCCATGTCGCTCGCCCCGCGCCTCGACCTGCGCCAGTCGCAATCGCTGGTGATGACGCCGCAGCTCCAGCAGGCGATCAAGCTGCTGGCGCTGTCGAACCTCGAGATCGAGACCTTCATCGCCGAGGAACTCGACAAGAACCCGCTGCTCGAATCGCAGGGCGGCGGCGATGACGCGCCCGAACCCTCCGCGCCCGAACCCGATTTCGAGCCCGTGCGTGACGGCCCCGCCGATGCCGGCGAGCTGATCGCCGGCGGCGGCGAGGCCGCGGGCGAGGCCGCGCTCGACGTCGATTTCACCGCCGAGACCTTCCACCACGACAGCCCGTCGGATTCGATCGGCGGGCTCGACGGTAGCCTGGGTCTGGGCGGCACCGGCGGCGGCGGTTCGGAAGACGGGCCCGATTTCGACAATTTCGGATCGTCCGCGCTGAGCCTCGCCGACCATCTGATGGCGCAGGCCGGGGCAAGCGTCGATGGCGCCGACCTGTTCATCGCCGCGCATTTGATCGACCAGATCGACGAGACCGGATACCTGACCGCTACGCTGCTCGACGTCGCCAGCCGACTCAATGTGCCGCTCGCGCGGGTCGAGGCGGTGCTGGGCACGATCCACACCTTCGATCCCACCGGGGTCGGCGCGCGCAACCTCGCCGAGTGCCTCGCGCTGCAGGCGAAGGAAGCCGA
Organism: Sphingomonas sp. HF-S4; assembly: GCF_032911445.1. Classification (NCBI taxonomy): domain Bacteria; kingdom Pseudomonadati; phylum Pseudomonadota; class Alphaproteobacteria; order Sphingomonadales; family Sphingomonadaceae; genus Sphingomonas; species Sphingomonas agrestis. The sequence continues at coordinate 379,007 of NZ_JAWJEJ010000002.1, read as the reverse complement.
TCGCTACGATCCGTGCATGGCGCGGCTGATCGACAATCTCGAGCTGGTCGCGCGCGGCGATCTCGCGCGGTTGAAGCGCATCTGCAACGTCGACGACGAGGATCTCGCGGACATGATCCGCGAGCTGCGCAATTACGATCCCAAGCCGGGCTGCCGCTACGGCGGCGAGCCGACCCTGGCCGTGACCCCCGACATCTTCGTCGCGCGGCGCGGGAGTGGCTGGGCGGTCGAGATCAATTCGGCGACCTTGCCCAAGCTGCTGGTCAACCGCGCTTATTATGCCGAGGTCTCGGCGGGCCCGCAGGACAAAGCGAGCAAGGCATGGATGTCCGACATGCTCGCCAGCGCGAACTGGCTGGTCAAGGCGCTCGACCAGCGCCAGCGCACGATCATCAAGGTCGCGACCGAGATCGTGAAGCAGCAGGAGGCGTTCTTCCTGAAGGGGGTCGCGCACTTGAAGCCGATGACGCTGCGCCAGGTCGCCGACGTGATCGAGATGCACGAATCGACGGTGAGCCGGGTCACCAGCAATAAATATCTGAGCTGCGCGCGCGGGCTGTTCGAGCTGAAATACTTCTTCACTTCGGCGATCCAGTCGTCCGAGGGCGGCGACGCGGTCTCGGCCGAAGCGGTCAAGAGCGCGATCCGCGGCCTGATCCAGGCCGAGGATCCCAAGAAGATCCTGTCCGACGACACGCTGGTCGAGCTGCTCAACGCCAAGGGCTTCGACATCGCCCGGCGCACGGTCGCCAAATATCGCGAGGCGATGGGGATCGGCAGCTCGGTCCAGCGCCGCCGGCAAAAGGCACTCGAAGGCGTGGGCTGAGCAGTCGTTGCCGCAAAGAAACGAGCGACTCAGAATTCGGCAACTCATTTTCTCTATAAAGAGACTATGAGCGCGACTTTCTCCATCCACGCCGAACCCGATCGCGACCTCGTTCGGATCACCATGAGTGGGCTGTTCACCCCGCAGGACATCGCTGATTTCTATAAGGCGCGCGAGACCGCGCATGCCCGGCTCACCTGCGGGCCGAACCAGCATCTGACGATCACCGACCTGCGCGAGATGAAAATCCAGCCGCAGGAAAGCGTCGCGGGATTCCAGCAATTGCTCGGCGCGCCGCAATATCACTCGCGCCGGCTGGCCTTCGTCATCGGCCGCACCCTGGCACGCAGCCAGCTGCAGCGTGCGCTCACCGGCCGCCCCGACACGCGCTGCTTCGATTCCGTCGAAGAGGCGGAGGCCTGGCTGTTCGAAAGCGCCGCAACCGGGACGTTACGCGCTACGGGCTGACCGGCAAGCCGATCGCGAGTCAGTTCTTCGGCTTGGTGCTGCCGGCCACGATCGCATCGAACTTGGCCTTGGGCATGTTGATCAGCAGCCCCTTGTTGTTCTTGGCCAGCGAGGCGAATTCCACTTCGATCTTGCCGCCCGGGCTGGCGATCACTGCGAACGCCATGCCGACGCGCTCGATGGTGCCAATCACGACACCCCTGGAATCCCGCACTTCGCGACCCTGGGTGACATCCTCCGGCGTTACGGGGACCGGACGTGCCGAGCGAGTCGGGCCTGCGACCGGCTTGGAGATATCGTGGCTGAGCCGGTTGAAGTCGGTGACTCGCTCGTCGGGCCCCCGAAACTCGGGCGCAGCGGGTTGGGGTGAGGGGGCAGACGGCGGCGGAGCGGTTTGCGCCAGCGCCGCGCCGGCCAATGTCAGCGCGGCAGCCACTGCCGCAACCTTAAGTATTTGCATCCAACCTCTCCCCTTTTCCGCGATGGTATCGCTAACAAGGGCGTTCGGCAACAATGCTCGGCAACAATTCAGTCGTCCTCGTCTTCGAACCCGGCAAGTTCCAATGCGCGGGCCTTGATCTGGTGCAGTCGGCACCAATGGACCAACGCATCCTCGCGGCCGTGCGTCACCCACACTTCACGCGGGGCGATCTCGCGGATCGTGGCAGTCAGCTCGTCCCAATCGGCATGGTCGGAGAGGATCAGCGGCAGCTCGACATTGCGTTGGCGCGCGCGCTGGCGGACGCGCATCCAGCCCGATGCCATCGCGGTGATCGGATCGGGCAGCCGGCGCGACCAGCGATCGTTGAGCGCGCCGGGCGGAGCGAGGATGATCCGGCCCTGAAGCTCGGCCTTTGCCACGCCGGTGGCGGGGCGCAGCTCGCCCAGATCCACGCCTTGCTCGGCATAGAGGTCGCATAGCCGCTGGAGCGCGCCATGAATGTAGATCGGATCGTCGAACCCCATCACGCGCAATTCCTTGATCACGCGTTGCGCCTTGCCGAGCGCATAGGCGCCGACCAGCACGCAGCGCGTCGGGTTGGCGCGCTGCGCGGCGAGCAGCTTGTCGATCTCGTCATGCGTTTCGGGGTGGCGGAACACCGGTAGCCCGAACGTCGCTTCGGTGACGAAGATGTCGCACGGCACCGGCTCGAAGCGTGCGCAGGTCGGGTCTTCGCGGCGCTTGTAGTCGCCCGAGACGACGATGCGCTCGCCGGCATGATCGAGCACGATCTGCGCTGAGCCGAGAACATGCCCGGCGGGAACGAAGCCCACCTCCACGTCGCCCATCCGCAGCGATTCGCCATAAGCGACGGGATTGCCGTTCTGCGGCCCGTAGCGCGCGGCCATGATCGCCAGCGTCTCGGGTGTCGCCCAGACCTGGGCATGCCCACCGCGGGCGTGGTCGGCATGCCCATGCGTGATGAGCGCGCGCGGCACCGGCTGCGAGGGATCGACCCACGCATCGGCGGCGGGGATGTAGATGCCAGTGGGGTGCGGTTCGATCCAGTCGCCGAGCTTGGCCATCGTGACTATATGGTTTGGATGCCCACCGGTTCCCATACGCGCAAGAAGTGACGGATCTTCCCCACCCCCTCACCGACTGGTTCGCGTCGCGCGGCTGGGCGCCGCGGCGGCACCAGCTCGATATGCTCGCGGCCGGGCGCCGGGGCGAACATGCGCTGCTGGTTGCCTCGACCGGCGCGGGCAAGACGCTCGCCGGGTTCCTGCCGACGCTCGCCGAGCTGATCGAAGCGCCGGGCCAGGGGCTGCACACGCTCTATATCTCGCCCTTGAAGGCGCTCGCGGTCGACGTGCAGCGCAACCTGCTCACCCCGATCGAAGAGATGGGGGTATCGATCCGCGTCGAGACCCGCACCGGCGACACCCCGCACGAGAAGAAGGTCCGCCAGCGCGCGCGGCCGCCCGAGATCCTGCTCACCACCCCCGAATCGCTGAGCCTGCTCCTTTCCTATGAGGACAGCCTGACGATGTTCGCGGGGCTGAAGACCGTGATCATCGACGAAGTCCACGCCTTCGCCACCGGCAAGCGCGGCGACCTGCTCGCGCTGGCGATGGCGCGGCTCCAGCGGCTGGCCCCGGAAATGCGTCGCGTCGCGCTGTCGGCGACGGTCGCCGATGCCGACGGCTATCGCGCCTGGCTCGCGCCCGATGGCGATATCGACGCAGTGACTTTAGTGCAGGGCGAGAAGGGCGCCGACCCCGACATCGCGATCCTGCTGCCCGAGGGCCGGGTGCCCTGGGCGGGGCATTCGGGGGTGTACGCGATCCCCCAGGTGATGGCCGAGATCGAGACGCACCGCACGACGATCGTGTTCTGCAACACCCGCGGGCTGGCCGAGCTCGTCTTCCAGAATTTGTGGAAGGTAAACGAGCTCAAGCTGCCGATCGCGGTGCATCATGGCAGCCTGAGCCTGGAGGCGCGGCGCAAGGCCGAGCTGGCGATGGCGGATGGCAAGCTGCGTGCGCTGGTCGCGACCGCGAGCCTCGATCTCGGGGTCGATTGGGGCGATGTCGATTGCGTGATCCAGATGGGCGCGCCCAAGGGCTCGTCGCGGCTGCTCCAGCGGATCGGGCGCGCCAACCACCGGCTCGATGAGTCCAGCGAGGCGGTGCTCGTGCCGGGCAACCGCTTCGAATATCTCGAAGCCCGCGCGGCGCTCGACGCGGTCGAGCAAGGCGAGCTTGACCCCGATGTCTTCCGCCCCGGCGCGCTCGACGTGCTCGCGCAGCATGTCATGGCCTGTGCCTGCGCCGCGCCGTTTGATGCCACGGAAATGCTGCAGGAAGTGCGTGCAGCATTGCCATATTCGGCGCTCGAGCAGGACGTGTTCGATCGCGTCCTGCACTTCATCGCCGATGGCGGCTATTCGCTCCGCGCCTACGACAAGTTCAAGCGGCTGACCAAAAGCGCGGACGGGCTGTGGCGGGTGACCAAGCCCGCCTTCGTCGCCCAGCACCGCCTCAATGCCGGGATCATCGTAGAGGCGCCGATGCTCGACGTGCGCTTCAAAAACGGCCGGCGCCTCGGCAAGGTCGAGGAATATTTCGGCTCGACCTTGGCGCCGGGCGACACCTTCTTCTTCGCCGGGCTCAGCCTCGAGGTCGAACGGATCGAGCAGACCGACCTGATCGTCCGCGCGAGCAGCAAGCAGGCGCGCTACGTCTCCTACATGGGCGCGCGGCTGGCGATCACCTCGACGCTGGCCGATCGGGTGCGCGCGTTCCTCGCCGATCGCGGCCAATGGGCGCGCTTTCCCGACGATGTCCGCGAATGGCTCGAAGTGCAGGCGCGGCGCTCGGCGCTGCCTTCGCCAACGCAGTTGCTCGTCGAGACCTTCCCGCACGAGGGCAAGCACCACATGGTCGCCTACAGCTTCGAAGGCTGGAACGCGCACCAGTCGCTCGGCATGCTGATCACGCGGCGGATGGAGGCGATGGGATTGAAGCCGCTCGGCTTCGTCGCAAACGATTACGCGCTGGCGGTATATGGGCTCGAGAAGATCACCGATCCGGCCGCGCTGTTTTCGCCCGATATCCTCGAGCACGAGTTCGTCGATTGGGTACAGCAATCGGCGCTGCTCAAGCGGGCGTTCCGCGAAGTCGCGATCATCGGCGGGCTGGTCGAGCGCCAGCATCCGGGCAAGAAGAAGAGCGGGCGGCAAGTCACCTTCTCGACCGACCTGATCTACGACGTGCTGCGCAAATACGAGCCCGATCACCTGCTGCTCAAGGCGGCCTGGGCCGATGCGCGCGCGCGGATGACCGATGTCGGGCGGCTCGCCCACCTGCTCGATACCGCGGCGGACACGATGCTGCACATCGACCTCGATCGCGTGAGCCCGATGGCGGTGCCGGTGCTGATCATGATCGGCCGCGAGCGCGTGCCCGAAGGCACTGCCGAGGACGCGCTGTTGATCGAGGCCGAAGGTATCGCGGCGGAGGCGATGCGGCTCGATTGAATTCGTTTGCTGCGCAATATGTGCAGGTATATCGTCACGCCATGTCTGGAGTCGTCTATCCGCTCCTGCTTCTGACCTTGCCGATCGAGGCCCCCGCCGGCGCGCCCGCAAATACCCCTCAGGATCCCGAGCTGATCAGCCCCGAGTCGGTCATGGAAACGACTTTGCTGATGCTCGGCGAAGTCGACCAGCGCCTGACGGTCCCCGTCGCGGTCAATGCCAAGGGACCGTACAACTTCATCATCGATACCGGCGCCGAGCGTACCGTGGTGTCGCGCGAGCTTGCGAACACGCTGCGGCTCAGTTCGGGCGCACCGGTGACGCTGCTGTCGATGACGGGCCGCAGCCAGGTCGATACCGTGCTGGTGCCAGACCTGATGATCAAGTCGATCGGCGTGCAGCATAGCGTGATCGCCCCCAAGCTCGAGGCGCGCAACCTCGGCGCGATCGGCCTGCTGGGGATCGACACGCTGCGCGACCACCAGGTTACGATCGATTTCGACAATGGCACGATGGAAGTCCGCCCCAGCCAGAAAAGTACCAAGCGCCGGCGCAACGCGCCGGACGAGATCGTCGTGACGGCCAAGAGCCAGTTCGGCCAGCTGATCGTCACCGACGCCTATTACGGCTCCACGCGCATCCAGGTCGTGCTCGACACGGGTAGTCAGGTGAGCATGGGCAACAGCGCGCTGCGCAAGCGCGTCGGCCGCAGTCGCAGGGCCCAGGCGATCGAATTGACCGACGTTACCGGCGAAAAGGCGACGGCCGGCTATACGACGGTGCCGAACATCAAGGTGGGCGATGTGATGTTCGGATCGATGCCGGTGGCGTTCGCCGACGTTGCGCCGTTCGAGCGGTTCGGGCTGACCAAGCGTCCGGCATTGCTGCTCGGCATGGATGCGCTGCGCAGCTTCCGCCGTGTCGATATCGACTTTCCCAACCGGCAGGTCCGCTTCCGCATGCCCAAGGGGAGCGAGCGGCGGCTGGGCTTTGGTACCGGATCGCTGCTCGGTGGCGGGTCTTCGCCCGGCAAATCCTACTAACCCGGATTGACTTGCTGCAGTAGTCGCTGCTTGGAAGATTGGCATGACCAATCTGTCCCGCACGTCGCTCGCCGCTTTGCCTGACACGATCGCGCGTCCGCGCCATGCTTCTGACGCCATCCGCACCGGCATCGTCCATTTCGGCCCCGGCGCGTTCCACCGCGCGCACCAGGCGGCCATTGTCGATCGCCTGCTCGATCATGATCCGCGCTGGGGGATCGCCGCAGTGTCGCTGCGCAGCGGCGGCACCACCGACGCGCTCAAGGCGCAGGACGGGCTCTACACGTTGGCGGTGATCGACCGCGAGCCTTCGATGCGCGTGATCGCGGCGCATTCGGACGCGATCGGGCCGGGCGAAGGCGTGCGGCTGCGGGCGCTGCTCGCCTCGCCCGACGTGCGGATCGCGACGAGTACGGTGACCGAGAAGGGCTATTGCCTCGCCGGCGACGGGAGCCTCGATTTCGCGCATCCCGATATCGCCCACGACCTGAAGCGCCCTGCCGAGCCGGCGAGCGTGATCGGGTGGATCGTCGCCGGACTGGGGGATCGCCGCGCCGCCGGGCTGCCCCCCTTCGCGATGCTGTGCTGCGACAACATGACCGGCAACGGCGCCAAGCTCCGCGCGGCATGCGTCGCGCTCGCCCGCGCGCAGGATGCCGGGCTCGCCGACTGGATCGCGGGCGAAGTGGCGTTCCCCGATTCGATGGTCGATTCGATCACCCCCGCGAGCGACGCGGCGTTCCTCGCCAAGGTCGCGACCGAACTCGGCGTCGAGGACAAGGCGGCGGTCCAGCGCGAGCGCTTTACTCAATGGGTGCTCCAGCGCTTCGACATGGCCGACGGGCCCGACCTCGCTTCGGCGGGGGTGACGCTGACCAGCGACGTCCGCGGCTATGAGCAGGCCAAGCTGCGCATCCTCAACGGCGCGCATTCGAGCCTTGCCTATATCGGCCTCGCACGCGGCCACGAGACGGTGTTCGACGCGATGTCCGACGCGGCGCTCGAAGGCTTCGTCACGCGGCTGGTCCATCAGGACATCGCCGCGTCGCTGGGCGCAGTCGAGGGGCTCGATATCGCGGCCTATGCCGATGCGGTGCTCGACCGTTTCCGCAATCCCGAGATCCGGCATCTGCTGGCACAGATCGCTTGGGACGGCTCGCAAAAGCTACCCTATCGCCTGCTCGATACGACGCGCGAGGCGCTCGATGCCGGGCGCAGCGTCGATCGGCTGGCGGTGCCGGTCGCGGCGTGGATCGCCTTCCTGCGGCGGAAAGCTGAGGCGGGCGAGAAGATCACCGATCCGCTGGCGGAGACGCTGGCGGCCGCAGCTACCAGCGGCGATCCGGTCACGGCCTTGCTGGCGGTGGAGCCGGTGTTCGGCGCGCGGCTTGCCGGCGACGAGCGCTTCCGTGGCGCCGTGCGCGAGGCGTTCCAGCATTTCGCTCATGGCGATGTCGCGCCGCTGCTCGGGCGCTAGCCATCCCTGAGCTCCGGCGAAGGCCGGAGCGTTGGCGGCATACGATATGCGCCGTCTCCAGGGCTCCGGCGTTCGCCGGAGCACGGGTGTCAGATTGCCTGCGGCCCCGCCTCGCCCAGCACATGCGTGCACAGCTGCGCCTCGGGCGTATCGTCCGCCTCGAGCGCGGCGACGGTGACCCAGCCCTCGCTCCGCAGGTTCGCGCCGACCTCCGCAGACGTGCCAAGCGGGAGGAACAGCCTTCGCCGCTCGCTCGTGCCGAGCCCGGCATTGAGGATCGGATCGGCGAACAGCGAGAAACCGACCGCGGGCTCCTCGCGACCGTCGCCGTGGAGGATCGTGTAGGTGCCGCCGCGGCCGATCTCGCCGCGAACGCCGCGCGCGAAGATCGAGAAGCCGAGCCAGCTCTGATATTCGAAGCCATGGCGCTCGGTCGGATCGAGCGTCAGCGTTGCCTGGCCGTTGACGCTCGCGGCGATCCGCGCAAGCCCATCGAGCCGGCTCGCCAGCGCATTGCCGGCGTCGATCGCGCGCAGCCGTTGCATCGCGCCGTCGAACGGCCCCGCCGCCTCGATCAGCGGCAGCCAGCGCGCGTCGATCGCCGCGACACCGCCGGCATCCTTGGCGTCGAGCCGGTCGCGCAGCGTGCCCAGAACCGCAGGATCGAGATCCGCGGCGAGCGTATCGACAAGGTCGGGCAAGGTGAAATCGATGCCGATCCCGGTAACGCCCGCGGCCTGGAGCGCCTCGATCGCGACGCGAACGATCTCGATCGCCGCCGCGACGGTATCGAGCCCGATCAGCTCGGCACCGATCTGGCGCATCGCGCGGTGCGGGTTGAGCTCGGACGCGCTGAGCTTGACCACCGCGCCGGCATAGGAAAGCCGCACCGGGCGCGGGTGATGCCCCATCCGGGTCGCGGCGATACGCCCGACCTGCGCGGTCAGGTCGGGCCGGATCGCCAGCGTGCGCTGCGACACGGGATCGACGAAGCGCACCGCGTCGCGCACCCCGCCGGCCTTGAGCCGCGAGGCGAGCTCGTCGGCGAATTCGGCAAGCGGCGGATCGACCTGCTCATAGCCATACGCCCGGGCCACCCCGAGCACGCGCGTCTCCAGCCCGGTCGCCGCATCGGCGGCGGGGGGGAGGCGATCGTGGAATCCTTCTGGGAGCAGGCCGGTCATAAGCGTGGAAGTCCTTTCGCCTGCCCCATATCCGTTCGGGCTGAGCCTGTCGAAGCCCCGTTCTTTTCTTCCGAAAGAAGGACGGCCCTTCGACAAGCTCAGGGCGAACGGTGGTTCAGAACTTGAGCGCCATCGCCGTCTTCACGCCGGGAAGTGCGCGGACGGTTGCGATAAGCTCAGGCGTGACTTCGTCATCGATCGAGAGCAGCAGCACCGCTTCGCCGCCGGTGTCGCGGCGGCCGAGGTGGAAGGTGCCGATGTTGACGCCCGCCTCACCCAAGGTGGTGCCGAGCCGGCCGATGAAGCCCGGGGCGTCCTCGTTGACGACATAAAGCATGTTGCCGACCAGATCGGCCTCGACCTTGATCCCGAACAGCTCGACCAGTCGCGGCTGCGTATTTGAGAACAAGGTGCCCGCGACCGAACGCTCGCCGTCCGCGGTCTTGACCGAGACGCGGAGCAAGGTGTGGTAGTCGCCTTCCTTCTCGTTGCGGACTTCGCGGACTTCCATGCCGCGCTCCTTGGCGAGGAACGGTGCGTTGACCATGTTGACCGTGTCCGAATGGACGCGGAGGAACCCGGCGAGCACCGCGCTGACGATCGGCTTCTGGTTGAGTTCGGCGGCGGCACCCTCGCTGTGGATCGAGACGCGGGCGATCTCGCCATGTGCGAGCTGGCCGATCAGGCTGCCGAGCTTTTCGGCAAGCGCCATGTACGGCTTGAGCCGGGGCGCTTCCTCGGCCGAGAGCGACGGCACGTTGAGCGCGTTGGTGACGCCGCCCGAGACGAGGAAGTCGGCCATCTGCTCGGCGACCTGGATCGCGACGTTGACCTGCGCCTCGTTGGTCGACGCGCCGAGATGCGGGGTCGAGATGAAGTTGGGCGTGTTGAACAATGGCGATTCCTTCGCCGGCTCCTGCACGAACACGTCGAGCGCCGCGCCGCCGATATGCCCCGAATCGAGCCCGGCCTTGAGCGCCGCCTCGTCGATCAGCCCACCGCGCGCGCAGTTGATGATGCGGACGCCCTTCTTGGTCTTGGCCAGGTTCTCGGCCGACAGGATGTTGCGCGTCTGGTCGGTCAGCGGCGTGTGCAGCGTGATGAAGTCGGCACGCAGCAGCAGGTCGTCGAGCGTCATCTTCTCGACGCCCATTTCGAGCGCGCGCTCGGGCGTGAGGAAGGGATCGTAGGCGATCACCTTCATCTTGAGGCCCAGCGCGCGATCGGCGACGATCGAGCCGATATTGCCCGCGCCGATCAGCCCGAGCGTCTTGCCGGTGACTTCGACGCCCATGAAGCGGTTCTTCTCCCACTTGCCGGCCTGGGTCGACTTGTCCGCCTCGGGCAGGTCGCGGGCGAGCGCGAACATCAGCGCGATCGCGTGCTCGGCGGTGGTGATCGAATTGCCGAACGGAGTGTTCATCACGACGACGCCCTTGGCCGAGGCCGAGGGGATGTCGACATTGTCGACGCCGATGCCTGCGCGGCCGACGACCTTGAGGTTGGTCGCCGCGTCGAGGATTTCCTTGGTCACCTTGGTCGAGCTGCGGATCGCGAGGCCGTCATACTGGCCGATCATCGCCTTCAATTCGTCGGGGGTCTTGCCGGTGATCTCATCGACCTCGACGCCGCGCTCGCGGAAGATCTGCGCGGCCTTGGGATCCATTTTGTCGCTGATAAGGACTTTGGGCATTGGGATTTCCTTCTTCGCTCCCTCTCCCCTCCGGGGAGAGGGCTGGGGAGAGGGGCAATGTGTCTTGATGCGGAAGCGGAAGGGAGCGACGCAGGCGTCCTGCCCCTCTCCCAACCCTCTTCCCGAAGGGGAGAGGGCCTTAGGTCAGCCGGCCTTGGCTTCGGAATAGGCCCAGTCGAGCCACGGCCCGAGCGCCTCGATATCGGCGGTCTCGACCGTTGCGCCGCACCAGATGCGCAAGCCCGCAGGGGCGTCGCGATAGCCGGCGACATCATACGCCGCGCCTTCCTTCTCGAGGAGCGAGGCGAACTTTTTGATGAACGCCTCGTCGGCGCCCTCGACGGTCAGGCACACGCTGGTGGTCGAGCGGATCGCTTCGTCCGCAGCAAGGTTGCCCAGCCAGTCGCGCTCGGCGACCAGCTTCTGGAGCGCCGCGGCATTGGCGTCCGAACGTGCGATCAGCCCCTTGGCGCCGCCGACCGACTTGCCCCATTCCAGCGCAAAGATCGCGTCCTCGACCGCAAGCATGCTCGGCGTGTTGATCGTCTCGCCCTTGAACACGCCCTCGGCGAGCTTGCCCTTGGCGATCAGGCGGAAGACCTTCGGCAGCGGCCAGGCCGGGGTGTAGTTTTCGAGCCGCTCAACCGCGCGCGGCCCGAGGATCAACACGCCGTGGCCGCCTTCGCCGCCCAGCACCTTCTGCCACGAGAAGGTCGCGACATCGATCTTGTCCCAGGGCAGGTCATACGCGAACACCGCGCTGGTCGCGTCGGCGAAGCTCAGGCCCTCGCGATCGTCGGCGATCCAGTCGCCATTGGGAACGCGCACGCCCGAAGTCGTCCCGTTCCAGGTGAAGAGAACGTCGTTCGACCAATCGACCTGGCCGAGATCGGGGAGCTGGCCGTAATCGGCGCGGATCACCGTCGGATCGAGCTTCAGCTGCTTGACCGCATCGGTGACCCAACCTTCACCGAAGCTCTCCCAGGCGAGCGTCGTCACGGGCTTGGCGCCCAGCATCGTCCACATCGCCATCTCGAACGCGCCGGTGTCGGAACCGGGGACGATGCCGATGCGGTGCGTATCGGGGAGGTTGAGCAGTTCGCGCATCAGGTCGATGGCATATTGCAGGCGGGTCTTGCCGATCTTCGAGCGATGCGAGCGGCCGAGCGATTCGCTGGCGAGCTTCGACGCATCCCAGCCCGGAGGCTTGGCGCAGGGACCGGAGGAAAAATAGGGGCGAGCCGGCAGGAAAGCGGGCTTGGCGGACGCACGGGTGGCGTCGGTAACGGCAGAATCACTCATGTCAGTCTCTCCTTACAGAGAGCACGCGCGGCGTTGGGACCGCGTGGCCCGCCGACGGCCCTAGCGGCGGCGGACGCAAAGTCAATCCAGAGCGGACCGCCGCCCCGGGGAGGCGCGCCATCGCCGCGATCGAATGAAAAAGGGCCGGGGGATCGCCCCGGCCCTTTGCTTTTCCTTACCCGAAACTGCTCAGCCCTTGCGGCTGGCCTCGAACAGGAACCAGGCGCGCTCCTCGGCCTGGTCGGTCCATTCGTCGACGATTCCCGAGGTGGCGTTGTCACCGGCATCCTCGGCCGCCTGCTTCACGGCGCGGAAGCTCTCGACCAGCTTGAGATTGTCGTCGCGCAGCTCGGCGAGCATGTCGCCCGGCGCGACGAAATCCTGGTCGTTGTCCTTGAGCGTCTGACGCCGCGCGATGTCGCCGATCGAGCGGAGCGTCACGTTGCCGGTTTTGCGGACGCGCTCGGCGATCGCGTCGGTGATGCCATAGATCTGCGCCGCCTGGTCGTCGAGCAGCAGGTGATAGTCGCGGAAATGCGGGCCCGAGACGTGCCAGTGGAAATTCTTGGTCTTGAAGTAGAGCGCGAAACAATCGGCGAGCGCACTGTTGAGCGCCTCGGCGACGCTCTTGGTGTCGTTGCGATTGAGGTCGGTGGGGGTCGCCAGCGCCGCCTTGGTGTCTGCCATTCTCTGCCTCCGAAAAACGATACGTGAGCCCAACGAAGCCGATATAGGGTTGGTGCCGCGCGCTGCCACCGGCTAATTTCGATGACGGCGATCAGCCCGCTCGATCAGCCGGTCAGCCGCAACGCGCCGAGCCCGATGACGATCCCCGCGACCAGGAAGATCGCGGCGGCGCCGAGCCGCAGCGCGCGCAACGGCACGCGCGCCCACCCCGCCTCGCCGAGCATCGCCGCCGCGACCGCCACCGCGAGCGCGCCCAGCGTCGCCCCCGCCGCGGCGAACCAGGCCTCGCCCGATGCCGCCAGCGCAAACGCGAAGAACTGCGTCTGCTCGCCCAGCGCGAGCACGAACACCGCCAGCAAGGGTGTGCCGAACGATCCGAAGCGCCAGCGTTCGTATCGGTTCGCCGGCGCCGGCCGCCACAATCCGGTCACTCCACCCGCGACCAGCGCGACCGCGAGCAGCAGCGATTGCGCCTCGGGCGTCAGCAACGGCGCGACCGCGGCCCCGCCCAAAGCCGCGAGCACGCTGCCCATACCGTGCGCCAGCCCTGCCGCGAGCGCCACCGTCAGCCGTCGCTCGAACCGGTCGGCCAGCACCGCGGTCAGCAGCGCCGGCCGGTCGCCGAGCTGGGCGAGCGCCGCGAGCAGAAAGGCGGGGACGAGTACCTCCATGCCTGTCATATCGTCACATTCCGCCGGCACGGGCAATGCGCGCGCCACCGCCAAAGAGGATCCAGATGCTTCGATTCGCCGCCGCCGCCCTTCTCGCCGCCCTGCCGGTCGCGCCGGCCTGCGCCCAGGCCGTGGCCCCCGCGGTCGCCGCGCCCGATCCGGCCCGCCTCGCCGCGGCGCAGGCGCTGCTTGCCCGCTTCCTCCCGCCCGAGCGCCGCGACGCGATGGTCGATCAGATGATCCGCCCGATGATCGAAAATATGCGCGGCGCCATGACCAGCGACGCAAGCTTCGCGGCGCTGCGCTCCGAGGATGCCGCATTCGGCGAGGCATTCGACCAGTTCATCCATGGCGAGCTCGAGCATTCGCTCGCCGCGACCAAGGCGGCGATGCCCGCGCTGATCGACGCGATGGCGCGTGCCTACGCGCGGCGCTTCACGCTCGAGCAGCTCGCCGCAATCACGGCCTTCTTCGAGACCCCGGCCGGACGCGCCTTTGCCGAGCAGTCGCCGACCATCCTCTCCGATCCCGACATCCTCGCGGTCCAGCGCAAGATGATGACCGAAGCCATGGCCGGCATGCAGAAGCGCATCGAGGCCTTTGCCGCCAAGGCGGCCGCGCAGTCCAAGAAGCCCGACTAGCTCCACGCCGCCCAAGCTTCTTGACTTTTGCGCGGGACTCGCGCATCCGCCGCGGCCTGACAGCGGTGCGCCCGTGCGCGCCGCTATTTCTTTTCGAACGATTCAAGGGTTTCGGGTCATGGCCAAGCCGACCACTGTCAAGATCAAGCTCGTCAGCACGGCGGATACCGGTTTCTTCTACGTCACCAAGAAGAACCCCCGCACCCAGACCGAGAAGTTCTCCTTCCGCAAGTACGATCCCGTCGTGCGCAAGCATGTCGAGTTCAAGGAAGCCAAGATCAAGTAAGCCGAGGGCCACCCCGGCCCTCCCTCCGGAACCTCGCGGGGTTTCGGCGATTGGTGCGCGAGTCCGGCGCCTGCCGGCCGCGAACCACAAGGGGAACTCCATGAAGATTCTGCTCAAGGCGACCGTCGCTGCCGCCGGCCTGCTCGCGCTCGCCGCATGCGGCAAGAATGCCGACGACCAGGCCGCTTCGAACATCGAGGCGATGGCCGAGAATCAGGCCGACGCGCTCGAGAACCAGGCCGATGCCGCCCAGGCCGCCGGCAACGACCAGCTCCACGACGCGCTCGAAGCCGAGGCCGACAATGTCGAGGACCGCGGCGAGGCGATGGCCGACAAGGCCGATGACGATGACGACGCCCGAGTCGAGCAGCAGGCCAAGAACACGCTCTGATCCCGCCGGCAAGGCAGAGGGCGCCCGCCGAAAGGCCGGCGCCCTTTTTCGTTTCCCCTCGCGCCCGCATCGGCCTAAGACCCCTCCATCCCCGGGGGAGCGCTGTTCCGCGCTTGAGAGGAGGGCCGCAGCCCTCGACCCGCTGAACCTGATCCGGTTGACACCGGCGTAGGGAGGGAGGCGGTCACCCCCAATCCGTCTCTCCCCGCTTGAGGAGAAGACACGATGGCCGACATCCCCGCCCGCACCGAAATCGGCGTCACCACCGGACCGATTCGCGGCTCGAAGAAGATCCATGTCGGCCCGCTCGGCGTCGCGATGCGCGAGATCCACCTCGAGCCCGGCAGCGGCGAGGCCCCGGTCCGCGTCTACGACACTTCGGGCCCCTATACCGATCCCAACGCCCGCATCGACATCAAGGCCGGCCTCCCCGCGCTCCGCCGCGACTGGATCCTCGGCCGCGGCGATGTAGAACCCGTCGCCGCCCGCGAAGTCCGCCCCGAGGATAACGGCCAGCTCGGTCCCGATCGCAGCGGCGGCGTCGAGCCCTTCCCCAACGTGGTCAAGCGCCCGCTCCGCGCCAGGCCCGGCGCGAACGTCAGCCAGATGCACTATGCCCGCCGCGGCATCATCACCCCGGAGATGGAATATGTCGCCACCCGCGAGAATCTAGGCCGCGAGCGCCTCGCGCACTACCTCCGCGACGGCGAGAGCTTCGGCGCCGCGATCCCCGACTACGTAACCCCCGAATTCGTCCGCGACGAGATCGCGCGCGGCCGCGCGATCATCCCCAACAACATCAACCACCCCGAAAGCGAGCCGATGGCGATCGGCCGCAACTTCCTGGTCAAGATCAACGCCAATATCGGCAACAGCGCCGTCGCCTCGAACGTCGCCGCCGAAGTCGACAAGATGGTCTGGTCGATCCGCTGGGGCGCGGACACGGTGATGGACCTCTCCACCGGCCGCAACATCCACGACACCCGCGAGTGGATCCTCCGCAACTCGCCCGTCCCGATCGGCACCGTGCCCATCTACCAGGCGCTCGAAAAGGTCGGCGGCGTCGCCGAGGACCTCACCTGGGAGATCTTCCGCGACACGCTGATCGAGCAGGCCGAGCAGGGCGTCGACTATTTCACCATCCACGCCGGCGTCCGCCTTGGCTACATCCCGATGGCCGCCAAGCGCGTCACCGGCATCGTCAGCCGCGGCGGCAGCATCATGGCCAAATGGTGCCTCGCGCATCATCGCGAATCGTTCCTCTACGAGCGCTTCGACGAGATCACCGAGATCATGAAGGCCTATGACATCGCCTACAGCCTCGGCGACGGCCTGCGCCCCGGCAGCATCGCCGATGCAAACGACGAAGCCCAGTTCAGCGAGCTCTACACGCTCGGCGAGCTCACCCACCGCGCCTGGAAGCAGGACGTCCAGGTGATGATCGAAGGCCCCGGCCATGTGCCGATGCACAAGATCAAGGAGAATATGGACAAGCAGCTCGAGGTCTGCGGCGAGGCCCCCTTCTACACGCTCGGGCCGCTCACCACCGACATCGCCCCGGGCTATGACCATATCACCAGCGGCATCGGCGCCGCGATGATCGGCTGGTACGGCACCGCGATGCTCTGCTACGTCACCCCCAAGGAGCATCTCGGCCTCCCCGATCGCGACGACGTCAAGGTCGGCGTGGTGACCTACAAGCTCGCCGCCCACGCCGCCGATCTCGCCAAGGGCCACCCCGCCGCGCAGGTCCGCGACAATGCGCTGTCCAAGGCGCGCTTCGAGTTCCGCTGGCGCGACCAGTTCAACCTGTCGCTCGATCCCGACACCGCCGAGGACTATCACGACCAGACCCTACCGGCCGAAGGCGCCAAGACCGCGCATTTCTGCTCGATGTGCGGCCCGAAATTCTGCTCGATGCAGATCAGCCAGGAAGTTCGGGAATTTGCCACCAAGCAGAACCAGAGCGTCGAGGGCTTCATCGCCACCGGCCCGACGGGCGCGGAGACCGCGGCGGCAAGCAAGGCCGCGGCGCTCAAGGGGATGGAAGAGATGAGCCGGGTGTTCAAGGAAACCGGCAGCGAGCTCTACATGGGCGCCGGTGGACGCGAGCACGACTGAGCCCTGAATCCTCCCCGAGCTTGCCTCGGGGAGGGGGACCATTCGCACATGCGTATGGTGGAGGGGCCGCGCCGCCAGGCGCGGAAGGCCCCACAGAATCACCTCCGAAACGGAGCAACTTCCCGCCATTTTCGATGCGAACGCCGATAGTCTCGGGCGCGGCGTTCGCATCGGAGGGCGGCGGTGGCAATTCGAGGCTATAGGGCAGGAGTGCTCCGCCGGCTCCGCCGGATCGGGGCATCGCTGTACGCGGCGATGGCAATGTTGCTTCCGCCCTCGCCGGCGACCGACGCCCGCACGGCGCAGCAAGTCGTCCTCCCCGCGCCGCCGCTCGCGCCCGATTTCTCCACCGTCACCACCCGCGCAGCAGCGGCCAGGCTGGCGCGCAAACACGTGCTGGTGCGGATCCATTTCTTCCCCACCGAACTGGGCGGCCCGAAGACCAAGATCAACACCGGCTATGTCACGCTCGACGCGGCCGCGTCGCACGCGCGGCTGGTCGAGATGCTGGCCGCCTATGCCGAACGCGACCGCATCGACCGGCTTGAGATCGTGCCCGAATATAAGGGCGCCAGCGTCATCCCGAACCGCATCCGGATGACCGCCACGCACAGCCGCACCGGCGAGCGCTACGAACGCTCGATCGAGATATGGGCCTGCGGCTTCTGCCCCCCGCTTGACCCGTTGCCGGACCCCGATGGCAAGCGCGATGTGATGGCTTGAGGGGGGGAAGTGGGCAAAAGAAGGCGGCTTATTAGTGGTAGCTGGTCAGATCGACAGCAAGTATGGCACAAGCGGAGGAGGCTCTTCATTTTGCGGTAAAGAACCTCTTTGCTTCCGATAATGTGATTTCTACAGATGCCCGACTAGTTCATATACAGCTCATTGATTTGCGAGGAAGTACGACGGATCCTGTTGTGCTATCGGCTGAGCAGAGTGGATTTTGGGAAGCGCGCCGACGCGACGCGCGCTTTTTCCGGGCTGATGATGATGGGCCACTGCCCCCCGACGCTTAGCGGGCTGACGCAATCACTGAACATTATCCGCGAGCACCAGAACGAAAACGGGCAGCGTTTCCGCTGCCCGCCATCGATCCGTCGCTTCGGGATTACTACCTACAGGCCGATCACGGCCATGCGAGCAGCGTCAAGGTTCTGAACTGCATCTTCGCGACGGAAGAAGCACCTCTTCGACATGGCTAACGGCTGTCCGCGGCCGCTGGTCAAAAACCAACGCCACATCCAGCGGTCGTCCATATGAAGGAACCACTGAGGCTGATCCATCTGCCTTCTCCTTGAAGAGAGAGATGGTCCAATGCGCGTTAGGCGACCATTTGCGCGTAGTACGATCTTCGATGAAGCGGCGATCCGTTTCGAGTATCAAGCATGTTTGCCTTACGTGCCCGTACGCGGTGCCATCTTAAACCCGACCGATTAGTCATCCGGTTGCCCATTGCGCTGCGAATTGAGAAGTTGATCAGCGCGCTTGTATAGGCACCTCCATTGGTTTTATCGTTCCCGAAGCGATTCGGATCGACGTGCAACTGTATCGCTTACGTTCACGTAGAACAGAGCCGGGACGATCAACCGTGGCGAAATGCGGTGAATTGAGCGATTAAGCTGGATTACTGATTCAATCGGATACCAAGGCGCCCTGCCCCTCCTCCAACGCCCAACCGCCGCATCCAGCGCCGCATCCAGCGCCGCCGCCATGCGCTCGACCCACCGCAAACCGCTAGCCATCCAGCAACCCCGCAATCGCGCGTGCGCCGTGGATCACGCGGACGATATCGACGCTGTCGCGTCCGATCCGGTAGAGCACGAGGTAATTGCCGATCGTCACACTGTGTGCGCCTGCGCCGATTTCGGGTCGCGCCGGGCCGCTTTCAGGGAAGTCGGCAAGCCGCGCAACGCCTTCCGCGATCCGCTTGATCAGGCGTGTCGCGGCGGCGGGATTGTCAGTGGCGATAGGGAGCCAGATGTCGTCCAGGTCGCGGATCGCCCCGGGGAGGCGGCGGATCCTCAATCGCGGCGGCGCGCGGCGGCCATGCGCTCGCTGCCGCGTCTGGCGATGTCTCCGGCATCGAAATTACCGTCGATCGCCGCGCCGCTCGCCTCGCCCTGCGCCCACAATTTTCGCAGCGAATCGAGCATATCCGCGCGCTCGACCTCGATCCGGGACGGCTGCCCATCGACAAGCGGGAGATCCTCCCGATTGCGAAAGGAGCGCAACCGCTCCTCGGCGAGGTAGAAATCCTCCAGATCGTCGAGATGCGCCACAATCGCCTCGCGCGCATAGAAGGTCTTGGTCCGCCCGGTCCGCGCCGCCAGTGAATCCAGCCGGGCTTCGGTCTCGGCATCCAGACGCACTGCCAACATGATCGCCTCCAATTGCTATACATGTATAGCAACGCACCGTGACTTTCAACGAAAGCGCCATTGGCACCGCCCCGAGGCCGTGGGCTATGCAGCGGAGGCGCAGGAGGAACCCGTCCCATTCGTCCTCGCGATCGATCGGGCTCTCGCACGCGCGGCCGGGCGCGACATGCACGCGGCAGGCGACCGCGCCGCGAAATGACGCGTTCGCCTGACCTTTACTAACCTTTCGCGCCGCCCGGGCGCGCCGGATCCTGCCGGGGGGGCACGATCCGGGGCCGGCTCATCCCTTGATCGTCACCATCGCGACGGGCTTGTCCTTGGTCGATGCGTTGGCGGCGATCGTCTTGACCTTCTCCGCCTTGGGCTTGCGCACTTCGCGGTTCGATTTCTTCTGGCTCTTGGCCATCATCAGGTCCTTCGGGGCGAAAAGCCCCGCGCGACCCTTAGGCCCCTGCGCGCCGCAACCGCGCATCAATTCGTGCGGCCGCGTCCGGCTCAGCGTTTCCGGACGAACTCCGCGCGCAGCACCAGGCCCTTGATGCCTTCGTACTTGCAGTCGATCTCCTGCGCGTCGCCGGTCAGCCGGATCGACTTGATCAGCGTGCCGCGCTTGAGCGTCTGCCCCGCGCCCTTGACGGTCAGGTCCTTGATCAGCGTCACCTGGTCGCCATCGACGAGCAGATTGCCCACCGAATCGCGCACTTCGACCTGGTCGCCCGCCGCCGCCTTGGCGTTCGCCTCGGCCGCGCTGATCCACTCGCCGCTCGCCTCGTCATAGACGAAGCTGTCTTCTTGTTCTGCCATGCCGCCGCCCTTAGCTGCCGTGGTCGCGCACGGCCAGCCCGCTCACAGCATGTAGCGCATGCGGATCTGCTGGACCGTGCCGCTCCCGCCCACGCTGAATTCGGCGGCGGCGAAGCGCGGCGGGCCGAAGCGGATCGCCGGGTTGCGCGAAAAGCCGAAGCCCTCCTTGGGGATGCCCAGCATCGTGTCGAGCTTGGCGTTGCCATTGGCGTCGTGGATCACCGCCACGGCGTAGCTGCCCTGGGGCAGCCCCTCGAAGCGGATGCTGGGTGCGGCGGCGGAGATGGTGCGCTGGATGCCGCTGGCGCCCTTGCGGCAATCGGGGAAATCGCCGGCGTGTCGCGCCACGCAGAACTGGAGCACCCCCTTGGCCGATCGAAGACCGGTGACCTGGATCTCAAGGCTGCCGACCGGGGTCATCCCCGGCAGCCCCACCAGGCACAGAGCGGCGCCGGCGATCCGCGAAGTCGCCCAGTCCCTTGTCGGTGCCGCAGAGCCGGTCCCAGAAGCGGAAATAAAGGCCATAATTACATCCGTAGAGCTGGTGGTGGCGCTGGTGGTGGCTCGCCGTGATCAGCCATCCGCCCAACGGCCCGCTGTGGAGGAAGCGGGGAAAGATCTCCCAGCCCATGTGGTTGGTCACTCCCATAACCGTCATGGTCGCCAGCACCACCCCCAGCGCGCCGACATGGATCGGAACGACGAAGACGAGCAGCGGAATGACGAAGGCCCCGGTCAGCGCTTCGACGGGATGGAAGCTCATCGCCGCCCAGGCGGTCGGCGGGCGGCTGGCGTGATGCACGGCATGCGCGATGCGGAACCAGCGCGGCCGGTGCATCAGCCGGTGGCTCCAATAGAACCAGGCATCGTGCGCGACGAGATAGAGCAGCACCGAGACGGGCAGATACCAGAGCGGCCAGTCGGCGAGGTCGGTGTAGATTCGCGTCCAGCCGCGTTCCTGCCAGCCCCAGGCGACCACCCCCGCAGGCACGCCATAGATCGCCGCCGAGGCGAGGCTCCAGCCGATCTCCTTGCGGATCTGCTTGTCGAGCCCGGCATAAAGCGCCGGATGCCGCAGCCGCGTCGCCAGCGCGAACGCCCCCGAGGTGAGCAGATAGCGCACCCCGACGATCAGCGTCATCGCCAGCGCGGACAGGAGGATCGCGACGATCATGCGCGCCGCTCTACACTAGCCGCCTTGCCATGTCCTGACTGCATCGATCGGCCAGGCCAGCATCAGCACATTGAGCGTCAGATTGTCGCGGATCAGCGCCAGCGTGCCCAGTTCGAACGCCAGTGCGAGCGCGATCGTCGCCCAGGCGGGCAGCCGCGAGGCAAGCACGAAGCCCAGCGCCATCCAGCCGATATCGGCCATGGAATTGACGATGCTGTCGCCCGAATAGCCGAGCGCGATCGTCGCCTCGCGATAGCGGTTGATGATGATCGGCGAGTTTTCGAGGATCTCCCAGAACCCCTCGACCGCCACCGCAAGCGGAAGCGCCCAGCCCCGCGCCCGCGCGCGCAACGCGAAATGTGCCGCGGCGTAGAACAGGAAGCCGTGGATCACATGGCTGAACGTGTACCAGTCGGAAAGATGCTGGCTGTTCTCGCTCGAATGAACGTCGCCATGCCACAGCTTGATCGTGCCGCATTGGCAGATCGGCGGCCGGTCCATCGCCACCAGGATCGCGGCAACGGCCAGCGCGACGAGCAGCGCGGCGATCGCGGCGGCGCGCGGGATCCGCAACGACGGACGCAGCGCGCTCAATTTCCGGCTCCGAAGATCAGGTCGATGCAATCGTGCGCGACGCGTTCCAGTTCCTCACGCGACGCCCCGCCCCGCGCCCGCACGCTGAGCGAGTGGAGCACCGAAGCGACCAGCCGCCCCTGCGCCTCTGGCGCGGCGCTGCCCGCCGCGGCGAGCAGTTCGGCGATGCGGCCGTCCTCGACGGCGAGGAAAGTGCCAACCTTCGCGCGTACCTGCGGGTCGGACGCTGCCTGGGTCGCCGCGGTATTGATGATCAGGCAGCCTTCGGGGCCCTCGCTGCCGGTCAGGTACAGCGCGATCCCGCCGAGCAGGATACGCTCGACCAGCTCGCGCGGCGCGAGTGCCATCTCGCCGAGCCGCTGCAGCTGGCGATCGATCCGCATGGTCAGTCGATCGATCGCGGCAAGGTACATTGCGCGCTTGTCGCCGAACGCCGCGGCGAGGCTCGGCCGCTTGAGCCCGGTCGCTTCGGACAGGTCGTCGAGCGACGTGCCCGCATAGCCCTGCGTCCGGAACCGCTCGGTGGCGCGGCCCAGCGCCTCGTCGGGATCGAAGCTGCGCGGACGGCCGCGCCCCTTGCTCGGCATTTTTATGCAATCCCGCAAATAATTCTTGACCTCTCAATTTCTATGCGAGATCGTATAGAAATCAAGGGAGGCCCGCCATGAAGCTCTATTTCCGCCCCTTCGCCTGCTCGCTCGCCGCGCGGATCGCGTTGATCGAGGCGGAACTCGATGCCGAACTCGTCGCCGTCCCCGCCGATGGCCGGCTCCCCGACGGGCGCGATTTCCGTGAGATCAGCCCGATGGGCTATGTCCCGGCGCTGGAGACCGGCAATGGCTTCGTGCTTACCGAAGGCCCCGCGGTGCTCACCTATATCGCCGAGCTGGCGCCAGAAGGCGCGCTGAGCTTCACCGGATTCTCCAACGCGCATTACCGGATGCTCGCTTGGCTCAACTTCACCGGCACCGAGCTGCACAAGAGCGTGTTCACCCCGCTGCTCGGCAAGACGGCAGGCCCCGAGGAGCGCGCCGCCGCGCGCGCCCGGGTGGCCAAGCCGTTCGGCGTGCTCGCAGCGCATCTGGAGGGTCGCGACTTCCTCGAAGATCGCTTCACCGTCGCCGACGCCTATCTGCTGACGGTGCTCAACTGGTGCGAGACCGCCGGGGTGGCGATCGCCGACTGGCCGGTGCTGCTCGCCTATCGCACCCGGCTGCGCGCTCGTCCCACAGTGGCGCGCGCGATGGCCGAGGAGTGGCCGCTGCTCAAGGCCGCCTGATCTCTCGGGAGCGCATTGCTCTGCTCCCACCACCCCTGCCCTCCCCGGCATCGCCCCGGGGAGGGTTTTTGTTGGAACGCCTGCCCCGCTGGGCTAGGCGGGATCGATGTCGGCCACGATCAGCTGTGACCTCGCCATTATCGGCGGCGGTCTTGCCGGAGGGCTGATCGCACGTGCCGTCCACGCCCGGCATCCCGAGGCCAGGCTGAAGCTGATCGAAGCCGGCGCGCATCTCGGCGGAAACCATCTCTGGTCTTTCTTCTCCAGCGACATCGCCCCAACGAACCGCTGGCTGGTGACGCCGATGATCGGCCATCGCTGGACTCGCTACGACGTCGCCTTCCCCGGGCACGCGCGGACGCTCAAATCGCCCTACCATTCGATCGAGTCGCGCGATTTCGAACGCGTGCTGCTCGCCGGCTTGCCCGAAGGTACTGCGATGCTCGGGCGCAAGGTGCAGGCGCTGAGCAGCACCGCTGTCGAGCTTGTCGGCGGCGACCGGATCGAGGCGAAAGGCGTGATCGACTGCCGCGGCGCGGGCGACCTCTCGGCGCTCGAATTGGGCTGGCAGAAATTCCTCGGCCGCGAGCTGATGCTGGCAGCGCCGCACGCGCTTGAACGCCCGGTGGTAATGGACGCAGCGGTCGAGCAGCTCGATGGCTATCGCTTCGTCTATTGCCTGCCCTTCGCGTCCGATCGGGTCTTCGTCGAGGACACCTACTACAGCGACACGTCCGACCTCGACGCTGCGGCGCTGGGCGAGCGGATCCAGGCCTATGCGGACCAGAAAGGCTGGCAGGTACGCGATGTCGCGCGCGAGGAAAGCGGCGTGCTTCCGGTGGCGATCGGTGGTGATTTCGAGGCCTATTGGCGGTCGAGCGGCGAGGGTGTCGGCAAGGCCGGAGTGCGTGCCGGCCTGTTCCACCCGCTGACCAGCTATTCGCTGCCGGATGCGGTGCGCACCGCCGCGCTCGTTGCCGAGGCTGGCCTATTCGACGGCAAGGCGCTGCACGACCTGCTGCAGGGCCATGCCCGCCGCCTATGGAAAGGCCGCAAATTCTATCGGCTGCTCGCCGCGATGCTGTTCCGCGCCGCCGAGCCTGGGGAACGTTACCGCGTCCTCGAACGCTTCTACCGGCTGGACGAGGGGCTGATCGGGCGCTTCTATGCAGCCAATTCAAGCCTGGGCGACAAGATCCGGGTGATGACGGGCAAGCCGCCGGTGCCGATCGGCCGGGCGGTACGCGCGATAACGGGGGTCAAATGAAGAAAGCGGTAGTGATCGGTGCGGGATTTGGCGGGCTCGCGCTCGCCATCCGCCTGCAATCGGCCGGAGTCGATACGACGATCGTCGAGGCGCGCGACAAGCCGGGCGGGCGCGCCTATTATTGGGAGCGCGACGGCTTCACCTTCGATGCCGGGCCCACCGTGATCACCGCCCCCGACGCCCTGCGCGAGCTTTGGCGACTCTCCGGGCGCGACATCGCCGAGGACGTCCAGCTACGTCCGGTATCGCCCTTCTACCGGCTGTCCTGGCCCGACGGCACTGCGTTCGACTATTCGAACGACGATCCCCAACTCCGCGCCGAGATCGCCCGGCTCAATCCCGAGGACGTCGCAGGCTATCGCCGCTTCCTCAAATATTCGGCGGGAGTGTATCGCGAGGGCTATGAGAAGCTCGGCCATGTCGCGTTCCTCGATTTCGGCTCGATGGTCCGCGCGGCGCCGGCGCTGATGAAATACCAGGCGTGGCGATCGGTCTATTCGATCGTGTCGCGGTTCGTGAAGAACGAGAAGCTCCGCCAGGCGCTGAGCTTCCACACGCTGCTGGTCGGCGGCAACCCGATGACGACGAGCGCGATCTACGCGCTGATCCACAAGCTCGAGCGCGACGGCGGCGTCTGGTATGCCGAGGGCGGCACCAACCGGCTCGTCGCCGGGATGGTCCGCCATTTCGAGCGGCTGGGCGGCGTGGTGCGGCTCGGCGACGCCGTCGCCAAGATCCATACGCTAGGCGACCGGGTCACCGGACTGCGTACCGAGAGCGGGTTCGAGCTGGAGGCCGACGCGATCGCCAGCAATGCCGACATCGTCCATAGCTATCGCGATCTGCTCGGCGACTCGCGCAGCGCCCAGCGCACGGCGGCGAGCCTGGAGAAAAAGCGCTTCTCGCCCTCGCTGTTCCTCGTCCATTTCGGCGTGCGCGGAAGCTTCCCGGAGATTCCGCACCATTCGATCCTGTTCGGCCCGCGCTATCAGGGCCTCCTTGCCGACATCTATGATCATGGCGTGTTGAGCGAGGATTTCTCGCTCTATCTCCATCATCCCAGCGCGAGCGACCCAAGCGTCGCCCCGGAAGGACATTCGACCTTCTACGCGCTTGCGCCGGTGCCGCATCTGGGCAAGTTCCCCGCCGATTGGCGCGACATCGGTCCCGTGCTCGAAGAGCGCATCCTCGCCGAAGTCTCACGCCGGCTGATCCCAGACCTCAAGGACCGTCTCGTGACCAAATTCTCTTATGCGCCGCCCGATTTCGCCACCGATCTCAAGGCGCATCTCGGCTCGGCGTTCAGCCTCGAGCCGATCCTCACCCAGAGCGCGTTTTTCCGGGCGCACAACCGCGACGATTCGATCTCGAACCTTTATTTCGTCGGCGCGGGCACGCATCCGGGCGCGGGCATCCCCGGCGTGGTCGGCAGCGCCAAGGCCACCGCCGCGCTGATGCTGGGGGACGGCCGGTGAAGCGGCTCGCAGTCTATTGCGGCTCGGCCACCCCCGCCGATCCGGTCTATATCGAGGCGGCGCGTGCGGTCGGCCGCGGGCTCGCCGAGCGCGGCATCGGCGTGGTCTATGGCGGTGGCCGGCTGGGGCTGATGGGCGCGGTCGCCGATTCGTGCCTCGAAGCTGGGGGCGAAGTGATCGGGGTGATCCCGACTGCGCTGGTCAATGCCGAAGTCGCGCATCGCGGGCTGACCGAACTCCACGTCGTCGACACGATGCACGAGCGCAAGGCGCGCTTCACCGAACTCGCCGACGGCTTCGTCAACCTGCCCGGCGGCACCGGGACGATGGACGAATTGTGGGAAGCGCTGAGCTGGGCGCAGCTCGGCTATCACGCCGATCCGATCGGGCTGCTCAACATCGCGGGCTATTACGACAAGCTGATCGACTTCTGGCAGCATATGGGCACGGTCGGCTTCCTGCGGCCGCAGCACCAGGGGCTGCTGCTGATCGACGACACGCTCGACGGGCTGCTCGACAGGATGACTGCGTTCATCCCGACGATCCCGATCATCAACATGAAGCGCGAAGACCTCTGAGCGGCGCGCTGCCAACGCGTGACGCGATCGTTGCAACGGCTGGCGAGTCGATCGGTCGCGGCTCGAAGAGCTTCGCCGCGGCGAGCCGGCTGTTCGACAGGCGTACCCGCGAGCGCGCCTGGCTGCTCTACGCCTGGTGCCGCGCGTGCGACGATCTTGCCGACGGGCAGGATGCCGGCCATCACCATCATGTCGTCAGCGATGCCGAGGCCGAGGCGCGGCTCGAGGTGATCCGCGTGCGCACCGCGGCGGCGCTCGAGGGCCGCTGGATCGGCGATCCGGCGTTCGACGCGCTGCGCATCGTCGTCGCAGAGACCGGCATGCCGCACCGGCTGGTGTGGGATGTGGTCGAAGGCTTCGCGCTAGACGCGGCGGGCTGGCGCCCCCGCACCGAAGCCGATTTGTTCAAATACAGCTATCACGTCGCCGGCGCCGTCGGCTGCATGATGGCGGTGGTGATGGGGGTGCCGCCCAACGACAACGCGGTGCTCGACCGTGCCTGCGACCTCGGCCTCGCCTTCCAGCTCGCCAACATCGCCCGCGACATCGAGGCCGACGACCGGATCGGGCGCTGCTACCTGCCCGAGGAATGGCTGGTCGAGATGGACATGCCCCCGGGCCAGCACATGAAGCCGCCGTTCCGCCCGCGGCTCAGCGTGCTCGCCAAGCGGCTGGCGAAATGCGCGGCCTGCTATGAGGAGAGCGCGCGGGGCGGCACCCCGGCACTTTCGTTCCGATCGGCCTGGGCGGTGCTGGCCGCGGCGGGCATCTACGGCGCGATCGCCCGGAAAGTCGCGGCGATCGGCGATCATGCCTGGGACCACCGCGTCAAGGTCGGCAAGCTCGAGAAACTGGGCTGGATCGCGCGCGCCTGGTGGCAAGCGCGCAACCGCAAACGGCGCTATTCGGGCACGCCGCGTCCCGACACGCTGTGGCAAAGGCCCCGCTAGCAACAGTCCTACTGTGTTCCGGCGAAGGCCGGAGCACAGTTGGGGTTCTAGCTGCCCGAGCGTTCGCTGCGCGCCGGACGGGAATCAACCATCTGCGGCGTCAGGCGCTGGCAGGCGGCGCTGATCACCGGAAAATCCAAATCGGTGTTGCGCTGGAGCGCGCCGGCCGCCGCCGCCTGGCATGCCTGAACCGAGGTGTAGCGCGCGGGCTCCAGCCGGGCCTGCTGGCACTGCATCGAATCGTCGCCGCAGCCCATGATCGCAAGCACATAGAGGACCTGATCCATCGTCCTTCCCTTCGCCGATAAAACGAAGCGGAGCCGCGCCCGTTCCGGCAAGACGTTGCATCGCGGCGCCCGGCGCACCAGATCGGGGCTTGATGCCTCCCCTGAATTCTGAATCCGCACCCGAGCGGCCGTTGCTTGCAACGATGCGGCGCTTCCTGCCCTATCTGTGGCCAAAGGATTCGCCGGGGCTGCGCGCGCGCATCGTGATCGCGCTGGCGCTGGTGGTGATCTCCAAGCTGATCCAGGTCTACGGCGCGCCGTTCGCGCTGCAGGGCGCGATCGATCGGATGGCGAGCGGCTCGCGCGACGCGGTCTGGCTGGTGACCGCGCTGGTGGTGGGCTACGCCGCCGCGCGGCTGGGCGGCGTGCTGTTCGACAATCTGCGCAACGCGGTGTTCGAGAAGGTCGGGCAGGACGCGACGCGCCGGCTGGCGTCGGACGTGTTCGCGCACCTCCACCGGCTGAGTCTGCGCTTCCATCTGGAGCGGCGCACCGGCGCGATCACCAAGGTGGTCGAGCGCGGCACCAAGAGCATCGACACGATGCTCTATTTCCTGCTGTTCAACATCGCCCCGACGATCCTCGAACTCGGGCTCGTGCTCGGCATCTTCTGGACGCGCTTCGGCGGCTGGCTGGTGACCGGCACGCTGGTGATGGTCGTCGTCTATATCTCCTTCACACGCTGGGTGACCGACTGGCGTTCCAAGCTGCGCGAGCAGATGAACGACTTGGACACCGGCGCGGTGGCGCATGCCGTCGATTCGCTGCTCAACTTCGAAACGGTGAAGTATTTCAACGCCGAGGCGCGCGAGGCGGCGCGCTACGACAAGGCGATGAGCTCGTACATGAAGGCCGCGGTCACCAGCGAGAATTCGCTCGCCTGGCTCAACATCGGCCAGGCGCTGATCACCAATACCATGCTCGGCGCCGGCATGGCGCTGATCGTGTGGGGGTGGAGCTCGGGGCGGTTCACGGCGGGCGACGTCGTGCTGGTCTCGACGCTGCTCAGCCAGCTGTTCCGCCCGCTCGACATGCTCGGCTGGGTTTATCGGACGATCCGGCAGGGGGTGATCGACATGGGCAGCATGTTCGATCTGATCGACACCCAGGAAGAAATCGCCGACTCGCCGGGTGCCAGGCCGCTCGACGTTGCGCACGGGCACGTCCGCTTCGAGAATGTGGAGTTCAGCTATGATCCCGACCGGCAGATATTGAAGGGCATCGATCTCGACATCCCCGCGGGTGCGACCGTGGCGGTGGTCGGCCCCTCGGGCGCCGGCAAATCGACTCTCGCGCGGCTGATGTATCGCTTCTACGATATCACCGGCGGCCGGATCACGATCGACGGGCAGGATATCCGCACCGTCACCCAGGCGAGCCTGCGCGCGGCGATCGGGATCGTCCCGCAGGATACGGTGCTGTTCAACGACACGATCGGCTACAACATCGCTTATGGCCGCGAAGGTGCGGGCCCCGAAGAGATCGCCGATGCCGCGCGCGGCGCCGCGATCGCCGGGTTCATCCAGTCGCTCCCCGACGGCTTCGACACGCGCGTCGGCGAGCGCGGATTGAAGCTTTCGGGCGGCGAGAAACAGCGCGTCGCGATCGCGCGTACCCTGGTCAAGAACCCGCCGATCCTGATCCTCGACGAGGCGACCAGCGCGCTCGACAGCCGCACCGAGGCCGATATCCAGGCCACGCTGGAGGCGATCGAGCGCGGCCGCACCACGATCGTCATCGCGCACCGGCTTTCCACGGTGGTCCATGCCGATCGAATCGTGGTGCTCGAGGCCGGCCGCGTCGCCGAGCAGGGGACGCACGCCGAATTGCTGCGGCTGGGCGGCGTCTATGCCGAGATGTGGACGCGCCAGGCGCAGGAACGCGAAGCCGGCGAAGAACTCGCAGCGGAATAGATCAGACCCGCAGATCCTGCCATTCGGGATGCTTGGCGATATAGGCGGCGACGAAGGTGCAATCGGGCCGCACCTTGAGCCCGCGGCTCCGCGCCTCGCCGAGCGCACCGGCGATCAGCTTGCTGCCGACCCCCATGCCCTGGAGTGCGGGCGGCACCACCGTATGGGTGAATGTGATGACATCGCCGTCGATCGCGTAGGCGGCGAAGGCCGTGTGGCCCTCTGCTTCCAATTCGAAGCGGCTGCGTTCTTCGTTGTTGCGGACGTCGGACATGCGTAGCTTCTAGCCGCGCGGGCGGAGAGAGGGAAGCGATGCTGATACCATTGGGGCTGGCGGGCGTGTTCTTCCTCGGGCTCGCCGGCTGGTCGGCCTATGTCGGGCGCAAGGCCGAGGAGATGGTGCCCGCCGAGGGCCAGTTCGCCGAGGTCGAGGGCGCGTGCCTCCATTATGTCGACATCAACCCCGAGGCGCAGGGCCCGGCGATCGTGATGATCCATGGGCTGATGGGGCAGCTTCGCAACTTCTCGCACTCGCTCGCCGCCCGGATCGCTGCCGATCACCGCGTGATCCTGGTCGATCGCCCGGGCTGGGGGCATTCGTCGCTCAGCGGCCCGCGGCCGGGGATCGCGGCGCAGGCGCGGATGATCGCGGCGCTGATCGAGCGGCTCGAGCTCGATAAACCCTTGCTCGTCGGCCATTCGCTGGGCGGCGCGGTGAGCCTCTCGCTCGGGCTCGATCGGCCCGAGCTGGTGCTCGGGCTCGCGCTGATCGCGCCGCTGACCCAGGCGATCGATACCGTGCCGCCGGTGTTCAAGGGACTGCTTGCACCGGCAGCGCTGCGCCCGGTGCTGGCCTGGACGCTGGTGGTGCCGATGGGGCTGCGCAACGGCCCCGCGACCGCCGCGGCGATCTTCGCGCCCGATCCGGTGCCAGGCGACTTCGCGCTGGCGGGCGGCGGCGCGCTGGCGGTGCGGCCCAAAAGCTACCTGGCCGGATCGTTCGAGGTCCGCGCCGCGCCGGGCGAGATGGCGGCGCTGGTCGCGCGCTACGGCGAGATGCGCGTGCCGGTCGCCATCCTCTATGGCCGCGGCGACGCCGTGCTCGATCCGGGGGTCAACGGGGAGAAGACCGCGGCGGAAATCCCCGGCGCGACGATCGAACTGATCGAGGGCGGCCATATGCTGCCGGTGACCAAGCCCGCCGAGACCGAGGCGTGGCTGCGGCGCGTGCTGGCGGGCTAGCCGATCTCGGCCGGCTGGGTGGTCCAGCCCAGCCGCGGGATGGTGATCGAGCGCTTGCCGGCAAGATCGACGCGCGTGACGAACAGCTCCTTGCTCTCGATATAGGTGAGCAGCCGGCGGACGCGGCCGAGCGAGCTGGTGCCATAGGTCGCGGCGAGCTCGGTGTCGCTCGGGCACGGCAGTCCCTCGCGCGCGGCGCGGGCGACGAGCAGGAAAGGGCCGAGCATGTCGTCGGGAAGCGCGCGCGCTGCGTCGAGCGCCTGCGCCCAATCGGCATCGGGATCGCCGTGAATGCCGGCGCGCGCCGCCGAGAGCCGGCGGACGAATCCCGACAGGTCGAGCGGCGGCCGTGCGAGCCCGACCATCCGGCAGCGCACCAGGAAATCCTGATAGAGCACCGACGGCGAGCGATAGGTCGATTCGGGATCGGCGACGATGTCGCGCAGCACTTCGGCGATGCGTTCGGCGGCTTCCTCGGGATCGACGTCGGGCACCGACTCCATCGGCGCGGGGGTCGAGCGGGCGAGCGCCTCGATCAGCCGCTCCGAGGGCATTTGGGTCGGCACCGGCGTCGGCACGGGCGGCGTCCATTCGGGCTCGACCGGGGCAAGCAGCAGGTCCTTCATGTCCTCGGCGGGCGCCTGCGGCAGCGGCGTGAGCTTGGGGGACGAGCTGCGCGCGCTGGTCTCGACTGCGCCGATCTCGATCGACACCGGCCGCCGCGCCACTGCCGGGCCAAGCGCGAGGAAATGGCCGCGCGCCAGGTCGCGGATCGCTTCGGCCTGGCGACGCTCCATGCCGAGCAGGTCGGCGGCGCGCGCCATGTCGATGTCGAGGAAGGTGCGGCCCATCAGGAAGTTCGACGCTTCGGCGGCGACGTTCTTGGCGAGCTTGGCGAGGCGCTGGGTGGCAATCACCCCGGCGAGCCCGCGCTTGCGCCCGCGGCACATCAGGTTGGTCATCGCGCTCAGCGACGCGCGGCGCACGTCCTCGGCAACTTCGCCCCCCCCCGAGGGCGCAAACAGCTGCGCCTCGTCGACCACCACCAACGCGGGATACCAATGGTCGCGCGGGGCATCGAACATCCCGTTGAGGAAGGCGGCGGCGCACTTCATCTGCCCTTCGGCTTCGAGCCCCTCGAGGCTGAGCACCACCGAGGCGCGATGCTCGCGGATCCGCGCGGCGAAGCGGGCGACGTCGCGCTCGCTATGCTCCGACGCCTCGATCGCGATATGGCCGTAGCGGTCCCCGAGGGTGACGAAATCGCCCTCGGGATCGATCACCACCTGCTGGACCTGGCCTGCCGACTGTTCGAGCAGGCGGCGCAGCAAATGCGACTTGCCCGACCCCGAATTGCCCTGGACGAGCAAACGCGTGGCGAGGAGCTCCTCGAGATCCATCGATACCGGCGCGCCGCCGATATCCTTGCCCATTTCCACGCGAACCGTCATTCGCCTCCTGCTTTGGCCGATCGGGGCCGCGGCGCAAGTAGCGCGTGTCCGTGTGCGCCGAAAGCCTGTGGATGGAACGCCTCCGTTCCCCGCCTGCCCCTCGACACCGCACCCGCACCCGCCCTAACGAAGCGCGGTGACCGATCCGCTCGACATTCTCCGGAAAACCTTCGGCTTTCCCGACTTCCGCGGCGTGCAGCGGCAGGTGGTCGATCGGGTTCTCGGCGGGCAGAACACGCTGGCAGTGATGCCCACCGGCGCGGGCAAGTCGCTGTGCTACCAGGTGCCGAGCCTGGCGCTCGATGGCACCTGCGTCGTGGTGTCGCCGCTGATCGCGCTGATGCACGACCAGCTTCGCGCGGCCGAAGCCGTCGGCATCCGCGCGGCGACGCTGACCTCGGTCGACGAGAATCGCGCCGAGACGATCGATCGGTTCCGCGCCGGCGACCTCGACCTGCTCTATATCGCCCCCGAGCGCGCCTCGGGCGAGGGCTTCCGCAACCTGCTGAGCCAGGCGAAGATCGGGCTGTTCGCGATCGACGAGGCGCATTGCGTCTCGGAATGGGGGCATGACTTCCGCCCCGATTACCGCCTGCTGCGCCCTTTGCTCGATCGCTTCCCAGGCGTGCCGCGGCTGGCACTTACCGCCACGGCTGACGCGCATACCCGCGACGACATCCTCGAACAGCTCGGCATCCCGCACGAGGGATTGATCGTCGCCGGATTCGACCGGCCCAATATCCGCTACATGATCGCGCCGCGCGAAAACACGACGCGCCAGATCGTCGACCTGATCGCCGAGCAGCCGGGCCCCGGCATCGTCTATGCCCAGACGCGCGCGGGGGTGGAGAAGCTCGCGCAGAAGCTGGCGGAGACCGGACGCAGCGTCCTCCCTTATCATGCCGGGCTCGATCCGCAGGTGCGGCGGCGCAACCAGTCGGCGTTCGTCGCGAGCGAGGACATGGTCGTCGTCGCCACCGTCGCGTTCGGGATGGGGATCGACAAGCCCGACGTCCGCTTCGTCGCGCATGCCGGGCTGCCCAAGTCGATCGAGGCCTATTACCAGGAAACCGGCCGCGCCGGGCGCGACGGCGATCCGGCGGTGGCGCACTTGTTCTGGGGTGCCGACGATTTCGCCCGCGCGCGACAGCGGATCGGCGAAGTCGAGCCGGGGCGGCAGGCAGGCGAGCGGACGCGGCTCAACGCACTCGGCGCGCTGGTCGAGACCGCGGGGTGCCGCCGCCGCATCCTGCTCCGTCATTTCGGTGAGGACGCGCCCGAGCGCTGCGGAAATTGCGACAATTGCCTGAGTCCGCCGGCGGCGATCGACGCCAGCGTCACTGCGCAGAAATTCCTCTCGGCGGTGTTCCGCACCGGCATGATGTTCGGCGTCGGCTATATCGAATCGATCCTGCTCGGCCAGTCGAGCGAGCGCAGCATGACGAACGGGCATGAGCAGCTCTCGGTGTTCGGCATCGTCCACGGCGACGAGGCGGCGCTGCTCAAGCCGGTGGCGCGCGCGCTGCTGCTGCGCGACGCGCTGCGCGCCAACGCGCATGGCGGGCTCGAATTCGGCCCTGCCGCCAAGCCGATCCTAAAGGGCGAGGCCGATTTGAAGCTGGTGCTGCCGCCCAAGCGCGAGCGCCGCTCGAAGCGCGGGCGGACCGGCGATGGCGGGGTCAATCCGATCGGCAACCCGCTGTTCGAAGCGCTGCGCGCCAAGCGCCGCGAGATCGCGATGGAGGCCGGACTGCCGCCCTATGTGATCTTCCACGATTCAGTGCTGCGCGACATGGCGCTGCTCCGCCCCGGGACATTGGACGCGCTCGGCCAGCTCTCGGGCGTTGGCGCACGCAAGCTCGAAGCCTATGGTTCGACATTCTTGGCAGTTATTCGCGAGGCGGCATGATCCGGAAGATCGACGAGCAGATATCGGTGGCGCCGCAGATCGCGCCCGAGAACATCCCGCTGCTCGCCGAGCAGGGCTTCGGTCTGGTGATCAACAACCGCCCGGACGACGAGGAGGCCGGCCAGCCCTCGAGCGCCGAAATCCGCGCCGCGGCCGAGGCGGCCGGGCTCGGCTATATCGCGATCCCGACAGTGATGGGCGGCATGTCTTCGCAACAGGTCGAGGCGATGGCCAAGGCGCTCGAAGGCGCGCAGGGGCCGGTGCTGGCCTATTGTCGCTCGGGCACGCGCTCGTGCAACCTCTGGGCGCTTGCCGAGGCGAGCCGCGGCGGCGATCCCGACGCGCTCACTGCCAAAGCGGCGGGCGCGGGCTATGACATTTCGGGCATCCGCCCGCTGCTCGACGCCCTTTCCGACCGGGCATGAACTGGACCCAGCTCGCCGGATCGGCGGCCGCCGTCGCGGTGCTGGTGTGGATCGCGTGGCTGCTCAAGCTGGGCGAGAGCCGTATCGCCGACGAAGCCACCGCCAAGCGAATGGCCGAGGATGCGCTGAGCGGCTTTACGGCGCGCGAGGCGCTGGTCGGCACCAATGGCGCGGCGGCTTTGGTGCTCGGCACCGACGGCATCGCGGTGGTCAAGCGCCACGGCGCCAGGGTCGCAGTGCGGCGGCTGGGGCGGCCGCTGTGGAAGCGCGCGTCGCCCGAAGGCGTGACGATCGAGACCGGCGAGCGGATGTTCGGTCCGGTGCTGCTGTTCGGCGTGCTGCCTGAGGATGTTACCGGACTGGAAGCGCAACTGACATTGATGTAAGTTCGCCGGCATGTTGCCCGATCCGATCACTCTGGCCGTTCCCGCCTTCGTGGTGCTGGTGCTGGCCGAGATGATCGTCGCGCGGATCAAGGATCGCACGCGCTACGAGCCGCGCGACACGCTGACCTCGCTGGCGCTGGGCACCGGCAGCACGATCGCCGGTTTGCTTTCAGGCGGCCTCATCTTCGCGCTGGCCATGTGGGTGTGGCAGTTCCGGCTCTTCGACATCTCCTATGCCTGGTACTGGTTCGTCCTCGCCTTCGTGCTCGACGACCTCGCCTATTATGCCTTTCACCGCTCGGCGCACCGCGTCCGCTGGTTCTGGGCTAGCCACGTCATCCACCATTCGAGCCAGCATTATAATCTGTCGACCGCGCTGCGGCAGACCTGGACGGGCTTCTTCAGCCTGAACTTCCTGTTCCGGCTGCCGCTGTTCCTGGTTGGATTCCCCCCGGCGATGGTCTTCTTCGTCGCGGGATTGAACCTGGTCTACCAGTTCTGGATCCATACCGAAGTGATCGGGCGAATGCCGCGCTGGTTCGAGGCGGTGATGAACACGCCGTCACACCACCGCGTCCACCATGCGACCAACCCGCGGTATCTCGACACCAATTATGCCGGCGTCTTCATCGTCTGGGATCGCATGTTCGGCACTTTCGAGCCCGAGCGCGACGACGACCGCCCACGCTACGGCATCGTCAAGGATCTGGGCAGCTTCAACATCCTCTGGGCGGCGACGCACGAGTGGATCGGGATCGCCAAGGACGTGTGGGCCGCGCCCACCTGGCGCGCGCGGCTGAACTATATGATCCGCCCGCCCGGCTGGAGCCATGACGGCAGCCGCGACACGTCGGAAACGATAAGGGCGCGTTGGGAAGCGACGCGCCGGGAACGGGGGGACGCATGGAAGAAGCCGACATCGTCGTCATCGGATGCGGATCGGGCGGGAGCGCCGTCGCAGGCCGCCTGAGCGAAGGCGGCAAGTACAAGGTCGCAGTGCTGGAAGCGGGAGGGCGTAATACGGGGCTCGAAACGCTGATGCCCGGCATGATGCCGTTCCAGGGCCGCCAGACCAACTGGCGCTTCGAGACGGTGCCGCAGCCCGGGCTGAACGGGCGGCGGGGATACCAGCCGCGCGGCAGGGGCATGGGCGGATCGAGCGCGATCAACGCGATGCTCTATGTCCGCGGCCACCAGCGCGACTATGACGAATGGCGCGATCTCGGCGCCACCGGCTGGGGCTGGGACGATGTCCTCCCCTGGTTCCGGCGCAGCGAGCGCAACATGCGCGGTGCCGACGCCTTTCACGGCGATGACGGCCCGCTCTGGGTGAGCGACCAGGCCTATGCGCATCCGGGCAGCCGCGCCTTCGTCGAAGCGGCAGCGCGGTTGCAGATCCCGGTCAATCCCGACTTCAACGGCGCGCGGCAGGAAGGCGCCGGGCTCTACCAGGTGACGCAGCGGAACGGCGAGCGCTGGAGCGCATCGCGCGCCTATCTGCCGGGCGGCGGCGTGGAGGTGCTCTGTGAGGCGATGGTCGAGCGCATTCTCTTCGAAGGTGGCCGCGCCTGCGGCGTCGCCTATCGCCGCGGCGGGGAAGCGCGCACGATCCGGGCGCGACGCGTCGTGCTGGCGGCGGGGGCGTTCCAGACGTCGCAGTTGTTGATGCTCTCCGGGATCGGGCCGGGTGCGCACCTTGCCGAGATGGGCGTGCCGGTGCGCGTCGATCGCCCTGCGGTCGGGTCGAACCTCCAGGACCATGTCGATTACGTCGCGGCGTTCGAGACTCCCGGCAGCCTGTTCCTCGGGCGCTCGGCGATGGGGACGCTCAAGTCGCTGGGCGGGCTGATGCGCTGGCTGATGACGCGGAGCGGCGGGATGACGACGCCCTATGCCGAGGCGGGGGCATTCCTGCGCACCGAACGCGCCGGCGAGCGGCCCGACGTCCAGCTCCATTTCCTGATCGCGATCGTCGAGGATCATGGCCGTGCCAAGGTAGCCGGGCATGGTTTCAGCTGCCACGCCTGCGTGCTGCGGCCCGAGAGCCGCGGCAGCGTGCGGCTCCAGTCGCCCCACGCCGATGCCCCACCCCTGATCGACCCCAACTTCCTGAGCGATCCGCGCGATATGGCGGTGCTCAAGGCGGGCACGCGCGCGATGTACCGCATCCTCGAGACCGCGCCGCTCGCCGACTATAAGGGCCGCGACCGGTATCCGGTCGACTTGGCCGACGATGCCGCGCTCGAGGCGCTGATCCGCACGCGCGCCGACACGATCTACCATCCGGTCGGCTCTGCGCGGATGGGATCGGACGACGATGCCGTGGTCGATCCGCGGCTGCGGGTCCGCGGGGTGGAAGGGCTGTACGTCGCCGACGCCTCGGTGATGCCGCGGCTGATCGGCGGCAACACCAATGCGCCGACGATCATGATCGGCGAGCGCGGCGCGGCGTTCATCGCCGAGGATCTGGGGTAGGCGCTCGCCGCGCAAAAAAGAGGGCCGGTGGCTTGCACCACCGGCCCAGTCGTCCGCAGGAGGAACGTCGTTTGGGCGCCGCGCTTTGGCAGGAGTGCGCGGCGCCCGATCTCGTCAGTAGTTGTAGGCGCGCTCGCCATGCTCGTTGATGTCCAGCCCTTCGAGCTCGACCTCGACGCTGGGACGCAGCCCGATCGTGTGCTTGATCGCCAGGAACAGGATCGCCGTGACCCCGCCCGAGAGCACCAGCGTGATGCCCACGGCCTTGGCCTGGGTGAGCAGCTGCGCCCCCATGTCGTAGGTGCCGGCGACCGCGGGGATCACGTTGAAGTCCATGAAGCCCTGGCCGCCCAGCGCCGGATCGGCGACGATCGCGGTGCCGATCGCGCCGACGATGCCGCCGACGCAGTGGACGCCGAACACGTCGAGCGTGTCGTCATACTTCAGCTTGTTCTTCACCGTGGTGACGAAGAAGAAGCACACGCCCGAAGCGACGGCACCCAGGACGATCGCCGTCATCGGATGCGCGAAGCCGGCAGCCGGGGTGATCGCCACCAGGCCGGCGACGACGCCCGAGGCCGCGCCGAGCAGCGACGGCTTCTTGTGGATGATCTGCTCGATGATCGCCCAGACCGCACCCGCGGCGGCGGTTGCCGTCATCGTGTTGACGAAGGCGAGCGCGGCGAACTTGTTGGCTTCGAGGTTCGAGCCGGCATTGAAGCCGAACCAGCCCACCCACAGTAGCGCCGCGCCGATCATGGTCATGGTCAGCGAGTGCGGCGGCATCGGATCGGTTTTGTAGCCAGTGCGCTTGCCGATCACGAGGCAGCCGACCAGGCCGGCGATGCCTGCATTGATGTGGACGACGGTGCCGCCGGCGAAATCGAGCGCGCCGAGACCCCAGAGATAGCCGTGATCGTCGGGCAGGCCGGGCTGGAAGTCAGGACCCGGCCAGTACCAGACCATGTGCGCCATCGGGAAATAGACGAGCGTCAGCCATAGCACGGTGAAGAGGATCAGCGGGGTGAACTTGATGCGCTCGGCGAACGCCCCGACGATCAGCGCCGGGGTGATCATCGCGAAGGTCATCTGGAAGACGACGAACACGGTCTCGGGCAGGTATACCCCGTTCGAGAAGGTCGCCGCGAAGGTGTTCGCGTCGACGCCCTTGAGCAGCACCTTCGAGAAGCCGCCGACGAAGCTGTTGAGCGACCCGCCATTGGTGAACGCCATCGAATAGCCCCAGGCGCACCAGACCAGGCCCGCGACGCAGACGATGGTGAGCACCTGCATCAGCACCGAGAGCATGTTCTTGGTGCGCACCAGGCCGCCATAGAACAGCGCGAGGCCGGGGACCGACATCATCAGCACGAATGCCGCCGAGACGAGCATCCAGGCGACGTCGCCCTTGCTGACCATCGAATCGTCGGGGACGACCGTTGCCGCCACGGCGGGCGCGGCGTCCTGTGCCCAGGCGGGCAAAGCTGCGAACAGGGCGAGACCCGCCCCGGCAGCCAATTTGGTTGCTAGCTTCATCTGATCCCCCTTCATCACAGCGCCGTCTCGTCGGTCTCGCCCGTGCGGATGCGCACCGCCTGGCCGAGATCGAGGACGAAAATCTTGCCGTCGCCGATCGCGCCGGTGCTGGCCGCGGCCTGGATCGCCTCGACGGCGCGGTCGACGATGTCGGTGCCGCAGGCGATCTCGAGCTTGATCTTGGGCACCATGTTGGTGCTGTACTCGGCGCCGCGATAGATCTCGGTCTGGCCCTTCTGGCGACCGAAACCCTTGACCTCGGTTACCGTCATGCCGGCGATCCCCACTTGCGTGAGTGCCTCGCGCACTTCGTCCAGCTTGAACGGTTTTATGATGGCGATGATCAGCTTCATGTCGCCCCCTCTTGGCGTTATCCCCGGGGGCTATTCAGCAAGCACCGTGCCAGCCGCAATTTCACGCATTTCCGCACGATTTGCGCGCAATCAAATGTCACCGGAACGTAAATTTTTGTGCAGATGCGAAAGATTGCTCGAAAAATAGGCAGCTAGCTTCGCTCAGATCAGCCATTTGTGCCGCGACAGCGCAGCGAGATGCTCGGTATCGAGCGGACCCGCCGCGATCGCCTGCAGATTGGCCTCCACCTGCGCGCGGGTCCGCATCCCCACTGCGATCGTGGATAGAGCGGGCACGCCGAGGCAGAAACGCAGCGCCGTGCCTG
The DNA here is from genome assembly GCF_032911445.1 of Sphingomonas sp. HF-S4. NCBI lineage: Bacteria > Pseudomonadati > Pseudomonadota > Alphaproteobacteria > Sphingomonadales > Sphingomonadaceae > Sphingomonas > Sphingomonas agrestis. The sequence continues at coordinate 339,432 of NZ_JAWJEJ010000002.1, read as the reverse complement.
CCACGGACTGATCGGGAGGAAGGTCGGCTTCGAGCCGGCGGACGCGATCGGCGGTCTCGCGGCGGTGCGCATCGTAGAAATAGGCGTTGCGCCAATCGCCCTTGGCAAAGCCCCCGGCGCCGCCCGTGGCCAGCGCGCCATAATAAAGCGGCGCGCGCACCACCACGCCGATCCCCTGCGCCTGACAGCGCGGAAACAGCGCCGCGCCCGCGGGATCGAAGATATTGTACATCAGCTTGACCGCGTCGATCGCGCCGTCGGCGACGACCTCCACCCCAGCCTCGATATCGTGATCGAACAGCGACACCCCGAAGCCGGCGATCTTGCCCTCGTCGCGCAGGCGCTGGAGCGTTTCGAGCCAGTCGCCTTCCTCGCGCCATTCGGGGCACCAGGCGTGGAGCTGGAGCAGCGCCAGCCGCTCGATGCCCAGCGCGGCGAGCAACCGCTCGGTCTCCGTCCGGAGATGCGCGCCGGGATAGGCATGGTGCACCGGGACATGTGGCGAAGGCAGATCGAAGCGCACCAGCGAGGTCGGGCGGGCGATGACGTGGATATCGCCGCGTCCGGAGAGCGCCGCGCCGAGCAGGTCCAGGCCCGGCGCGTCGGCCGTGTCGATCGTCACGGTATTGATTCCGCGATCGAAGGCGTGTGCGAGCGTGGTCGCGGCTTCGACCGGATCGTCCCCGGCGCCGCACAGCGCGACGGCGAGTTCCGACACACTGATCCCGGTGCGGCCGAGAGCGCGGTAGCGCATCAGCCGGCCGCACCGGTGACGACGATCTGGAGCCCCGGCGCGTGGCGGTTGGCCCAGGCGGAGCGGTGGTAGGTGCCGGGCTGCGATGGGGTTTCGACGCAGTGGATGCTCGCCGCGCCGGGGGTGATCTCGTGGACCTGGCCGGGATCGATCAGGAAGGGAAAGCTGCCCGATCGCATCGCCTCGAGCTGGGCGGGACGGTGCGCCCAGAGCGTCTCGACATCGGCGCCGGTGCGGGCGACACGCGTGTCGAGGCGACCCAGCAGCGGGTGCTCACGGTGCATATAGGCACGGAACATCGTCCGGTCGATATTGTCGCGCGATGTGACGCGCATTCCAGCCGGGCGCCCCAGCGGCCACACCAGTCGGAACGCGCGTGCCTCATGGACGCGGTCGACATGCCACACCAGGTCTCCGGGCGCGAAATAGGTGCGCAGCGCCACCGCCGCGCGGGCGCCGACCAATTCGCCCATCAGCGCCGCGAGCGCCGCGATATCCTGCGCCAGAAGCGCGCGCTCGGAGACGAAGGTGCCCGGGCCCAATAGCTGATCACAGACTAGGCCGAGCGCCTCGCCGGGTTCGAGCCGGTTGAAATCGAGCCTGAACCCCTGCCGCGCAACGAGCGCGCGGACCAGATCGCGATAGGGCAAGTCGTCGAGCGGCGGGCGCGGCAACTCGACCGCGCCGAGCTCGGAGCGATCGAGCGCCTGCCCCGCCGCGCGCGCATCCGGGGACACGCGCGCGAGCATTGGGATCAGTTGCCGAACTGGATGCGGACGCCACCCATGACGCGGCGGCCACCATAACGAAGACGCATGACGCGCTTGGTGCCATCCGCAAACGGGATATAGTCGCCAGTCGACTCGCTCTGCGTCTCACGCGTGATATTGCGGCCTTCGAGATAAACCTGAAAGTTGCGGGTGATGTTGTAGGATGCCTTGGCATCGATAAACGCGCTCTCGTCGACGAACCGCGCAACCCCTGGGTTCCACCCAGGCGCAACCAATCGGACATTGGTCCACTGCTCGCCGGGATAATTGACGTCGATATTGTTGCCGCCGCATGGCGTGATGCACGTGAAGTTCTCGCTGCGCTTTTGATACGCAAGGCGCATGTTGAGCTTGCCGTCGTCATACCAGAGCGAGACGTTAGTCGTATATTTGGACTCATTGGGGGGTAGCATCACATCGCCGCTCAGCGGATCCTGCTGACCACTGGTGACGGCAGAGGCGAGGATCGAGAAATTGGCATCAACGCCGGTATGTTTCAGGAACCAAGGCAAAAAGGTGAACGCAGTTTTGGCCTGAAATTCCCAGATGTCGCGCTTGTATCCTGGGCCGTTGTCCCATGTCGGATAACTGAACTGGTAACTAGCCAGCGGCTGGCCGGTAACCGGATCAACTTCAGAGCTGCCGGCGAAAAGATTTTCCGTGCGAGTGACGGCGATCGGATTTCCGATCTTAACGTCAAGCTTGCCGTAAGCCACCGAGAACAATGTGTCGGCGTTTGCATACCATTCGAGGCTGGCATTGTAGCTCCATGCCGTAAATGGCTTGAGCCCGGGATTGCCGATACGGCCGCTGCAACCGAAGATGTCGTCACCCACCTGTTCGAGCGCGATCTCGTTGATCGTACAGGTTCCGCCGACAATCAGGTTGCCCATGCTGGGACGTGCAACCGTCTTGCCGCCGTAGAGCCGCAACGCCAGGGTCTCGTTGAAGCCCCACAAATTGAGGTTGAAGCTGGGCAACCAATCGGTGGTGCTCTTGTTCAGCGTCGAATTAGTGGCGAAGGTTTGCGAAAGCTGACCTGCAGCGGCGTTAGGATCGAGTGGATTGAAGTTCGGGCCAGGCCGAATCGTAACAAGCGTAAGCAGCGACGAACCCGTTACATTGGCGAAAACACCACGCACGCCGACATTGCCGTTGAATAACAGCCCAAGCGGCAAACGCTGCTCAAAATCCGCCATTGCGTAGACGTTTTTGATCGTTTCACGGACCCGCGTGACCGGTTGGGCGTATTCGTTACCATCACTGCCGGTGCAGACCTTTAGGCAGTCGAAATTCATGAATTGGGACGCGCCAAGTGCGCCGAAAAGTTCGTCAGTTTTGATACCCTGCCACGAATCGGGGAGGCTGCCGCGATTAGGCACCCCGCCGAAATATTGTGAGTCCGGTGCCTCGAGCGTCTTTTCGAACAAGGCCCGCAGTTCGTCCGGCGTCAGGGTGTCAACGCCCGAACGAACGTTCGAAGGATTGACGCTGGGAGCGAAGCCGTAATTGCACGAAAGGCCGCCGGCAGCCGCCGAGCCGGCGGTAGGCTGGCACGCGCGCACCGTGCCTCGGACATTGGCGGTCGGCACGAAGACGCCGGGAACATAGCCCGGCTGGCCAAATGTGCCCGTGGCTGTCGACACAGTGTAGCCGCCGCCGCCCCAGCGATCGAGCATGTTCTTACGATACATGCCGCCCACCTTCACACGAGTGATGAACGGAATGATTTCGTCTGTTTTGTACGCGATGTCGAATTTGGCGATCCGCTCTGAGGATTCACCCAGCGAGGGCGAATAGGACACGCCGAAGCTGGGTGTGGTGAGCGGCATCCGCGAAACGAGATATTGCGGCGACGCAACCGTGGTGGCGCTGGCAGCAACCGCGTTCTGACCAACGCAGGTCGCAGGATTGGTGCCGCCGCTTATGCAAGGGGGGGCTGTGAGCTGAACGAAATTAGCTGCGTTGGTCTCGTCGTAGCTGGCTGGCAGGTCGATATCCCAAAGACCATTAGGCTGAAGCGTCAGTGTCGCGTCCCCGTAGGCGTAAGCGCGCGAAGTGCGCATGTCTCCGCGCTTGGACTCGGCTTCGGTAATGGCGGCAAATGCATCGATCTCAAGGCGGTCGCCGCGATATTCGGCACCGACCTGAGCGTATTTGGACTGGCTGTTGATCCGGTTCTCGATTTGATCGATGCTTACTGAATTGTTTGTGGTCGTCATTTTGGTGACGTTGTGCGCGCTATCAACGACGACACTGCCCGGCACCACGTTGAGCACATTGCCAGTCACGGCGTTGGTGACGAGGCTGCTGCCGGAGCCAGTGCTGATCGCGTTATAGCCGTAGAGTGGATCGTACAGATAATAGCCCGCCGGCGCGTTGGGCGAGACGGTCCGCCGACGCGGATAGCCTGCCGTCGTGTCAACGAAGGTGCCCGCCAGATTCTGATTGAACAGCGTAACCGGAGTGCGCGTGCGGAATTGATCATCGACGTCTCGGCCGGTGAGCGTGCCCTTGGCGAAGATCGTGAGGTTGTCGCTTAGGCGATAGTCGAATCGCGCATCGAACGAATAGCGCTCCTCGGTTTGCGTCGCCATCAGGTTGCGGATCAGCGACGGCGTATAGTCGTTCCACTGATTGAGGCAGGTCTGCTGTTCTAGGATGCGTTGCGTATGCTGGGCCGCCAATGTCGCGCCGGTGACCGTGCCACCATTTCCAGTTGGGTTGTCCGGAAAAATCTGAAGGCATTGGGCCTTGCTGGAAGCCCCCGCTGCGAGACTGACCAACTCACGCGGAGTAAGCGTCGTGCCATCCGGCGCAATGCTATTGGCGAAGGCGATATCGGCGGCGTCCGTACCGACCGTCGCCGGATTATAGCTGAAGGTCTTCTCCGGCGAATTGTCGAAATCGAAGAGACGCGCGTAGTTGCGGTTGTTGCTGGTAGTCGTTTCGTAGCTATGCCCGTTGTTCTGAATTTTAGCATAGGTGCCACTGACGATGACGCCGACGCGATCACCGAACAGTTTGGTGGCAGCCACGCCGTTGAAGTCTGGCGTCCAATCCTTGCCCAGCGAATTCTGACCGGCGCCTGCACGCAGCGAGAAATAGGGCTTCTTAAAGTCCAGGCCGGTGCGCGTCTTGATCTGGATAGTGCCACCAAGACCACCCTCGGTCATCTCGGCAGTCGACCCCTTGATCACGTCGATGCTTTTGACCAACTCTGCAGGCAGTTCACGAAGATCCGGGGCGCGGCTCGGGCCTAGCGCGAGGGCAGTGGTGCTCTGGACACCTACGCCGTCGAGTTCGACGCGGGTGAGATCGGGGCCATTGCCGCGCACCGAGACATCGGTGCCTTCGCCAAATTCATTTCGGCTCAGCGCAACGCCTGGAATGCGCGAGATTGCTTCGCCAACGTTGCGATCCGGAAAGGAGCCAATGTCGTCGGCGACGATAGAGTCGGTGGCGGTCCGCGCAGCCTTCTTGCGATTATTGGCCGACTGCTGGCTGGCGCGCGAGCCAACGACGATGATCGCCTCTTGCGAGTCTTCGGGAACGACGTCGTCGGCGGAGGGAGCGGCCTGCTCGGTCGTAGCGGGCGCAGTCTGCGTCATTGCCGGACCGCCCCATGCTAGCGCCAGCCCCAGCGCTGCCCAGGAAGCAGTTGCGCCCATGCGGGCACGCGACGTCGTACGATCAGCCATTTTTCCCCTCTCCCCAACCGGTGTTGTGCACGCACTCATCCGGGGGCGGGCTTCAGGCCTTCCTGATTACCCCTGCGACCGGACACTCAGACCGAGAGACTGCTTGTGCAGTTCTCTCACAATATGAGACACAGATTCAGCTTTTAGAATTATCAGCTTTTCCGTCGGGCGCAACCCATTTGTCATACCAACGAAAAACCGGATGTTTCAGGATAGTTGCGCGAACTTGCGCTGCACTGCAGCGTAACTAAAGCAGGATTGCGCTGGCAGGATCAGGCCGCGAGTCGCGCCAGGGGAGCGAAGACGCCGCCTCACCACCTTATTGGTAAGGCCAATCTTACGTTCGGCCATCTCATGGCTTGACCATTTTAGCCCATATATCGTACTGTCGTGTCAAATCGTGGAACGAATGGGGAGGCCTGGATGCGTGGCTATGTGATCGGATTGGCATCGATGCTGGCCATCGCGCACGCGGCGCCGGCAGCGGCGCACGATGCATCGACCAAGGTCGCGTCGCCCCGCGCCACGTACAACCTCAATCCGGGGTGGAAGACGGCGACCGGCGAGCAGCGCGGCGCCGAGCAGCCCGGTTTCGACGATCGCACCTGGGCCAATACGACGCTGCCCCACGCCTTCAACGAGAAGCAGGCGTTCGCGCGCGACATCAAGCAGCTGTCGACCGGGATCATCTGGTACCGGAAACGCATCACGCTCGCGCGGCAGGATGGCCGGGCGTTCCTCGAATTCGAGGGCGTGCGCCAGGCGGCGGAGATTTGGGTCAACGGCAAGTCGGTTGCGCTGTCCGAGAACGGCGTGTCGGCGTTCGGCGCGGACATCACCGATGCGCTGCGGCCGGGCGAGAACCTGATCGCCGTCCGCGTCGACAATGACTGGAAGTACAAGGAGCGCGCGACCGGCAGCGGCTTCCAGTGGAACAACGACAATTTCAACGTCAATTATGGCGGGATCACGCGGAACGTCCGGCTGCATCTGGCCGGCGCGGTGCACCAGACGCTGCCGCTCTGGGGCTCGCTCGGCACCACCGGGCAATATGTCTGGGCCGATCGCTTCGACCTGGCGCGGCGCAGCGCGACGGTGCATGCCGAGACGCAGGTTCGCAATGCCGCGAGCACGGCGCGGACGATCGGCTATCGGGTCGAAATCCGTGATCGTGCGGGCAAGATCGTTGCGCGGCTGAACGGCGGCAGCGCGACGCTGGCGCCGGGCGAGACGCGCACGCTCGCCGCGGCGGGCAAGGTCGGCGGGCTCCACTGGTGGAGCTGGGGCTATGGCTATCTCTACACGGTGACCACCAGCCTGACCGAGCGGGGCAAGGTGATCGACAGCGTCGATACGCGCTCCGGCTTTCGCCAGACCCGGTTCGGCGAGGGGATGGTCCACCTCAACGGCCGCGCGATCCAGATGCACGGCTATGCCCAGCGCACCTCGAACGAATGGCCCGCGGTCGGCGTGTCGATCCCGCCCTGGCTCAGCGATTTCTCCAACGCGCTGATGGTCGAGAGCGGCGGCAATCTGGTGCGCTGGATGCACATCGCGCCGTCGAAGCAGGACGTGGAGTCCGCCGATCGCGTCGGGCTGATCCAGGCGATGCCCGCGGGCGATGCCGAAAGCGACGTCACCGGGCGGCGCTGGGAGCAGCGCAAGGAGGCGATGGCCGACGCGATCGTCTACAACCGCAACAACCCCTCGATCCTGTTCTACGAGGGCGGCAACGAGAATATCAGCGAAGCCCATATGGCCGAATTGAAGGCGATCCGCGACCGCTTCGATCCGCAGGGCGGCCGCGCGATCGGATCGCGCGAGATGCTCGACAGCAAGACCGCCGAATATGGCGGCGAGATGCTCTATGTGAACAAGAGCGCGAAGCACCCGATGTGGGCGATGGAATATTCGCGCGACGAGGGGGCGCGGGCCTATCAGGACGACCTCACCCCGCCGTTCCACAAGGACTCGCCCGACTATAACCGCAACCAGGACAGCCACGCGATCGAGGACGTCAAGCGCTGGTGGGACTTTTATCGCGTGCGGCCCGGCACGGGGAAGCGCGTGAGCTCGGGCGGGGTGAACATCATCTGGTCGGACTCGAACACCCATTATCGCGGCGACAACAATTATCGGCGCTCGGGCGAAGTCGATGCGATGCGGCTGCCCAAGCAGGGCTTTTATGCCCATCAGGTGATGTGGAGCGACTGGGTCGACAGCGTCACCCCGCGCAGCCACATCATCGGGCATTGGAACTACGCGCCGGGCACGCGGAAGGACGTGACCGTGGTGTCGAACGGGACGCAGGTCGAGCTGTTCCTGGGCGGCCGGTCGCTGGGCAAGGGGACGAAGAGCAGCGGCTTCCTCTTCACCTGGAAGGATGTGCCCTGGGCACCGGGAACGCTGCGCGCGGTGGCGACGCATGCGGGCGGGCACAGGTCCGAGCATGTGCTCGAGACCGTCGGCGCGCCGGTGGCGCTGCGGCTGACTCCGCATGTCTCGCCGCGCGGCTTCGTGATGGACGGAGCGGACGTGGCGCTGGTCGATGTCGAGGTGGTCGATGCGCAGGGGCGGCGGGTGCCGACCGCGAACGACCAGGTCGCCTTCACGCTCGACGGGCCGGCCGAATGGCGCGGCGGGATCGCGCAGGGCGACAGCTCGGGCGCGCCGCGCTCGGCGGTTGCCGAAGGTCCGGCAGCGCCGACCAAGCCTGCGGGCGCCGACCAGACCACGCATTATGCCGGGACCGCGCGCGGCGAGGACAATTACATCCTCTCGCAGAAGCTCCCGGTCGAGGCGGGGGTCAATCGCGTGCTGCTGCGCGCCGGGACGCAGCGCGGGACAGTGCGGGTGACCGCGACGGCGGCGGGCCTCAAGTCCGCGACGCTGACCCTGCCGACGGTGGCGGCGGGCCCGGCAAATAATGGCCTCTCCGGCGACTTTCCCGAAGATCACCAGCCCGGGCTGCTGACCCGCGGGCCGACGCCGAAGGGCCCCGCGTTCGTGCCAAGCCGTATCACGCGCACGCCGGCGAGCGTAGTCGCGGGATCGAACCAGGCCGAAGCCGGCAACAGCACCGACGACAACGAGCTGTCGCGCTGGACCAGCGACGGCCGGCGCGAGACCGCGTGGATCGAATATCGCTTTGCCGGGCCGGTGACGCTCAGTGAGATCGACTTGAAGCTCGTCGGCTGGCGCTCGCGCAGCTATCCGCTGCGGATCACGCTCGATGGGCGGACGATCTGGGAAGGCGAGACCGAACGCCAGCTCGGCTATGCCCATCTCGCCTTCGCACCCGCCAACGGCCAGGTGCTGCGGATCGTCCAGACCGGCCCGGTCGCCGACCGCGACGGCTTCGGCAAGATCGTCGAGCTCGATACCGCGCGCAAGGCGGGCGATACCGGCGCCGACGCCGTGCCCCCGGGCTGGCGGCTAGGCGTGGTCGAGGCCGATTTCCACGGCCCGGTGGGACGCCGCTAGGCTGGTATCGACATTCAGCCTATCTTCCCTCGCCCCCTGCAAGGGGGAGAGGGTTGCGCAGACTTAGTCTCTGCGAAGCAGAGGCTTAGTCGGAGCTGGGTGAGGGGGTGCGGCTTCGAAGAAGCCGCGCGGCGCTTCGCGCCGCTCTACCCCTCTCCAAGCTACGCTAGGCAGCAAGCTGCCAAGCTTCGCTATCCTCTCCCCTATCAAGGGGAGAGGATAGGTGGGGCTGAATGTCGATACAGCCTAGGGTTCGAGCATTCCCTTCGCGGCGGCCAGGTCCTCGTCGTCGACCATGACGCGCACCGGGATCAGCAGGTAGCTGCCGTCAGCGATGCTGGTCCCGGCATCGAACACGAAGCTCATAATGCCTTCGCTCTCTAGCCGGCCCTAGACGATATAGGCTTCCTGCCGATCGAAGCGCCCCAGTTCCACCAATGCCATGCCTGCGCTCCCGATCGTGCCGCACCAAAATGGGCGCGCCGCGCCGCGCGCGCCAGCGGTTTGTCGTTGCGCCGCGGACCGTGCTGGGTCAGTCTCTCCGCCGAATGAGGGGGGAAGCAATGGGGTGGCGCGCGACGATCTCGCTGGCGATCGGGCTTTGGCTGCTGCCCGCCCCGGCAATGGCGCAGACCAACCCGAGCTTGTCCGAGGCGGAGCGCGGCATCCGCACCGATGACGGTGAGGATGTCGCGAAGCACCTGCGGATCGACGAGGTGCTGGTCAGCGCGCACGTCACCGGGCGAACCGCCGATGTCACGCTCGAGCTGCTGCTCAGCGCCGATCCGCAAGAGGACGAGAATTTCGAGGCCAGGCTGGCGCTGGCGTTGCCCGCCGATGCGGTGGTCACCGGCTATGCGCTGAGCGTCGGCGACGCGATGATCCCGGGGCAGCTGCTCGAACAGCCCAAGGCGCGCAACCTCTACGAGGATGAAGTGCGCGCCGGGATCGATCCCGGGCTCGCCGAGGTTTCGGGGAACCGCTTCACCACGCGCATCTATCCGATCGATCGCGCGCATCCACGGCGCTTCCGCGTGACCTTCGCGGCGCCGTTCGATCCGATGCGCGGGATCGTGCTGCCGCTGTCGCGCGAGGGGACGATCGGCAAGGTGTCGCTGACCGTGACGGTCGACGGCTTTGCCGCCGCGCCGAGCGTGCGGTTCGCGGGCGAGACGGTGACGCTCGCGAAGCAAGGCGCGCAGTGGCGCGGCAATGCGGGCGGCGACCGGAAACGGCTGCAGGGCGGGCTCGAGATCGCCGGCGGCACGCTCGCCGCGCCGATGCTCGTCACGCGGCATGCGAGCGGCGAAAGCTTCTTCGCGATCAGCGACACCGCCCCCGCAGGCGCGGCGCGCCCGACCGGCGGACGGCTGCGCATCTATTGGGATCGCTCGCTCTCGCACCGCGACGATCGGCGCGACCTCGAGGCGGAAGTGCTCGCGCGGCTGGCCGATACGACCACGCCCGATGCGATCGACCTGATCACCTTCGCGAGCGACCGGCCGCAGTGGACGATGCATCCCGATGCAGCGGCGCTACGTAAAATGCTCGACGGCGTGACCTATCGCGGCGCGACGTCCTTCGCCGGGCTCGACGCGCTCTCGCTCCCCCCGGCGCGCCGCTGCGTGCTGGTCTCCGACGGGCTCGTGACGATCGACCGTGGCGCCGAATTCGCCGCCGATTGCCCGCTGGCGCTGCTGACCGCCTCGCCCAAGGCCGATGGCGCGCGGCTCGGCCGCATCGCGCGGGGACCGCTGGTACGCGTCTCCGACGGCAAGGTGGCGGAGGCGGTCGCCGCGCTCGCGCAGCCGACAGCGGGCGTGACCGCAATACGCGATTCGGCCGGGCGCCGCATCGCGTTTCGCACGCTTCCCGCCGGCGCGGGCGCATGGCAGATCGTCGGCCCGATGCCCGATCGCGGCGGGGTGCGCGTGCGGCTGAGCGACGGCAGCGAGCGCAGTTATGCGGCGGGCGCGACGGTGTCCGCGGACGCGCCGGGCGCGCTCTGGGCGGCGCAGCAGGTCCAGATCCTCGGCGATGATCCCGCGCGGCACCAGGCGATGGTCGCGTTCGCGCGGCGCTACCAGGTCGCCGGGCCGGCGATGTCGCTGCTCGTGCTCGAACGACCCGACCAGTATCTCCGCGCCGGCATCGCGCCGCCGCCGGGCTTCGACGCCGAGTGGATGGGCCAGTACCGCGAATCGAAGCAGGATGCCGACGAAGCGGCGCTCGACGACAAGCGCGAGCGCTTCGAGCAAGTGCTCGAGCGCTGGGCCGAGCGCAAGGACTGGTGGAAGCGGCGCTTCGTTGCGTCGGCTCGCCCCAAGCCCCGGCCGGAGCCGATGGCGGTGCCCGCGCCAATGGCCATGGCCCCCTCCCCGCCCCCGGTATCCGAGCCCGCGCCGGCGCACAGCCCGAGCGACGAAGACCGCGCGGTCATGGTCACCGGGACGCGCGCCCAAGTGGCGAGCGAGTCGGCAGGGCTCGCGGCCGATGACGTGAGCGAAGCGATCGTGACGGCGGCCCGGCTCCGCGACGTTCCGGTCGCGCGGGCCGAGCGCGCGACCGTCGACACCGCAGTCAAGGTCGATCTTGCCGACCTGATCGCCAAGCGCCCCTATATCCTCGCGCTCAACGCAGCGGCGCCGGCGCAGCGGCTGACGGTGCTCGCCGAGCAGGAACGCGCCTTTGGATCGGTGCCGAGCTTCTATTTCGACGTCGCCGAATGGTTCCGGCGCAAGGGCGACACCGCAACCGGGGAGTCGCTGCTGCTCTCGGCACTCGAACTGCCGCAGGCCGATGACGAGACGCGGCAGATCGTCGCCTTCCGGCTCGAGCGCGACAAGGCGCACGACCGCGCGATCGAGCTCGCCGAGCATATCGCGGCGGCCAATGCCGAGTTCCGCCCGCAGCCCGCGCGCGATCTGGCGCTCGCGCTCGCGGCGCGCGGGCGCAGCCGCGGCGCGGCGGGACGCGCCGATCTGGAGCGCGCCTTCGCCTTGCTCACCGATGCGGCGCTGAACCCGGCATCGGACGATTTCGACGGGTTCGAAGTGATCGCGCTGATGAACGCCAACGCGCTGGTCCCCGATATCGAGGCAGTGGGCGGGCGCTGGACGCTCGACCCGCGGCTCGTCGCGCTGCTCGATACCGATGTGCGGATCGTCATCGAATGGGTCGCCGACGACGCCGATATCGACCTGTGGGTCAACGAGCCGAATGGCGAGCGCGTCTTCTACGGCGATCAGCTGAGCAGCGCAGGCGGACAGATCTCGAACGACATGACCGACGGCTACGGCCCCGAGGAATATGCCATCCGCCGCGCACCGCAGGGTGCATACGAGGTGCGGATCAACGGGTATGACGCCGACCGGATCAACCCCAACGGCGCCGGCCATGTCCTCATCCGGCTGACCCGGAACTTCGGACGGCGCAGCGAGGAAGAGACGTTGGTCGATGTCGACCTCGCCTTCCAGCAGGGGCGAGACCGCGACG